>SBAZ01000036.1 GCA_005239935.1 Planctomycetales bacterium | reverse complement strand
GGCGCGCGGTGACGGTGGTCGTCGGCGGCACAAACGCGCGGTCCGGTGCGGCGTAGACACCGCCGGTGCCCTCCGCAATCCGGCGCAAGACCGTCTCGCGCGGCGGCTGTCCAGGCACTTCCCCGCTCGCCGGGGCCGCACCCGCCAGGACCCAGCGGGTGGCGTGCGCCCGCGCGTCCGGCGGGCCGCTCTCGATGCGCGCGCGATACCAGCCGGTGCTCTCACCCTCCAGGGCCGCCTGCCACCGCCAACGCCCGGTGCGGATCAACCCCAGCGGCACCTCGGTGGCGTCCTCGGCCGCACGCAGGGCAACCATCGGCTCCTCGAGGACGCCCTCCAGCACAAGCTGCGGGGTGCCGCTGCTGCGGTCCACCCAGGCGAAGAGCTCCTCGTCAATGCGGGGCCGCAGCGTCCACCGGACCACTTGCGCCGCCCACCCCTCGAATCCGGGCCAGCGGATCCAGTCCGGCGACCACCGGGTGCTGGCATCGGACAGGAACGCCGCGACGCGGCCGCGCCCGCGCATCCAGCGCGCCAGGAGCGGGGCCGTTTCCGTGGCGTCCGGCTCAGCGTCGGAGGCCCCAGTGCGCACCACCAGTTCCACTTGGGCCTCGGGCTTGGCGGTGGCGGTGAGGAACCCCGCCAGGACCGGCCACGGTCCGCCGTCCGTGAACCACTCGGAGCCCGGCGCGGCTTCGGGACGATACGAGCCCTCCGCGAAGGGGAGCCGCCCCAGGGCGTCGTGCGTGTCGCGCGCCACGAGCCGCGGCAGCTCCTCGAGGCTCTGCAGGAGATAGAACGTCCCGCCGGTCGCCCGCGCCACCCATTCCAGGTAGTCCTTGTTGATGAACGCGGCGCCGACGCCGATCGTGCTGACCGAAATCCGCTCGTCGCGGAACCGCTGCGCGAGCGCACGATAGGCAGGCGCTTCGAAGGGGGTATTGCCGTCGGAGAGGAGGATGACGTGCTTCAGCGTCGCGTCCGTGGCCTGGAGCCGGTCTTCGGCGATGGTCAGGGCGGGCAACACATCCGTGCCGCCCCGGGAGTGCAGCGCGGCCAGCTTGTTGACGACGCTCGCGCTCGCCTGACCGGCCGGCTGCACCTCCACCAGGACGTAGGGCCGCGTGTCGAAGGCGTACACGCCGACGAGGTCCTCTGGCGCGAGTTGGTTGACCAGCTCGATGGCGGCGCGCTTTGTGGCGGCGAGCCGTGCCCCCAGCATGGAAGCCGAGCGGTCGATGAGCATGATCATGCACACGCGCCGCCGCGACTCCTGCAGTCCCTTGGCTTCGAAGATCACCGGCAGCAGCTCGTCCAACGGGGCAGGCGTGGTGATCTCGTGCGCCAGGTCCCCGCCGAGCCCTACGTGGACCAGGCCGCCTCCCCGCTGCGCCAGATAGGTCCGCAGCGCTTCCACCTGTGCGGCGCCGAGGTGCGACTTCGGCAGGTTGAAGAGCAGCACCGCGTCATACGGCTCGAGGTCCGCCGCGTCCTCCGGCAGATCGGCCGGGCGGGCGAGCGCCACATCCATCTCGCGCCGCTCCAGCGCGGCCGCGAGCCACGGCCGGACCGTCAGGTCGTCGCCGACGAAGAGGACGCGCGGCGGGCCCTGCACCTCAACGAACGCCTCGCGCGTTTCCGCGATCCCGGCGGCCGGCACCTCGAAGGTGACCTGGAGAGGCATGGTGCCCTGGGCGAGTGCTGGCACCGGCACCGTGACCGTCTGCCAGCCGGGGCGCAGCGTCACGGTCTGCCGCTTGACCGGAATCCCGGCCAGGCCGACTGTCACGCGGCCGGTCTGCGCCGCGTCGGCGGCATGGTGGACGAGCAGCATGACGCGGACCGGTGCGCCCTGCCGCACCGATGGGCTGACCACCAGGTCTTCCCAGGCGGTGGCTGAGGAGGCGGCGGCCGGCACCGGCTCCGGAAACACGTGCCAGCCGAGCGCCCGGAGGTGCGGGAGCGCCCGGTCGACGCTCCCCGAGGTCTCGCGCCCGTCGCTCAGCAGGACGATGCGGCCGCCGGGTGCATGCGGAGGCAGCCCGGTGACGCCCAGCAGCGCCGCCTCCAGGTTCGTCGTGTCGCGCGCGAGCGGCGCGGCCTCGAGCGCGCCGCGCAGGGTCTCAGGCGGCGCCAAGGCCCCGCGGCCGAACGGCTCCACCAGCTGCACGCCCTCGCCGAAGACCGCAAGCGCGCGCTCCACCCCGGCAGGGCGCAGCGTGTCGAGGGACGCCACGCGGCGCACGATCCACGCGGCCTGCCGCTCATCCATGCTCATGGAGCCGTCCACGAGATAGACCACCCGTTGCGGCTCCCGCGAAGTCACCGGCCGCCACCATCCGCCCAGCGCCAGGACCGTGAGGCCGACCGCCGCGGCCCGGCACGCGACGGCCGCAGGCGTGCGGCGGCCGAGGGACAGGCGGCGCGCCGTGAGCAGGACGGCCGCGACGCCGCCGACGAGCAGCAGCCAGAGGGTCAGACTCATGGGCGTGGACCGGGAGCGGGCGGCATCGCGCCCAGGGATCGGCCTCGGCCGGCGCGCCAGACATAGAGCGCCCATTCGGCCAGGAGCGCGACGAGCACGCCCCAGAGCAGGGCCCGCGCGATGGGCTGCGGCACGCGCGAGGCCGCCGCGCGCGCCGGCGGTTCCATCGGCCCGCGCCAGGTGGAGACGCGCCGCTGCAGGTCAGACTCGCGCGGATCCGCGAAATTCGCCGCGCGCACATGCGCTACACCGCCGGCCTCCACCACGTACCGCCCGGCGCGCGTGGTGGCCTCATAGCGGAACATCCCACCCTCGTGCAGGAACCGCTCGGTCCGGCCGTCCGGCCGTCGCACCGTGACCGGCCCGGCCGACAGCGGCAAGGACAGCGGCTCCCCGGTCGCGACAGTGTGTGCGCGCCCCAGGACCCAGCGCAGACTGTTGAAAAACGCAATGACGTGCGCCGGCGGCGGGACGCCCACGGTCGGATCCATGAACAGCGACACGGTGCGGCGACCCTCGTCGCTCATCGCGACGACGAGCGGGACCCGCGCGCCCTGCACGAGCGCCGACACGACGGGGTGTCCTTCGGCGGCATCCCCGTGCCCGGCCATCGCCGTCGCGAGGGGTGTGCCGCCGGTCAAGTACGCCCCGACCGGATGGGTCGCGTCCACGAGCCACTGCACCGGCTGCCGCGCTGCCGCATCGTCCGCCCGGTGCCACCGCACCAGGCCTGCTGCTCCGCCGGGCGGCGCGGGCGCATCGGTCACCATGACTGCCGCCGCCTCGGGCGGATTCCCCGCGGCACTCCAGGCGAGCCCCTCGCACGCGCCGAGCCATCCGCCGATAACCTGACGAAACGCCTCCCGGTCTGACACGACCGCCACCGGCACGTCGGCAGGCGGGCGCAGCAGCACGTCGGCGGCGTTGTCCGCGGCCAGCGTATCGC
>SBAZ01000087.1 GCA_005239935.1 Planctomycetales bacterium | reverse complement strand
CGTGATGGCGGAGGTCAGGGTCGTCTTGCCATGGTCGACATGGCCGATGGTGCCGATGTTGACGTGCGGCTTGGTGCGCGAAAACTTGGGCTTCGTCATGACGACTTCTTCCCTCCTATCAGCTTGGCCGTAATGTTCACCGGCACCTGCTCGTATGTCGCGGGTTCCATGCTGTAGGCCGCGCGCCCCTGCGAGAGCGACCGGATCGCCGACGCGTAGCCGAACATCTCGGCCAGGGGCACGAGGGCGCGGATGACCCGGCTCGACGCGCGCTGCGTGATCGCCTCGACGCGGCCGCGCCGGGCCTGGAGATCCCCGATGATCTCACCCATCACTTCCTCCGGCAAGACCACCTCGACGAGCATGATGGGCTCCATGAGCACGGGCTTCGCCTTGAGGACGCCCTGCCTGAACGCCTCAATGCCCGCCATCTGGAACGCGATCTCGGAGGAGTCGACATCGTGGTACGAGCCGTCGAACAGGGTGATCGTCACATCGATCACGGGATAGCCGGCGAGCGGCCCCGCCTTGGCGGCGGACATGACGCCGTCCTCGACCGCAGGGATGAATTCCTTGGGGATCTTGCCGCCGACGACCTTGTTGATGAACGTGATGCCGCTCTTGGAGGGCGCGGGTTCGACCTTGCAGACGACGTGCCCATACTGCCCGCGGCCGCCGGTCTGCTTGATATGCTTGCCCTCAACCTTTTCCACCGGCTGCGTGATCGCCTCCTTGTAGGCGACTTGCGGCTTGCCGGTGATAGGCTCAACGCTGAACTCGCGGCGCATCCGGTCCACCAGCACGTCGAGATGGAGCTCCCCCATGCCGGAGATCAGGGTCTGCCCGGTTTCCTGGTTGAAGTTCACTTGGAACGTCGGATCCTCATCCTGCAGCCGACCGAGCGCCATCGAGAGCTTGTCCTGGTCCGCCTTGCTCTTGGGCTCGATGAACATGGAGACGACCGGCTCCGGGAACTGGATGCGCTCGAAGACGGTGGGATTGTCGTCCCGGAGGAGGGTGTCGCCGGTGGTCGTCGACTTCAGGCCGACAGCGGCCCCGATATCGCCCGCGCGGATCTCTTCCACGAGTTCCTGCTTGTTCGCGTGCATGCGCAGGAGCTTGCTGAGACGCTCCTTGCGCCGTTTCGTCGCGTTGAAGATATTCTCGCCGGATTTCAACGTGCCCGAGTACACGCGCACGAAGAAGAGCTTGCCAACGTATGGGTCGCTGGCGACCTTGAAGGCCAGCGCCGCGAGCGGCCCGTTCTCGTCCGGCGCGAAGTGGACTTCTTCTCCACTCACGTGGTTGTGCGCCGGCGGGTTTGGCACATCAAGGGGCGACGGCAGGTAATCACAAATCGCGTCCAGCAGCGGCTGCACGCCGATGTTCCGGAACGAGGCGCCGCACAAGACCGGCACGACCCCGTGCTTGATGCAGGCCGTGCGTACACCCCGACGCAGCTCGTCTTCGGTTGGCTCCTGGTCATGGATGAACTTCTCCATCAAGGCATCATCGAACTCCGCGACCCCTTCAATCAGTTCATGCCGAGCCTTCAGCGCCGCCTCCCGCAACTCGGCCGGGATCTCCGCGAGCTCGGGCGTCTTCGAGGGACTCGCGCTGTCAAACGCGACGCCTTTCAGACGCACGAGGTCCACGTTGCCCACGAACCCGTCCTCCCGTCCCCATGGAATTTGCAGGGGCACCGCCTTCGTCCCAAGGCGCTCGCGGATCTCCTTCAGCACGGCGAAGAAGTCGGACCCGGTGCGGTCCAGCTTGTTCACATACGCGAGCCGAGGGACCCTGTACTTGTCAGCCTGGCGCCACACGGTCTCGGACTGCGGTTCGACCCCACCCACGCCGCAGAAGACCACGACCGCGCCGTCAAGCACCTTCAACGAGCGCTCGACTTCCGCGGTGAAGTCCACGTGTCCTGGCGTGTCGATGAGGTTGAAGCGGAATTCGCGCCAGAAGCACGTGGTGGCCGCCGCGGTGATCGTAATGCCGCGCTCCCGCTCCTGAGCCATCCAGTCGAGGGTCGTGGTCCCCTCATCGATGTCGCCGATCTTGTGGATGCGGCCCGTGTAGAAGAGGATGCGCTCAGACGTGGTCGTCTTGCCTGCGTCAATGTGCGCCACGACACCGAAGTTCCGCGTCATCGTCAGGCGATCAACAGATTCTTTGCTGAGCTGGTGCACGTCCGTGCCCATGGTTGCGAGCGTCACCACCGGTAATGCGCAAATGCGCGGTTCGCCTCTGCCATCTTGTGGACTTCCTCGCGCTTGCGCACCGCTGGCCCCTCACCCTTGAACGCGCTCAGCAGCTCGTCGGCCAGCCGCTGGGCCATGGGCGCGCCCTTGCGGCTTCTGGCCGCACCCCGGAGCCACCGCAGCGCCAGCGCCAGACCGCGGTCATGGCGCACCTCGATCGGGATCTGGTAGGTCGCGCCACCGACGCGTCGAGCCTTCAGCTCCACATGAGGGCGCACGTTTTCGATGGCCTTCGTGAACACGGTCAGCACGTCGCTGGTCCCGGCGTGCTTCTTCAAGACATCAAAGGCGTCATAGACAATGCGCTCGGCCGTCGCCTTCTTCCCATCCAGCATCAGGCTGTTGATCATCTGCTGGACAAGCCGGTTGTTGTAGCGGGCATCGGCCGGCGTTTCGCGGCGAAACGTGCGTCGTCGGCGCATGGCTCAGGCCGCCGGCGCGGCGGGTTTGGCCGCGGCGGCTTTCGCGGGGGCTGCGCCGGCATGCGGGGACTTCGCGCCGTACTTCGACCGGGACTTTTTGCGCTGAGTCACGCCCGACGCATCCAGTGTGCCCCGGACGATGTGGTAGCGCACCCCCGGCAGGTCCTTCACGCGGCCGCCGCGCACCAGGACGATGGAGTGCTCCTGGAGGTTATGTCCCTCACCCGGGATATATGCGGTCACCTCGATGGCCGTGGTGAGGCGGACGCGGGCGATCTTGCGCAGCGCAGAGTTCGGCTTCTTGGGCGTCATCGTCCGGACCTGCACGCAGACTCCTCGGCGCTGCGGGGAGGCCTTGAGCGCCGGAGCCTTCGTCTTCTTGGTCAGCGCGTGGCGCCCGTACCGAATCAGCTGGCTCACCGTCGGCATCAGGCGGCCTCACCATCGCCGTCCTCGGTGCCAAGGACCTCCGCTAACTCCTCCGCGGCGGTTTTGATCATCTCGCCGCGCCGATTGCCGTCAAATCCGGTGCCGGCCGGCACCAGGTGTCCCATGATGACGTTCTCTTTCAGCCCCACGAGGGTGTCACGCTTGCCGCTGGCCGCCGCGTCCGTCAGCACGCGGGTCGTCTCCTGGAAGCTGGCCGCGGCGATGAAGCTCTCGGTGGAGAGACTGGCCTTGGTGATTCCCAGCAGGATCGGGGTCCCCTGCGCCGGCTTGTTGCCCTTCTCGCGGGCACGTGCGTTCTCATCCGCGACCCGTCCCTTGTCCACCTGCATACCCAGGAGGAACTCGGTATCGCCGGGGTCGTCAATGCGCACCTTGCGCAGCATCTGGCGCACGATGACTTCGATGTGCTTGTCGTTGATCTTCACACCCTGCGAGCGGTACACCTCCTGGATTTCGTTCACGAGGTACTCCTGCAGTCCGCGCTCGCCGATGACGCGCAAGATGTCCTGCGGGACGATCGGCCCATCGGTGAGCGGCTGCCCACTCTGGATGTAGTCACCCTTGTAGACGTTCAGGTGCTTGCCGTGCGGGATCAGGTATTCTTTCGTCATCCCCGACGCGCTCTTCAGGATGATCCGCCGCTGGCCCTTCTTAGCGGTCCCAAAGTCCACCATCCCGTCAATTTCCGCGATGATGGCCGGGTCCTTCGGACGCCGCGCTTCGAAGAGCTCAGCGACGCGGGGCAGACCCCCCGTGATGTCTTTGGTCTGGCTGATCTTGCGCGCGGTCTTCGCAATGATGTCGCCCGGTTTGACGGTCTGCTTCTCCTTCACCAGCACGTGCGCGCCGGTCGGGAGCCCATACACCGCCAGCAGCTCTCCGCGGTCCGTCTCGATCACGATCTGGGGCCGATAGTCCCCCTTGTGCTCTACGATGACGCGGTTGATCAAGCCGGTCGCCTCATCCATCTCCTCGCGCATCGTCACGCCGGCGCGGACATCCTCGAACCGAGCCACCCCGCCGAACTCTGTCAGGATCGGCGTCGTATACGGATCCCAACGGACCAGTAACTCGTCCTTCGTGACGCCCTCCCCGTCGGCCTTGCTGACGACACTCCCCTGCGGGATCCGATGACGCTCGAGCTCCCGGCCCTCGGCATCGGCGATAGAAAGTTCGCCGTTGCGGTTGAGGACGAGCAGCTCATCAGGCTTCGTCCGCACGGTCTTCAAGTTGTGGAACTTCACGCTACCTTTGTGCTTGGTCTTGATCTGAGACTGCTCGATGGCACGATGTGCGGTCCCACCGATGTGGAATGTGCGCATCGTGAGCTGCGTGCCGGGCTCGCCGATAGACTGTGCCGCGATGATCCCCACGGCCTCGCCTAGCCCCACCATCGAACCCGTGGCCAGGTCGCGTCCGTAGCACCGAGCGCAGACGCCCTTCACGGCCTCGCAGGTGAGGACGCTGCGGATGCGGATCTTCTCGATGCCGGCCGTCTCGATGCGGTCGGCGGCGTCTTCCGTGATTTCGTCGTTCGCCTTGACGAGCACGTCATCGCTGACCACATCGACGATGTTGTCCAGGACACAGCGCCCAACGATCCGGTCCTTCAGCGGCACGATGTCCTCATCGCCCTCCCGGATCGCCGTCATCATGATGCCGTTGAGGGTCCTGCAGTCCGGCTCCATGATGATGACTTCCTGCGCCACATCCACGAGGCGCCGCGTGAGATATCCCGAGTCGGCAGTCTTGAGCGCCGTGTCCGCCAGGCCCTTGCGCGCGCCGTGGGTGGAGATGAAGTACTCATGGACCGTGAGGCCTTCTCGGAAGTTCGCGGTGATGGGGTTCTCGATGATGTCGCCCGATGGCTTGGCCATAAGGCCGCGCATGCCGGCGAGCTGGCGGACCTGCTGCTCGGAGCCCCGGGCCCCTGAGTCGGCCATCATGAAGATCGGATTGAAGACTTCGAAGTTCTCCATGACGCTCGCGGAAATGTCCTCGGTCGCGCGCATCCAGACGTCGATGATCTTGTTGTACCGCTCCCCCTCTGTAATGAGGCCGCGGCGGTATTGTCCCTCAATCTGGTCGACCTCCTTGTGTGCCCGCGTGAGCAGCCGGTCCTTGGCTTCGGGAATGGCCAGATCCGACACCGAAATGGACATGCCTGCCCGGGTCGCCCACTCAAACCCCAACGACTTCAACGCATCGAGGAGATCCACCGTGCGGTCGTGCCCGCACAGCCGGTAGACCTTGCTGATGAGATTGCTCAGCCGGCCCTTGTCGATGAGCTCGTTGACGAACCGGACCTCCGGTGGCAGAACCAGATTGAAGAGGACGCGCCCCGGCGTGGTGTCGTAGAGCTGGCCTTCCCACCGCAGCTTGACCTTGGCGTGCAAGTCCACCTGGTCGTCCTGATAGGCGAGGATCGCTTCCTCTAGGTCCGAGAACAGCAACCCGTGCCCCTTCGCCTTGTCTCGGGCCTTGGTGAGGTAGTAGCAGCCCAAGATGATGTCCTGCGTCGGCGTGACGATGGGCTTCCCGCTCGCGGGTGAGAACAAGTTCGTCGATGCCAGCATGAGCAGGCGCGCCTCGAGCTGCGCCTCGATGGAGAGCGGCACGTGCACGGCCATCTGGTCGCCGTCGAAGTCCGCGTTGAACGCGGTGCAGACGAGCGGATGGATGCGGATCGCCTTCCCTTCGATCAGAATGGGCTGGAACGCCTGGATCCCCAGGCGGTGCAGGGTCGGCGCCCGGTTGAGCAGGACGGGATGATCCTTGATCACCTCATCCAGGATGTCCCAGACCTCGGCCCGCTCTTTCTCCACCATGCGCTTCGCGGTCTTGATGGTCTGCGCGAACCCCTGTTCCCGGAACTTGCGGATGATGAAGGGCTCAAAGAGCTCCAGCGCCATCTTCTTCGGCAGCCCGCACTGGTGTAGTTTGAGTTCAGGGCCGATGACGATCACCGACCGGCCGGAGTAATCCACGCGTTTCCCGAGCAGGTTCTGCCGGAAACGCCCCTGCTTGCCCTTGAGCATGTCCGCCAGCGATTTCAGTGGCCGGTTCATGGGACCGAGGACGGGGCGGCCGTGCCGCCCGTTGTCGAACAGCGCATCCACCGCCTCCTGGAGCATGCGCTTCTCGTTCCGGATAATGATCTCGGGCGCCTTGAGCTCGATCAGTTTCTTGAGCCGGTTGTTCCGGTTAATGACGCGCCGATAGAGGTCGTTCAAATCCGAGGTGGCGAAGCGACCCCCATCGAGGGGCACGAGCGGGCGCAGGTCCGGCGGAATCACCGGCACGACGTTCAGGATCATCCATTCGGGCCGGTTGCCGCTCTTGCGGAACGCTTCGACGATGCGCAGGTTCCGGCTGATGCGCTTCTGCGACTGTTCGACCTTCGCCTTCTGCAGATCCTTGTGCATGTGCCGCGCGACCTGGGCGAGATCCAGCGCACTCAGCAGCTCGTGCACCGCGTCCGCGCCCATCTTCGCGGTGAACGCCTTGCCGTACGTCTTCACGGCCTCCTGGTACCGGTCCTCGGTCAGGATGTCCCGCACCTTCAGCGGGGTTGAGCCCGCATCCGTGACCACGAATGCCTCGTAGTAGAGGACACGCTCCAAGTCGCGCATGGACATGTCCAGCAAGGCCCCCATCCGGGAGGGAACGCTCTTGAAGAACCAGATGTGTGAGACCGGGGCCGCGAGCTCGATGTGGCCCATGCGCTGCCGGCGGACGCTCGAGTGCGTTACCTCGACGCCGCAGCGGTCGCAGGTGATGCCCTTGTGCTTGATCTTCTTGTACTTCCCGCAGTTGCACTCAAAATCCTTGGTGGGGCCGAAGATACGCTCGCAGAAGAGCCCGTCCTTCTCCGGCTTGAGCGTGCGATAGTTGATCGTCTCCGGCTTCTTGACCTCGCCCTTGGACCAGGCGTGCACGACCTCGGGCGAGGCGATGCGGATCGAGATCGCATCGAACACGTTGACTTCCCCGAGCAGCGGTGTGGTGGCACCCATGGTCACTTCTTCGCCTTCTGCAGCTTCTCGCCCTCGCCGTCTGCTTCCGGCGCGGGGGCAGCGAGCGCGGACCCGGCGAGCTCGCGCTTCACCAGGGTCTCGAACAACTCAGCGCCGGTCACGACATGCTCCCGGCGCTCCGGCCGGACATCGAGCGCCAGCCCTTGGAGCTCCTTGACGAGCACATTGAACGACTCCGGCACCGAGGGCTGCAGAGAGTGCTCACCCTTGACCACCGCTTCATAGACCCGTGTCCGGCCCACGACATCATCGCTTTTCACCGTAAGCAGCTCCTGCAGCGTGTAGGCGGCGCCGTAGGCCTCGAGGGCCCAGACCTCCATCTCCCCGAAACGCTGCCCGCCGAACTGCGCTTTGCCGCCGAGGGGCTGCTGCGTGACAAGCGAGTACGGCCCGATGGAGCGCGCATGAATCTTGTCATCTACCAGGTGGACCAACTTGATCATGTGCAGGTAGCCCACGACCGTGTCCTGCTCGAAGGAGTCTCCGCTGAAGCCGTCGCGCAGGCGGATCTTGCCGGTCAGGGGCAGCTTGGCCTTCTTCAGCTGCTCCCGAATCTCCTCCTCCGTCGCGCCATTGAAGACCGGGCTCAGCACGCGGTACCCGAGCAGCCGCGCCGCCCAGCCCAGGTGGGTCTCGAGGATCTGCCCCACGTTCATGCGCGAGGGGACCCCCAGCGGGTTGAGGACAACCTCGACGGGTGTGCCGTCCGGCAAGAACGGCATGTCCTCCTCGCGGAGGATCTTGGCGATGACCCCCTTGTTGCCGTGGCGCCCGGCCATCTTGTCGCCGATCTGCACCTTCCGCTTCGAGGCGACCTGCACGACGACCCGCTTCAGCACCCCGGGCGGCAGCTCATCGCCCCGCTTGATTTTGTCGATCTCGGTCTCTTCCTCGGTGCGGAGCTCCCGGATGGACTCGTCGAAGAACTCCGCGACTCGCCGGATCTCCGCTTCGAGGCCTGGCTCGCCCTGCAGGCGCACGTCCGTGAAATCACAACGGCCGAGCTTCTTGGCGTCGCCGAGCTTCATCGTATGCCCGCTCTCGAGCAACGTATTGCCCGAGTCGAGTTCGGACAGCGCCGAGGCGAGCTTGTTGCCCTCCATCAGCTTGACGAGTTTCTCGAGGCGCTCCTGCACCAGTTTGGCGATCTGTCCGTCATAGGTCTTCCGGATCGCGTCAATTTGCGCGTGCTCGTGCTGGTGCTCGTCCTTGGTCTTGGCACGCGCTCCCTTGCGCGTCAGGATCTTCACATCCACGACGATGCCCTCGACGCCCGCCGGCACCCGCAGCGAGGTGTCGCGCACATCCTCAGCTTTTTCGCCGAAGATCGCGCGGAGGAGCTTCTCTTCCGGGGTCAACTCCGTTTCACTCTTGGGTGTGACCTTGCCGACGAGCACGCTCCGCGGGCCCACCTCAGCCCCAATACGAACGATCCCCTGCTCGTCGAGGTCCTTCAGAGCTTCTTCGCCCACGTTCGGAATGTCCCGCGTGATTTCCTCATTCCCCAGGCGCGTTTCCCGGGCTTCCACCTCAAACTCTTCAATATGGATTGAGGTAAACGTATCTTCCTTGACGAGGCGCTCGCTGATGAGAATGGTGTCTTCGAAGTTGTACCCGCGCCAGGGCATGAAGGACACGAGGACGTCCCGGCCGAGCGCGAGTTCACCCTGGTCTGTGGCGGCGCCATCGGCGATGGGGTCGCCGCTCTTCACGCGGTCCCCGGTTTCGACCAGCGGACGCTGGTTGATGCAGGTGTTGGCATTCGAGCGCTGAAAGGTCTTGAGCTCGTACGTGTGGCGGCCGATGACGATGCGCTGCGCGTCGGCATACGACACTGTGCCGGCCTCCCGGGCGACGATGCACGCCCCGGCGTCGACCGCGACGCGGCGCTCGATGCCGGTGGCAACCAGGGCGGCCTTGGGCAGCATGAGCGGCACGGCCTGCCGCTGCATGTTAGAACCCATGAGGGCGCGGTTGGCATCGTCATGCTCCAGAAACGGGATCAGTGCCGCCGCGATGCTGACCGTCTGATTCGGTGAGACGTCCATATAGTCGACCTGTGCCGGGGGCAGGCGCACGATGTTGCCACCCTGTCGGCAGCTGACCAACGCCTCCTCAAATTTATTGGCCTTCGTCAGCGGGCTGCTGGCCTGCGCGATGGCATACGGCTCCTCGAGATCGGCGGTGAGATACGCGATCTGGTTGGTCACGACACCGCCCTTCACGCGCCGGTACGGCGTCTCGATGAAGCCGTGGTCATTGATGCGCGCGAAGACGGTCAGACTCGAGATGAGGCCAATGTTCGGGCCCTCAGGCGTCTCGATGGGGCAGATGCGGCCGTAGTGGGAGGGGTGGACGTCGCGCACCTCGAACCCGGCGCGCTCCCGCGAGAGCCCGCCGGGACCCAGCGCCGAGAGCCGGCGCTTGTGGGTCAGCTCGGCCAGGGGATTTGTCTGGTCCATGAACTGGGAGAGCTGCGACCGCGCAAAGAAATCGCGCACCACCGAGGCCACGACCTTGAAGTTGACCAGGGTGTGCGGCATGACCTTCTCGAGCTCATAGATGGCCATGCGCTCCCGGATGGTGCGTTCGAGCCGCTCCAGGCCGATGCGAAACTGCTGGTACACCAACTCGCCCACGGACCGCACCCGCCGGCTGCCCAAGTTGTCAATGTCGTCAATTTCTCCTTCGCCGCGGCGCAGCCCCAGGAGGTAGCCGATCACCTTCGTCACAGTCTGGATGTTCAGGAGTCTGGCATCCAGCGCGTCTTGCATGCCAAGCTTGCGGTTGAGGACGTACCGGCCCACCCGGCCCAGATCGTATCGACGCGGGTCCAGGAAGAGCCGCTGGATCAGTGTCTCAGCGGAGGGCAGGTTCACCAAGTCGCCCGGGCGCAGGCGGCGGAAAATGTCGAGCAGCGCCTCCTCCCGCGTGGTGGTGTGATCCTTCTCCAGCGTGCGGAGGATCTCGGCCGGGGCTTCGCTGACGAGTCTGATCTCGCGCTTCCCGCTCTGCCAGATCGTGTCGAGCCACTCCTCGCTGATCTTGGTGCCGGCGCGCAGGACCGTCTGGCCCGTCGTGCCGTCCACGATCCGCTCGCCCAGGGAACTCCCCACGAGCGGCTTGAGTTCGGCCTGCGAGCTGAAGCTCACGGTCTCCGTCTTGCCAAAGGCCCCCAGGATGTCCTCGTCCGTCGACAGGCCAAGAGCCCGCAGCAGGATCGTGCCGACCATCTTGCGCCGGCGGTCGATGGACACGTGCAGGATGTCGTTGAGATCGAACTCGAGCTCGACCCAGGCGCCGCGGTACGGAATAATGCGCGCGGAGAACAGGCGCTTGCCGGTCGCATGGACGGTCACCTCGCACGTCACGCCCGGTGAGCGGTGCAACTGGCTGACGACCACGCGCTCGTCGCCGTTGATGATGAAGGTCCCCACCTCGGTCATGAGGGGCACTTCGCCGAAATACACGTCTTGCTCCCTGGACTCCTTGGGTCCCACGAGGCGAAGACGGACCTTCAGCGGCGCGGCGTAGCTGAGGCCACTGCGGAGACACTCGGGCACGGTGTACTTGGGCTTGCCCAGGCCGTAATGGACGAACTCGAGCCGGTAGGTCCGATCCGGGCTCTCAATGGGAAAGGTTTCCTGGAACGCGGCCTGGAGCCCGGCATTTTGCCGCTTGTGCTTGGCGACCTCGAACTGGAGGAAGTCCAGGTAGGAGCGCTTTTGGACCTCGACGAGGTCCGGGGGCTCAAGCCCCTCCGGGAGTTTCGCGAACGAGAGCACTTTGGCCATGCGGCGGTCCACCCTGGGTTACTTCAGCTCAACCTTTGCGCCAGCCGCTTCAAGCTTTTTCTTGATCTCAGCCGCCTCTTCCTTCTTCACACCGGTCTTGACGGGCTTGGGCGCCGACTCGACCAGGTCCTTGGCTTCCTTTAAGCCGAGGCTGGTCACCGCGCGGATCTCCTTGATGACATTGATCTTGTTCGCCCCGGCATCGGTCAGGATGATGTCGAAGATATCCTGCTCCTCAGCCGCAACGGCCGCACCCGCCGCGCCGCCGCCTGGGCCTGCCGCCACCGCCACAGGCATCGCCGTGATGCCGAACTTGTCGCGCATCGCCTTGGCGTAGCTGGCCAGCTCGATCGCAGTCATCTCCTCGGTCAGCTTCAGCGCGTCCTCCACCCGTTTCGACAGCGTCTGCGTCTCGCTCATGTCGTCCCCTCCTGTGTGGGTGCCGATGGTCCTTCGCTGGGTGGTGCGGGCGGGGTCTCCGCCGCCTTCGGTGTCGTGTCCGGTCCTGGCGTGGGGGCGGGCGCCTCGCCCGCCGCCGGAGCCGACGAACCTGCCTGCGCGGCCGGAGCCGCCGGCTTCGCCGCAGCTGCCTGCTCGGTGATCCAGGCCAGGTCGCCGATTAGCTGCTCGATCGTCATGATGACGTCGGCCATCGGTGCCTCGAGCGTCCCGACCACCTGCGCGAGCAGCACCGGCCGGGGCGGCAGGTTCGCCAACTGCACCAGGCTTTGCGTCGACAGGACCTGGCCCTCCAGGAACCCGCCGCGCACGGCCAGCATGTCTTCATGGGTCTTGGCGAAGTCGACGACCACCTTGACGGCCGGCAGCGCATCCTCACCTGGGAACACCACCGCCACGGATCCCCCAAGGAGCGTCTCAAGATCAGGCAGCTTGAGGGCCGCGAACGCCAACCGGCTCAGGCTGCGTTTCATCATGAGCATCTCGGCCTGAGACGCGTGGAGCTTTTGTCTGAGGGCGTCGGCTTCAGGCGCCGAGAGGCGGTTGACCGCGGTGACCACGAACGGCTGACCGGCGCCCAGCCGCTCCGACAGCTCCTTCACGAGCGTTTCCTTGACCGCACGCCCGGCGCCCGCCATGGTTCAGGCAGCCTCTGCGAAATCGGCTTCCAGCTCATCGGAGGCGAGTGGGATGCCAGGGCTCATCGTACTGGACAGGCTGATGCGCCGGATGAGCCGGCCCTTCAGCGAGGCCGGCTTGGCACGGACGATCGCCTGCAGCGCGGTGCGGCCGTTCTCCACGAGCTGCTCCGGAGTGAACGCGAGCTTGCCGATCACAAAATGCAGGTTCGCGGTCTTGTCCATCTTGAACTCGACTTTGCCGCGCTTGATCTCATCGATGGCTTTGGCGATGTCCGGCGTCACAGTCCCGGTGCGGGGCGTGGGCATCAGGCCCCGCGGACCGAGGATTTTTCCCAGCTTGGACACGTCGCGCATCATCTCCGGCGTGGCCACCACGGCATCAAACTCCAACCACCCGTCGAGGACCTTCTGGATCAATTCGGCGCCGCCAATATGGTCTGCGCCTGCCGAGCGCGCTTGCAGCTCCTGCTCACCCTTGCAGAAGGCCAGGATCCGGGGTGTCCTCCCGAGGCCGTGCGGCAAGACCACCGTGCCGCGCACGACCTGGTCGGTCTTCTTCGGATCAATGTTGAGCGAAGCCGTGATTTCCACGGTCTCATTGAACTTCGCCGGGGGAAACCGTTTGAGGACCTCCACCGCTCGCTCGAGGGGATACGCCGCTGACGCGTCCACCAGCTCAGAGGCCTTGCGGAACCGTTTGCTCGGCATGGCTCAGACCACGTCCAACCCCATACTCCTGGCGGTCCCCTCGATCATCTTGACGGCTGCCCCGAGGTCATGGGCGTTCAGGTCGATCTGCTTCTGCGTCGCGATGTCCTCCACCTGCGCCTTCGTGACCTGCCCCGCCTTCTCCCTCGGCGTGTTGCCGGAAGCCTTCGCGATCCCGCAGGCCTGCTTCAGCAGCACCGAAACCGGCGGACTCTTGACGATGAACGTGAACGACCGGTCCTCGTACACGGTGATGACCGCCGGCAGTACGAGGCCCTCGCGTCCCTTGGTCTGCTCGTTGAACTTCTTGCAGAACTCCATGATGTTGACGCCATGCTGGCCGAGCGCCGGGCCGACCGGGGGCGCCGGGTTCGCGGCCCCTGCCGGACAGTAGAGCTTCAACGTCGTCTTGACCTTCTTGACCGCCATCCTAGAGCCGCTCCACCTGCCAGAACTCAAGCTCGATCGGGGTCTGCCGACCGAAGATCGACGCGAGGACCTTGAGCTTGCCGCGCTGCGCGTTCACTTCCTCGATGACCCCGCTAAAATTCGTGAACGGCCCCTCGATAACGCGGACCCCTTCCCCCTTCTCGAAGGAGACGCGCGGCGCGGGCTTGTCCTTGCGTTCCTCGGTCTGCCGGAGGATCTCCTGGACTTCCTCATCGGAGAGCGGGACCGGCCGTCGCCCGGCGCCGATGAACCCGGTCACCCCTGGCGTCGTGCGAACCAGGTGCCAACTGTCATCCGTCATGGCCATCTGGATGAGCAGATAGCCGGGGAAGAACTTTCGCTCCGAGATGCGTTTCTTGCCGCCGCGGATTTCCGCGACGCGCTCCGTCGGCACGAGAACCTGTGCGATCTGCGGGCCGATGGGGGATTGCTGAATCTTCCCTTCGAGGCTGCCCTTGACCTTCAGCTCCTGCCCCGTCTGCGTGTGGATCACGTACCAGTGCTTCGGCGGCTCGGCCTCATCGGCTTTCGGGGCGTCCGGGGCGTGCGCCGCGTCAGCGACCATGCCTATCGGAGAAAGACTCGCACCGCATGCGAGAGCAGGAAGTCCACCAGGCTGATATACCCACCGAGGAGTGCGACGCCCACGAACACGACCAGCGCCGAGCCGAGCACTTCGGGGCGCGCCGGCCAGGTGACTTGCCGGATTTCTTCACGCACCCCAGCCAGGAATGTCGCGAACCGCGCCAGAGGGTTCGCCATGCGTCAGGCGCCGAACGAACGCGCCAGGGCCCATCCCGTGCCCTGGCGCCTGCGTGACGCAACGCTCCGGCCTGCCGCACCGCATGTTCTGCCGCGTCCCGGCCATCGCGAGAAGAACAGGAGCGGCAGGAGTCGGCCCCTCCGCGCGCTGTGCGCGCTCCGGTGGCCGCCCGCCCCTCCCGTGGTGCTCGCCGCTCGCTGTTCGCTCGCGGCTCGGTCTGTGAGAGCGGTCGGGGCTCCCTTCGACTCCCGCCGATGCGAGAAGAACAGGAGCGGCAGGAGTCGAACCTGCAGTCCCGGTTTTGGAGACCGGTGGTTTACCGTTAACCGACGCTCCTGCGCCGACTGCATCCTGCTTACTTCGTTTCCTTGTGAGCCGTGTGCTTGCGGCACCACCTGCAGTAGCGCCGGAGCTCTAGTCGTTCGGTCACGTTCTTCTTGTTCTTCGAGCTGTGATAATTGCGGCGCTGGCACTCCCCGCATGCCAGCGTCACTTGATCCTGCGCCATGCCCTGCCAACCCCGTCCTGCTGTAGATACAACAACGCCTCAGCGGATGTGCTGAGGCTTACTTCACAATCGTGGTGATGACCCCGGCCCCGACCGTCTTGCCCCCCTCGCGGATGGCGAAGCGTTGTTCCTTCTCCATCGCGACGGGCTGGATGAGGGCCACCGTGATGTCGACCGTG
>SBAZ01000155.1 GCA_005239935.1 Planctomycetales bacterium | reverse complement strand
GCCGGTTGAAATCTTCGTTATTCTCGCCAGTCCGCTCGCGGAATTCATTCCGCAGCCGCAGATCACCCTTCCACTTCCAGTTATCCGGCAGGAGCTCTTTCGCGAGGTCCGTGTTGCGCGCTTCCTTGGTCTCGGCGATCTGCTGGCGGATCTGCCCGGCCCTGGCGGCCGAGAGGGTGCCGTCTTCGACCAGGGCGTCCAGCAAGATCTCCACCTCACTGGCGGACCACGCGACCCCTGGCCAGCTGCAGGTCCCACAGAGCGCTCCCACCACCACCCACTGTCTCCACGTCCTCATGCTTCTTGTCCTCCTCCTCACCCTGAGGGGGTGAGACCACGCAGCGCCCAGCCCCACGGACCGAGGCCTCACGGGAGGTCCCCTGCCCGACGCCGGAACGCCTGACCTCCGGCGCCGATGCGTCGCTGCATACGACTGTGCTGCGTGCCTGGTGGCGACTGCCACGGTGTGGGGGGCTGCATCACCGAGCAGTATGGTAGGCCCATGTCAGGACCGTAGCCGGTGCGTGTCAGGACGCCGTACGAGCTGTGTCGTGCGAGCTGCTTCAGCCGCGCGCGGGGAGGGTGACGCTGAAGGTCGAGCCCTCGTGGAGTTGGCTGGTGACGCAGACGCTGCCGCCGTGTGCCTCCACGATGTGCTTGACGATCGCCAGCCCCAGGCCGGTGCCGCCGAGCGCGCGGGAGCGCGCCTTATCCACCCGGTAGAACCGCTCGAAGATGCGCGGCAGATCCTCGGCCGGAATGCCGATGCCGGTGTCCATGACCTCGAGCACGGCCGAGCTGCCGTTGAGGCGGCCGGTGACCCGGAGGCTGCCGCCGGTGCGGTTGTACTTGATGGCATTGTCCACCAGGTTCGTCACGACCTGCCGCAGCCGATCCGGATCCGCGTGGATGACGAGGTCGTCCGGCACCTCGACACTCACGGCCAGCCCCTGGGCCGTGCTCGCCGGTTGCAGCGTGGCGATCACGTCCCGCACCAGCGTCGCCAGGGGCAGCGGCCCCACCCGCAGCGGCACCGCCTGGGACTCAATCTGCGAGAGGGCCAGCACGTCGTCAATCAGCCGTGTGAGCCGCTGGACATCCTCCTGGATCAGCTCCACAAATTCCCGGTTGTGCGGCGGGTCGTCCAGCCCGCCGTGCAGCAGCGTCTCCACCGACCCGCGGATCGAGGTGAGCGGGCTTTTCAGCTCATGCGAGACATTGGCGACGAAATCCTTGCGCAACTGCTCATAGCGCGCCGTGTCGGTAATGTCCTGGAGGATCAGGATCGCCGCCGGCCCGTCGGCGCCACCGGGCGGACAGGGCGCCGCATGCACCCGCAGGAGCCGCTCGAAGGGCTGGAACATCGAGAGCTCGCGCAGGATCGGCCGGCGCTGCTCGAGCACCTGCCGGGCCAGCCCCTGGAGGTCCTGCTGGCGGACCTGCTCGAACAGGCTGCGCCCGAGCGCCCCAGGGTGCGGCACCCCGAGGAGGGCGGCGGCCGAGGGGTTCAGCGCGAGCAGGCGGCCTTGCGCGTCCAAGGCGATGATGCCCTCGGCCATGTTCTCCAGAATCGTGGCCGCCTGGTTGCGCTCGGTCTTCAGCGCCTCAATGGAGCGCCGGACGTCCTGCACCATCGTATTGAGCGACATCGCGAGTTCGTGCACCTCGCGGATCGGCGCGTCCCCCGCGGGCTTGGAGAAATCGCCTCGGGCGTACGCGCGCGCGGTGTCCGCCAGCTGACGCAGCGGATCCGTCAGCCGCTTGGCCGACCACGCCCCCACCAGGAGGGCCAGCCCCACGCCGAGCACCAGACCCAGCCCCGCGGCGCGCCGGATCCCGCGCCGCAGGTCCGCCACGCCGGTCAGCGGCACCGCCACCCGCAGGACGCCCAGCGTGGTCCCCGCTTCCACCACGGGGATGGCCACGTACAGCTTGGCGACCAGCTCGGTTGGGACGTGTCGTTGACTCGTGCCCACGCGACCGGTGATGGCCGTCCGCACCTCGGGCCGGTCGGCGTGGTTGTCCATGAGCCGCACGCCGGCGTGCGTCTGCTCCGAATCGCCGAGGACGTTCCCGAAGGGATCGATGAGCGTGACCTGGTACCCGGCGCGTTCCCCGAGGACCTTCGCCAGGTCCTGGATCTCGACCCGATGTGCGGCGCCGCGCAGGGCCGTCCGGACCTCCGGCTCCATGAGCCGCGTCGCCGTCACCAGGAACTCGGTGAAGTGGGTGACCGCCTGCCGCTCCAGGAGGCGGCTGCCGAGCCAGCCGCCCACGCCGACGACGACGCTGACCACCAGGATGAGCGACAACCACGTCTTCCGGTACAGCGTCGGCGGCTGCCACGTCGGGCTACGCATCCGAGAGCATCCGATACCCGACTCCCGTGACCGTCACGATTCGCTCCCCCGCCTTCTTCAGTTTCCGCCGGAGTTGACTCACGTGGAGATCCACGGTACGCGTTTCAATCTCGATGGACCGCTCGTAGCCCCACACGCGGTCGAGCAACGCCTCGCGGCTGAGCACCCGACCCTTGGCCTCGATGAGTGCGTGCAGGAGATCAAACTCCCGGCGGGTCAGCTCTACCGGCTTGCCCTTCACTGTGACGGTGCGCCGGCCCCAGTCCACCTCCAGTTCGTCCAGGACGAACCGCTCGGCACTCGGCGGCGCCTGCCCGCGACGCAGGTGCGCCTTGATCCGCGCGACCAGCTCGCGGGGGCTGAACGGCTTGGTCACGAAGTCGTCCGCCCCGACCTCCAAGCCCACCACCTTGTCGGTCTCCTCCGACCGCACGGTCACCATGATGATCGGGACGGTGCGCGTGGCCTCATGGCCCCGCAGGGCGCGGCACACCTCGAGGCCGTCGAGTCCCGGCAGCATCCAGTCGAGCAGCACGAGGTCCGGGACTTCCCGCACGGCGAGGTCCACGGCTTTGCGGCCGTCGTCGGCGCTGACGACCCGGAACCCTTCGCGCTCCAGGTTATACTTCACGGAGGCGACGATATTCGGCTCGTCGTCCACGATGAGAATTTTGGGTGCTGCCATGACGGTTCCGAGTCGGAAGAGCGGGGCCCGAGCGCCCTCAGGATACTCGCTTTGCCAGCGCGGCACAAGCCGGGGGGCTCAGGCGGTCGGCCTTGAAGGGGTCTGGGTCCGCGCGCCCCAACGTGAGCCTGCGCGCGGAGCCTGACCCCGCACTCAGG
>SBAZ01000066.1 GCA_005239935.1 Planctomycetales bacterium | reverse complement strand
GTCCCCGTGGCGGCTATATCTTGCGCACCCCACCGCACCAGATCAGCATGGGGACCGCGCACGCTGCCGACGAGCCCAGCTTTCTTCAACCGGTGGAGCAGCTGCTCCAGGTAGGCGACGGAGAGGCGCTGGCGTGCCGCGATGGCGGACGCCGATAGGGGTGCGCGCCCGCCGGCGAACGCCAGCTCAACCAGGGCGCGCATGGCATACGTGGATCGGGTGGAGAGTTTCATCCGGGACGTCCCACAGGCACTCCTCTTAGTCTAGTGTAGGATATCCTACCATTTCCGTCAACTTCTTCCGCCGGGCTAGACGGTCAGCGACG
Organism: Planctomycetales bacterium; assembly: GCA_005239935.1. Classification (GTDB taxonomy): domain Bacteria; phylum Omnitrophota; class Gorgyraeia; order Aquiviventales; family Aquiviventaceae; genus SBAZ01. The sequence goes on along the minus strand of SBAZ01000066.1, from coordinate 9,801 downwards.
CCCCGCCATCGATGACGAAGGTCTGCCCCGTAATATGATCTGACGCTCCCGAGGCCAGGAACACCGCCAGCCCCTCCAAGTCCTCCGGCTCGCCGAAGCGCCGCAGCGGAATCTCCGCCTGTCGCTTCCTGGCCCACCGACGGTCCTCGAAGAGGTCTCGGGTCATGTTGGTCCGGAACACCCCCGGCGCGATCCCGGTCACCCGGATGCCGTGCGGGCCCCACTCGACGGCGAGGATGCGCGTCAGGTGCCAGAGTCCGGCCTTGGCCGTGCCGTAGGCTGCGCTGTGCGGGAGGGCGAGGATCCCGGAGGTCGAGGCGATGTTGATGATCTTGCCGTAGCCCTGCCGGCGCATGCGCCGCGCCACCGCCTGGCTGAGGAAAAACACGCTGGCGAGATCCGTCTCGAGCACCCGGTCCCAGGCGCGGCGCGCGAGGCGCAGCGCCTCATCGCCGTCCCAGACGCCGGCGTTGTTGACCAGGACGTCGATGCGGCCGAACCGTCGTGCCGCGCGCGCGAGGGCCGCACGGACAGCGGCCGGACGGGTCACGTCCACGACCTGGGCGAGGAGGTCAGCGGTCCGTGGCAGCGCGGCGGCGGTCCGTTTGAGGCGTCGGCCGTCCCGCGCCCAGAGGATGAGGTCAGCGCCGGCGCGCGCGAAGGCGCGCGCCATGGCCGCCCCCAAGCCGCGGCTTGCGCCGGTGACGAGAATCACGCGGCCGCGGAGGCTGAACGCGTCTCGCGCACTACCGGCGGAGGGCCGTGCGTCGTGCGGGAGGTTTCGTGCGCCCATGGGCAGGGGTGGCTGGGCGCATCTGCAGGGCCTGGACCACGGTCTTCATGAACGCCGGCAGGTCCTCGGGCCTCCGCGAGGTGATCAGGGTGCCGTCCCGCACCACCTCCCGATCCACATAGGTCGCCCCGGCGTTCACGACGTCATCCTTGATGGCCGAAAAGCACGTCACCGTCTTGCCACGCAGAATGCCCGCTGAGCACAGCACCCACCCGGCGTGGCAGATCGCGGCGATGACCTTACCCTGCTCGTGCGCCTCTGTGACCAACTGGAGCACTGCCGGGTAGCGGCGCAGGAGATCCGGCGCATAGCCACCCGGCACGATCACCGCATCCACGTCCCGCGCAGACACCTGGTCCGCCGACGTGTGCGCGGTCAGGGGGATGCCGTACTTGCCCTTGTACTCGGATTTCTTGCCGGTCCCGACGAACTGGACGTCCGCCCCCTCCTCCAGAAGGCGGAAGTAGGGGTACCAGACTTCCTGGTCCTGGTACAGGTCTTCGACAAGGATCGCCACGTGCTTCCCGGCGAGCGACATGCGGAGTCCTTTCGGTGAGCGAGGGTGTCGACCTTGAAGGGGTCTGGGCCGCGCAGCGGGCCTGACCCCGACGTCCATACGACCTTGAAGGGGACTGGGCCCCGAAGGGGGCCTGTCCCCGAACTCTGGCTCTCGACCTTGAAGGGGACTGGGCCCCGAAGGGGGCCTGTCCCCGTCGTCTAGCCTAGCGCAGCCCCCTGCGGCGCGTCAAGCGCCCTCGCCTGGCCTGAGTCGTCAGCGCGTGAGGAGCAGCGCACCCTTCGTCACAAGGAAGGCGATGGTCCCGCAGATTGGGAAGGTCAAAATCCAGGCGCCCACGATGTCGCGGCTGACGCCCCAGCGCACCGCAGAGAAGCGCCGCGTCGCCCCGACTCCCATGATGCTCGTGCTGATCGTGTGGGTCGTGCTCAGGGGAATCCCAAAGGCAGACGCCAGCATGATGGTCCCGGCGGCACTTGTCTCGGCGGCAAAGCCGTGCACCGGCTCCAGCTTCGTGAGGCGCAGCCCCATCGTCCGCACGATGCGCCAGCCGCCGAGTGCCGTGCCCAGGCCCATGGTGCCTGCACACAAGACAATCACCCAGGGCGAGACATGAAATTCAGGAATGATGCCTCCCAGCAGCAGCACCAGCGTGAAGGCGCCAATGAACTTCTGGCCGTCGTTCGACCCATGGCTGAACGCCATGAACCCGGCCGAGGCAATCTGGAGCCGGCCAAAGAGCCGCCGCACGGTCTCCGGGCGGGCCTTCGCCCAGAGGCGGTAGATCAGGGTCATGAGCGCCAAGCCGCCCCCGAAGCCCAGAAAGGTCGAGAAGCCCAGTCCGATGACGACCTTCTTCCAGCCAGCCCAGACCAGCACATCCGGGCCGGCCGTAGCGAGTCCGGCGCCGGTCAACCCGGCAATGAGGGCATGGGACTCGCTGGTCGGCAAGCCGTAGTACCACGCCACGGTGCTCCAGAAGACGATGCCGACCATCGCCGCGCCGACGGTGTAGATGTTGATAACCTCCGCGCTGACGATCCCCTTGCCGATCGTGGCCGCCACGGCGGTGCCGGACATGGCGCCGATCACGTTGAAGGCGCTGGCGAGCAGCAGGGCGCGGGCGGGCGAGAGGACCCGGGTGGAGACCACGGTGGCGATGGCGTTGGGAGCGTCCGTCCAGCCGTTGACGAACTCGGCCGCCAGGACCAGTGCCAGCACCACCAGGAGGACGGGCGTGACGGGCATGCCAGGCCTAGGCGTGCTTCAGCGCGATCGCTTCGATCGTGTTCGCCACGTCCTCGCACTTATCCGTTGCCTCTTCCATGAGCCCATAGAGCTCCCGCCACTTGATGACCGTCAGCGGGTCATGGGAGCCATCGAAGAGCGAGGCGAAGGCCGTGCGCAGCAAGCGGTCGCCCGTGTTCTCCAGCCGGTTGATTTCCACGCAGTGCGGCAGGATGGAGTCCCGGCGCATGCGGCGCAGCTGCGGCACCAGCCGGTTGATCTCCTGGGTCTGCTGCTGGATGACTTTGGCAATCTCTTGGGCGTGGGGCATCACCCGCTGAATCTTGAAGAGGATGAACCGCTCGGTGACCGCCTCCATCAGGTCCATGACATCGTCGAAATCGACGGCCAAACGGTAGATATCCTCGCGGTCGATGGGCGTGATAAACGTGCGGTTGAGCTTCTCCATGAGGTCGTGCGTCAACTGGTCCGCGTCGTGCTCCAAGCGCTCGAGGCGTTTGGCATTCTCGGCGATGGTCTCGAACCGCTCGGTGGTCTGCACGAGGACCTCAGCGCCCGTGATGAGCCGCTCCGCCTGCTGCTCGAACATATCGAAGAAGGACTCGTCCTTCGGGATGAGACGGAATGCCATGACCCCTCCTTAGTGACCTCTGAGACCGTGCCGACCGTGCATGCTACAAGGATCGCACCCCGTCGTGTGCCTTGCGCGAGGTCGCTGTAAGTGTTCGGTCAGGTTTCCCGCGGCACGTGCCCTGGACCGCTTCATGGAACCAGGACTAATTTGCCAAAGACGTCGCGCCGCAGCATCCGCTCCTGGGCCGCCCGGGCGTCGCGCAACGGCAGGACCGTGTCCACGATCGGCTTGAGCGTGCCCTGGCCCACGAGCCGGGCCACCTGCTCCAGGTCGGCCCGGGTGCCCATCATCGACCCCAGCAGCGACAGTTGCCGCGAAAAGACGTACCGCAGATCAAGCGGGACGCTCGGCCCGCTGGTCGCACCGCACGTCACCAGCCGGCCCCGCTTCGCCAGCACGCGCACACTGCGCTCCCACGTCTCCGGGCCGATGTGCTCAATGACGACCTGCACCCCGCGCCCGCCGGTCAGCTCCTTCAGCCGCGCCTCGAAGTCCTCGCGGCGGTAGTTGATCACCTGGTCGGCGCCGAGCGCCTGGGCCTTGGGAATCTTTGCGTCATCCCCCACGGTGGCGTACACCGTCGCTCGCAGGTGCCTGGCGATCTGCACCGCGGCGTGCCCCACGCCGCTGCCGGCCGCGTGCACCAAGACCGACTCGCCCGCTTGCAGGTTCGCGCGGCCGACGAGCATGTGCCAGGCCGTCAGGAAGACGAGTGGGAACGCCGCCGCGACCTCGAACGCGAGGGTGGGGGGGATCGGCAGGACGTCGCGCGCCGCCGCCACCGTGAACTCCGCATAGCCGCCGTCGGTGGCCGCACCCCGAATCCCATACGACGCGCACGCGTGGTCCGCTCCGGCGCGGCACTCCGGGCACGCCCAGCAGCTCAGGCCCGGCGCCAGCACGACGCGGTCCCCTGCCCGCAGCGTGGTGACCCCGGCGGCCACCCGTTCCACAATGCCGGCGACGTCGCACCCCGAGATGTGCGGCAGGCTGATCCGATAGGCAGGAATGCCCTGGCGAATCCAGAGGTCCAGGTGGTTCAGCGCGCACGCCTTCACGCGAACCAGGACCTCGTCCGGACCAATGGAGGGGTCCGGCACCTCGGTGTATTCCAGCACGCCGGGTCCCCCGTGCTGGCGGAAGATCACGGCCTTCATGGGCGCGCTAGGGAGACGGGATGGGCGACCAGGGAGACGGGACGCGGGGGTTCGTGACGTGTCCCATGTCCGAGAGGCTAGCTGAGGGCGTTGATGGTGGCTTCGAGGTCGTTGGTGCGCAGGACAACGGCGCCCGCGCTGTGCGTGGGCGAGGTTGTGCAGTAGGCGTACTCGAGGTTGATGCCGGCCGCGGCCAGCCGTTCCGCCAGTTCCGCGAGCGCGCCGACACGGTTGTCCAGGTCCATAAAGATGACGTCGCGCGCCTGGACCAGATCGTGCAGGTCCTGGCAAACCCGCTGCGCCTCCGGCGTCTTGTCCACGACCAGGCGCACGACCGTGTGGTCGATGGTGTCATGCATGGACATCGCGAGGATGTTCACGTTGGCCTTCGCCAGCGCCCGACAGGTCCGGGCGAGCATCCCGGGGCGATTGTCCATGAAGACCGCCAATTGCTTCGCGATGGCGATCATCCGCGGCTCACCGCCTGCCCTGGGTCCGCTTGAACTTCGCCCACGCGCCGCGCGCCGCCCGCTCCGAGGCATAATGACCACTGAAGCAGGGCACGCTTTCAACCGTCACGATGAGGTGCCAGCGCGCGCTACCTTCGCGCGTCACCTCCGGCGCGTAGGTGCGGCCGCGCAGCATGGCGGGCTCGAGGTCGCGGGCGAGGCGCGGCACGCGCTCACCGCGCCCTCCGGGCACGGTCGCCAGCCGGGCGAGGTGTGCGGGTTGGAGAAACTCGATCCCCACATCGTACGGAAACGGTGGTCGCGCCCGCAGGTCGAGACGCTGCATGACCCAGGCGACGCGCCCGACGAGCTCCGTGCGCTTCCGGCCGTCCGCCGGTCCGGCGCCGACCTGCAGCCGCACGAGCGACCGCATCTCGAGCGCCCCCGGGAGTCGTAGGCACAATCCGCCTTCACTGGTGTTGACATGGGGGACGTTCTTGGCGGCGTAGGGTTCGAGCAGGTTGATGGCCAGGGAGCCCGGGCGCGCGGTGCGCGGGAAGCGGCGGCGTTCCTGGATCGATGCTCCGGCTAGGGCCATCTGCAGCGGACTCCGGCCAGGGTTCGGTGAATCGGGGGAGCCAGACCGTACACGCGGATCACTGTGTATTGTAGCGGCTTCCGGAGCTCGATGCTACTGCGTGCTCGCTGTGCTTGCCGCGGGTGCCGCCGGTGCCTAGAATAAGCGCCATGCCCTCCGCACACACCGCTCCCGCCACCCGCATGCCGCAGGTCCTCGCAGCACTGCGCCGCGCCTATCCGGACGCGCGCTGCACGCTGGACTACTCGAGTCCCCTGGAGCTGCTCGTGGCCACAATCCTCTCTGCGCAGTGCACCGACGTCCTGGTCAACAAGGTGACGCCGGATTTGTTTCGGAAGTACCGCACCGCCCAGGCGTACGCCCAGGCCCCGCTCGCCCAGCTGCAGCGCGACGTGAACCGCGTCAACTTCTACCGCAACAAGGCCAAGAGCATCCAGGGCGCGTGCCGGCTCATCGTCGAGCGCTTCGGCGGCCGGGTCCCGAACCGCATGGAGGATCTCCTGGACCTGCCGGGCGTGGCGCGCAAGACCGCCAACGTCGTCCTCGGCAACGCCTTCGGGGTCCAGGAGGGTGTGGTGGTGGACACACACGTCATGCGGCTCAGCCAGCGCCTGGGGCTGACGCGCCACACTGACCGGGACAAGATCGAGCAGGACCTGATCGGCCTGGTGCCGCGGCGCGACTGGACCGTCTTCCCGCACCGGATGATCCTGCACGGCCGCCAGGTCTGCACCGCCCAGCGGCCGAAGTGCGCGACCTGCCCCCTCGGCCGCGCGCTGTGCCCCTCGTACGCCGTGTGACGCGGCGTTCTGCTCCGGGCGCGAAATCGCGGTCCAGTCCCCGCAGGAGCCCCTCGACGTCCACCCCGGCGTGGCGCGGCCGCCACGGCGCGAGGCGGCCACGGGCGCGGCCCGCGAGGTAGCGGGCCCCGACCCAGTTGCCGCGCCGCCGGTGGTGATACGCCGCCGCCGTCTGAATCATGCCCTGGAGCAGCTCGCGCTCCGGCCCGTCCATCTGGTGCCAGAGCGTCTCCCACGCCTCGTGGCTCTCGAAGAACTGTCCGGCCTCGAAGAGGCGCGCGCCCGCCAGGAGATCCGGGTGCTCCGGTGGGATCCGCGCGTACCGGCGCTTACGCGGCGAGGGCTCGGCCGAGGGCGGCGCGGTCATCGGACGCGAGGGGCAGTGCGAGCGCCTCGCGCCGCGCGCGCTCGCTCATCTTCTTCCACGTCTTACGCAGCACCTCGGCCATGGTCGCCTCCGGGGTCTTGCGCCGCAGGTCGCTGAACTGGGTCTCGAGGAACACGAGGCAGAGCGCGTCCTCGAGTGTCTGGGTTTCGGCGTCATCCGGCAACAGCCGTTTCGACATGACCGCCCGCACGCGCTGGACGGCGGTGTCGTCGAAGCCCTCCTCCTGCATGAGCCCGGCCACGGTGTCCGCGTGGAAGGTCTTCAGCGTCTCCCGCCACTTGAGGTACCCGGCGCGCCCGCGCGGGTACCGCTCCCGCGGGATGGTCCAGCGCTGGACATGCTGGCCGCGGGCCGCGATCTGCAGCGCTTCGGAGGCCTCCGGGGCCAGTCGGAGCACCCACGCGGACAACCGCTCGGCATAGACGAGTTCGCGGGGCTGGGGACGGCCGCCCACCACCTCGTGGGTGGGGTCCGCGCGATTGAGGTCGTCGAGCCGCGCGAGGAGTCGCGCAAGGCGGTCTGCGGCCATGGCCGAGGCCTGGTTAGGAGCGGATGGACCCCGCGGCGCTCGGCGAGATTTCGGTAAGCGCCCGGACGGTCTCCAGGACCGCGTCGGCGTGGCCATCCACGCGCACCTTCGGAAACACGGCGGCGAGGCGGCCCTGGGCGTCGATGACGAACGTCGTGCGCTCGATCCCCCAGAACGTCCGCCCATAGAGGAGTTTCTGCTTATACACGCCGTAGCGCTCGGCCACGGCGAAGCCGGGGTCGCTCAGCAAGGGAAACGTCAGTCGATACTTGTCGGCGAACCGGCGGTGGGAGCGTTCATCATCTCCGCTCACACCGAAGATCACGGCGCCCGCCCTGGCAAAGTCCCGCCCGGTGTCGCGGAACGCGCAGGCTTCCTTCGTGCAGCCTGGGGTGTCGTCCTTCGGGTAGAAGTAGAGCACGACGGGACGTCCCCGGAGGTCGGCCAAGCGGACGGTCTGGCCCCGGTCGTCCTTGAGCGTGAAGGCTGGGGCGGCTTGCCCGGTGCGCAGCGAAGTCCTGAGCGAGCCCCGCGAGGCAGCGCGGGGCGAGTCGAAGGAGCCGCCCATCAGCGCCGCTCCCGGATGACGGCGATCAGGTCATCGAAGGTCGCCGGCGTGAGGACGGTCGGCAGCACCACCCCGTCGATGACGAACGTGGGCGTGCTGACGACGCCCGCCTTCTGCCCTTCCAGCACATCGCGCAGCACCGCCTCACGTCCTTCTCCGGACGCCAGGCACTGGCGGAACCGCGCCATCTCCAGCCCAAGCTGCGCGGCGTCCGCTTCCAGGTTCGATGGCGAGTAGCCGTCCTTCGCATGAAAGACCATGTCGTGGAACTCCCAGAACTTGCCCTGTCGGGCGGCGCACTCCCCGGCCTCGGCCAATCGGCAGGCCCCAGGGTGGACGTTGCGCTGGATGGCGGCGTTGCAGGAGGTGTCGAGCGGGAAGTTCTTGAAGACCAGCGCCGCCTCCTTGTGGGCGGCGAGCAGGATCGCATTGAACTGTGAGGCCCGTTGGCAGGCCGGGCACATGAAGTCGCTGAATTCCACCAGCCGCACCTCAGCCTGCGCCGGACCGCGGAGCGGATCGCCGCTGGTGTCGACCGGCACCCGCGGCCGGCCGTGCACGAACTGTTCGAGCTGCGGCCGCATGCTGCCCAGCGTCCCGCGGCTGATGAACAGCGCCGTTAAGTGCGTCCCGAAGATGCCGGCTGCGCCGGTCGCCACCACGCACCAAAACAGCACTGGCGCGGTACGCGCCGGCGTCGGCCGGAGCGAGCCCAGTGCGCGGCCGAACTGGCTCAAGGCCTGGGCGCGCGGAGCGGGTAGTGCGCGCCAGGCCGTCAGGAACACAAGGAGGTTGGTGGCATAGGTGGCCAGGCAGAGCAGGCACAGCGTCCGGAGCCCTCCGACCATGACTGCGAGCAGGAACACATCCACGGCCAGGAACCCCAGGGCCAGGCCGGCGATCAGGGTGAGGGCCGGCTGGGACCACTCCGAGCCCTGGCCGGCCAGCAGCGCCAAGGCCAGCACGAGGACATAGCCGAAGAGCCCCCAGAAGGAGAGCGGCACCCCAAGGACCGTGCCCCAGGAGCTGCCAGCGACCACATGGCAGTTCAGCGCCCCGCCGCAGACCGCTCCGCCCAGGAGTTCCCCCCGTAGGAAGCCGAAGTGGAGCACGGCGAGGAATCCGGCCAGGCCTAGGCCGGCTACGCTGAGGAGCACGCACAGACTGGCGGCACGCTGCGGACGCATGGGGCGCTACTACTGTATCGGTGCCCGGCACCCAAGTCAACCGCCAGACCCCGTTGTCTGACAAACTGTTGCAGACTGCTGAAATCCGCTTAGTTCTTTACTAGACTCCTTTATTAATAACTAAAACTTGACAAACCAGCCGAGCGTGCTAGACTTCCCGCAAACAGGAGGTGGGGATGTCAGTACAGCGGTTTGGTCTGGTGATGGGCGTCGTGGCGGCGCTGGTAGCCGCTCCGGCGATCGCGCAGGCCGCCGAAGGCATGGGCGGAGCAAAGTGGACTTGCTCCCTGACCAAGGACTATACGGCGAGCTCCTGGACGAGCGAAACTTCCTGGTCAGGGCGTGCGGTGGGCAAGCTGGGCTACGGGCTGAAGAATCTCCTGCTCGGCTGGACGGACCTCTTCGTCGAGCCCAAGGAAGCCATGGACGCCGGCGGGAACATCCTGTCGGGCCTTGGCACAGGCCTTGTCCAGGGGGTCGGCAACACGGTCGGGGGCGCCTTGCATGTGGTGACCTTCCCGTTGACCGAGTTGGACGTGCCCTTGCCGGAAGGCGGCGTGTCCGTCCTGTAAGACCGGCTCAAGTCTCGCACGACAAACGGCCCCCGGAGACCCCGGGGGCCGTCGTGTTTTTGAGTCTACTAGCCCTTGAAGGGGACGTTTCCTGCCCGCCCTTGCTCAACGCCAGCGGGCGGAAATGTCCCCGTCGTCTATTCAACCTTGAAGGGGTCTGGGCCGCGAAGCGGGCCTGACCCCGACGTCAGGAAGACCTTGAAGGGGTCTGGGCCGCGAAGCGGGCCTGACCACGACGTCAGGAAGACCTTGAAGGGGTCTGGGCCGCGAAGCGGGCCTGACCCCGTCGTCAGGAAGACCTTGAAGGGGTCTGGGCCGCGAAGCGGGCCTGACCCCGACGTCAGGAAGACCTTGAAGGGGT
>SBAZ01000018.1 GCA_005239935.1 Planctomycetales bacterium | reverse complement strand
CTCGAAGGGTCCGGGATCCGGTATGAGCTCATCATCGTCGAGAGCGGCAGCACGGACGGCAGCGGCGACCTGCTGGACGCCTACGCCGCCGGCCGGCCACAGGTGCAGATCGTCCACGAGGGGGCACGCAACGGCTTCGGCAGCGGGCTGCGGCTGGGGCTTGCTCGCGCAACCCAGCCGGCCGTGATGTACGTGGATATCGATGTGTGCCTCTTCACGCTGGGGCAGATCCGGGAGGCGCTGGGGCTGCTGGCCGACCATGACCTGGTGATCGGACGGCGCCGCGGGCCTCGCGAGAACCTGACGCGGCGGCTCGCCTCCGCGGTCTACAACGGGGTCATGAGCCGGGTGCTGCGGCTGGGCGCCATCGAGGACATCAACTGTTCCTTTAAGATGCTCCGCCGCGAGGCGCTGCGGCGCTTCGACCTGCAGGCGCGGGGCTGGTTCATTGACGCGGAGATCCTCGCCGAGGCGCGGCGGCTCAACTGCTCGATCGCGGTGTTGGACATTCCGTATCAGGTCCGGGCGGCCGGGGCGTCCTGCGTCCGGCTGGGCTACAGCACGACCGTGCAGATCCTCGAAGAACTGGCCGCGTACCGGCACCGGGTGCGCCCCGCACCGCAGGGCACGGCCGAGGGGGCGGTCGGATGAGTCCCAAGCCGTCGGTGCTGACGCCGACCGCGCTGACACGGGCGGCGGGCGCGTGGCTGCTGCTCGGCGGGGCCGGACTGGTGGTGCTGGCTGCGGTGGTGATCGATCGGCTCGGGCTGAGCCAGCCAGGCTTGGGGCCGCATGAACGGATGGCGGTGCAGATCGGGCTCGCGGCCATCGCGTCCGGAATCCTGCTGCGGGGGCTGCCGCACGAGCTGGCGGTGGTGGCCGGCACCGAACTGCAGGAGGCCTGGCAGCGCGTCCGGCACCGGTATGCGCCGGATTCCCGGGCGGTGGCGGGGCTGTGCCTGGCGGCGCTCCTCCTCGGGACCTGGTATGTCGCGCTCGGCAAGCCGGCGGTGCTGACGCCGGTGGACCGGGTGACGGTGCCTGGGACTGAGTGGCACCCGTTTTATGACCCGACGATTCCTGATCCGGCGCGCTTACCCTTCCTGTATCACGGGGTGGCGTTCGCCCTCACCGCGGGCGCCTTCTACGGGCTCTGCCGGCTGGGCATGGGCCGCTGGATGGCACTGTGCTGCGGCCTGGGGCTGCTGACCTCCTCGTTTCACCTGGCGCACTTGGTGCCGGCGCTCTACCGCGTCTACGGCAAGGCGCCCTTCGTGCTGGCCACGGTGCTCCTCATGGGCGTCGGCGTCCGTTGGCCGATGCACCGCACGTGGTCGCCGGTGGCAGCGGCCGCCGGCGGCCTGGTGGCCGGGCTGGGGCTGACGATGCGGGAGGACCTGCTGATTCTGGCGCTCCTGTTCCCGGTCACGATCCTGGCGTGCTGGCAGCCGGCCGCGCGGCGGCCATGGCGGCTGCGCCTGCTGTCGCTGGCGGCCTTTGCCGCCGCGTTTCTCTTCGCCGCCGGCCCGGTGCTGCGCGAGCCGTCGCGTCCCGGCTGGGTGGGTCCAGCGGTGGCTGGCCTGGCGACGCCGCTGGATGCCGGGCTCGGGTTGACGCGCCCACCGTATGACTGGGGCCACCTCTTTCTTGATGAGATGGCACGCGGGCTGCCCTTCGCGCACGCGCGGGCGGTCGCACCGGAGGGTGCCTACGCCTACTCGTGGAGCGATTACACCGCCGTGAGCGCTGGGTATCTGGCGGCGGTGGTGCGCCAGTTTCCCGCGGACATGCTTGCGCGCGCCTACGCCGCCGTCATGACGGTGCTGGATCTGCCGTTTCAGTACGTGGAGCCGCCGATGGGCGTCTCTGCCTGGGCGGTGCGCCAGGCATACCACCTGCGGGAGGCGCTGGTGAGCCCCTTCGCCGGGTTCGGCTGGCTCATCGCTGCGGCCGCGATCGTGCTGCTCACGGCGCGTAGCGTGCGCGCGGGGCTCTTTACCGTGGCGTTGCTGGCGGTGCTCGGCGGGTATCCGGCGATCCAGTTCTGCGGCAAGCACTATTTCCATCTTGAGTTCTTGGGCTGGTGGCTGCTGGGGTTCGTGCTCTCCCGCGTGGCGCGGGGCGCGGCATGGGCCCGGCAGCACCGCGCCGACTGGCGCTCGGAAGCGGCGCGGCGTGCCCCCGCGATGGCACGCGGCCTCGCGGCGCTGATCCTGCTGCCGGGGCTGCTCGTGGCGCCGTTGGCAGCGGCCCGTGCGTACCAGGCGCCACGGGTGGCGGCCCTGCTCCAACGCTATGCCGACGCCACGCGCGCTCCCATTGCGGTGAGCGCCGAGGCGCTGGGCAATGGAAGCGTGCTGCTCACGAGCGACACGTTGGTGCCGCGCCGTCCCAGGGATGGGATCGCCGGAGAGTTTTTCATCGCCGAGTTCGGCGGGCCGGCGTGCCCGGTGGACCGGATCTGGCCGACTTTCGAGTACAGCGCCCGGACCGCAGATGAACGCGTCGCCCTGGATGCAGAATCACAGATGTACGTGCGCGGCCGGCCGACCTTTGCCCGGAGGGTGCCCGTGGAGCTCGGGCGCGCCGGGGAGACGGTCGGCGTGGCCTTCCTGGCCGCATCGTTCGCGGCAGGGACGATTGTCGGGCCCTTTGCCTCGCATTTCACAGGCATCAGCCTGCCGGCGACAGAGGCAGGATGTCTGCAGCGCCTGGACCGGGTCACCGGCACCGCTGGACTGCCCATGCTCGTGACCGCGGTGCTGCCGCGGCGCGGCGTTGCGGCGCCGCTGTACCAGCGCCTCGCTCGGTGGGAAAGCGGACGAGTGCACGCGGTGCCGTCCCGGCTGGTGGCGCGTGCCGACGAGGTGCGGACGGGGACGATCGCAGAGATTGGACCGGAGCAGGCTGCGTTCCAGGCACCGATCGTGCGCCGCCGCGGCGGCGCGTGGGACATCCGCGGCTATGGCACGCCACCCGCGGATCCCTACTATTTCACCATGCGGGACCGCTCGCGATCCGTGCTGGCCGGATGGCTGTTTGAGGGGGCCAGCACCGCCCAGGTGGACACGGATCTGATGCTGATACGCCCGGCCGCTGCCCGCCGGAGCGATGTGCTGGTGGTGGAAGGAATCTTGGAGACCGGGGGCTTGCTGATCGGCCTGGTGGCCGGATCGCACCCGGCCGGATCCGTCACCGTGACGGTGCCAGGCCCCTTCAGCGCGCTGATCGAGGTGGCACATGACGGCGAGTACGTGGTCGGGCTGGGCAACTGGCTCAACGGGTACACGTCGCTGGAGCAGCGCGCGACGATCCGCACGCTGGGCTGGGCGCGCAGCCCGGCCGAGGGGAGCTGAGATGGCACCGCGGCGGCGCATGATTGTGGTGCTGGGTCACACCGGGTTCATGGGCGCGCGCCTGGTGCCGGCGCTGCGGTGCGCCTGGCCGGAGATGAAGGAGCGGCTGCGCACGCGGTCGCGAGTGGACCACGACGGTTCAGCCGCGGCGTTGTTGCGCGCGTTGCCAAGGCTGCAGTTCACCGGCCTGGAGGAAGGCCTGCGCGCCACCTGCGCGGCGGAGCACGGTCTCACGACCGCAGGGAGGAGGGCCGCATGACGGCCTGCCGCTTCTGCCGCGCGGCCGTGCCGACGCTCCTGGACGTCGGCCCGCAGCCGATCACGAACCGGTTTCCCGAACGGCTGGAGGACCCGGAGGAGAGCTTTCCGCTGAGCTTCGGCGTCTGCGAGAGGTGCGGGACCGCGCAGCTCCTGTCGCTTCCCCCAGCCGAGGCGCTCAGGCCCCGCGTGGACTGGATCACGTATCTGGAGCCTGAGCCGCACCTGGACGGCCTGGCGGATCGGCTCATGTCGTTGCCCGGTATCGGCCCCCAGTCGACGGTTTGCGGGATCAGCGTGAAGGATGACTCGCTGCTCCAGCGGCTCGCGGTCCGCGGCGTGCGGCAGGTGTGGCGTCCGGATCCGGCGCGCGAGCTGGCCATCGAGGGTATCGGCGCCGGGGTGGAGACCCTGCAGACGCGGCTGACGCCTGAGGCGGGCCGGAGGTTGCGGCAGCAGCACGGCACCTCGGACATTGTCGTCGCGCGGCACATCCTCGAGCACGCACAGGATCCGCGCGTCTTCCTCGAGGGCCTGCGCGCGCTCGTCGCACCGGCCGGCTACGTGGTGCTTGAGGTACCCGACTGCCAGCGCGCGCTTGGGGCGCGGGACTACACGATGCTGTGGGAGGAACATCCCCTGTACTTCACACCGGCGACGTTCGGGCAGGCCTCGGCCCAGGTGGGCCACGTGGAGCAACTGCTGACGTTTCCGTACCCGCTGGAGAACTCGCTGGTCGCGATCATCCGCCTGGGCACGCAGGAGCTGGGCGCGTTGCCGCAGGACACGTTGCGTCGGGAGGCCGAGCGCGCGCAGGCGTATGCGACCGCTTTCGTCGGCGTGCGCGACGGAGTGCAGGCGGCGCTCGCGGCCGCCGCGCGCCGCGGGGGGACGGTCCTCTTCGGTGCCGGGCACCTGGGCGCGGTGTTCCTCAATGTGATGGGGGTCGGGCCCTTCCTCCGTTGCGTGATTGACGACCATCCGCACAAGCGCGGTCGGTTCATGCCAGGCTCCCGCCTGCCCATCCGCGGCAGCGAGGCGCTGGCGGAAGAGGCGATCCGGTTGTGCCTGCTCGCCGTGAATCCGGAGCGCGAAGCGGCGCTCATGGCGCGGTACGGCGCGTTCCTGGCCCGCGGCGGCACGTTCGCCTCGCTGTTTCCAGGCAGCCGCTGCCCGTTCGAGCCGCTGACCGCGCTCGCGCAGGAGCTGCCGGCATGAGGATCCGGGTGCAGAGCGACGAGGTCTGGTACGGGGAGGGCCCGTCGGTCAGCGTGACGGCGCAGGAACTCGAGGCGCTCAAGGCGCAGGCCGCGCGCAACCCCCGCCGGCGGGCGCGGCTGTGCGCCCACGCGACGCTGGAGGACGCGGTCCACGAAATGGTGGTCGTGCACACCCGCGAGACGTATGTCAGGCCGCACATGCACCTGGGGCGCGGCGAGTCCTTCCATGTCATCGAGGGTGTGGCAGACGCGGTCGGCTTCGATGAGGACGGCCGCGTCACGTGGGCGCTGCGACTCGGCGTGGCGGGCAGCGGGTTGCCATTTTTCCACCGCGCCGGTGAGCCCGGGTTCCATACGGTCCTGGTGCGATCGGCCTGGTTCGTGTTCCACGAAACCACGCGGGGACCGTTCCGGCCCGAGGGGTCGGTCTTCGCCCCCTGGGCGCCGGAGGGCCCTGCGGGTGAGGAGGTGCAGGCGTACCTGGCCGGCCTGGAGCGGGCGGTGGATCAATTGCTCGGGGACGTTCCCACATGCGGAGCGGTGCATGGCGCTCGTGCATAGCGTGGTGATCGGGGGCACCCGGGGCATCGGCCGCGCCGTCGTGCGCGCGCTCGCCGGCCCGGGTCGCCGCGTCTCGGTGATCGGCCGGCGTCCGGCGCCGGCCTCGGACCGCCGTCCCGGAGTCCGTTACTGGTTGAGCAGCATCACCGATACCGCCGAGCTCGACCGCACGCTGCGCGAGCTGATCCGGCTCCAGGGCCCGGTCGATAACCTTGTGCTGCTACAGCGCTACCGCGGCGACGGCGACGCCTGGGCCGGGGAGTTGGCGGTGAGCCTGACGGCGACCAAGCAGGTCATCGAGCGGCTCGCCGGGCGGTTCGCGCGTGGGGGTGCCATCGTGGTGATGAGCTCGGTCGCGGCTCGATACATCGCCGAGGAACAGCCGGTAGGGTATCACGTCGCCAAGGCCGGCCTGGCGCAGATGGTGCGGTATTACGCGCGCGTGCTTGGGCCGCGCCGCATCCGCGTCAATAGTATTTCCTGCGGCACCGTGGTGAAGGAGGAGTCGCGTGCCTACTACCGGCGCTCTCCGCGGCTGCCGGCGCTGTACCGGCGCGTGACGCCACTTCGCCGCATGGCGACGGCCGAGGACATCGCTGGCGTGGTGTCGTTCCTGTGCGGCCCGGGTGCCGCGTTCATGACGGGGCAGGACATTCTGCTCGACGGCGGCCTCTCGCTGCTGTGGCACGAGGCGCTGGCGCGTCAGGCCGCGTCCGGCCCCCAGCTCGCGGAGGCGCGGCGATGAGCGGCACCCAGCGCGAGCGGCGCACCTGCCGGCTCTGCGGCGGCAGCCGGCTGGCGCACGTCCTCCGTTTGCCAGCCACGCCGATCGGCGATGAGTTCCTGCCGTCCTCGCGCCTGCAGGAGCAGCAGCAGACCTATCCGCTGGAGCTGGTCCGCTGCACCGCGTGCAGCCACGTCCAGTTGCGGCATGTGGTGGACCCGGACGCACTCTACCGCGACTACGCGTACACGACCTCGGTCTCGCTCGGACTGCCCGAACACTTCCGACAGGCGGCCGGGGCGTTGCGGCAGCGCATCGCGCCGCCGCTGGCCTCCCTGGTCGTGGAGATCGGCAGCAACGAGGGGGCGATGCTGCGGGCGTTCCGGGAGGCCGGGCTACGGGTGCTCGGCGTGGACCCGGCGCGGGCCATCGCGGAGCAGGCCAGCACGGCCGGGATCGAGACCTGGCCGATGTATTTCAGCGCCGCGGTGGGCGCACGCATCCGCGCTGAGCGCGGGCCCGCTTCGCTCATCGTGGCCAACAACGTCATCGCCAACGTGGATGACCTCGGCGACCTTGTGGACGGCGTCCGCTCGGCACTGGCGCCCGACGGCGCGTTCGTGTTTGAAACGTCCTACTGGGCCGACGTGGTCCGGCACAACTTGCTCGACACGGTCTTCCATGAGCATCTTTCATACCTGGCCGCGGCGCCGCTGGCCGGCTTCTTCCGCCGGCACGGGCTCGAGCTCGTGGACGTCGAGCGCATCCCCACGAAGGGTGGCTCGCTCCGCGGCATCGTGCGGCCGTCAGCCGGCGCGCCCGCGCCCTCGCCCGCCGTACGGGGCCTGATCGCCGAGGAGTCGGCCCTCGGACTCGACGGCGACGAGGCGGGGCGCGGGTTGGACGCCCGGCTGGCCAGGCTGCGGGAGGGGCTGCTGGGGCTGGTGCGGCCACTCAAGGTCCAGGGCCGGACGCTCGTCGGCTATGGGGCCTCGGTCGGCATCACGACGATGATCTATTGGGCTGAGCTGGGCGGTCTGCTGGACTATCTGGTGGACGACAACCCGCGCAAAATCGGGCTGTTCAGCCCAGGCCTGCACCTGCCGGTGCATGCCTCATCGGTGCTGGAGGAGTGGCAGCCGGACTACGTGCTCGCGCTCGCCTGGCGGTACCTCGAGCCGATTCAGCAGCGGCACGCCGAGTACCTGGCTCGCGGCGGTCGCCTGGTGCGGGTGCTTCCGGCGATCGAGCTGGTGGACACGGTCCACGTCGCGGAGCCGGCGCCGTCATGATCCGTCGGATCGGCCGGCTGCTGGAACCCGCGGTGAGCCCGCCGCTGGCCGCCTGGGCGCTGCTGCGGGTCGGCTGGTGGCTACTCCGCGCCCGGCAGCGGCTCGCTCAGGCGGAGCAGATCGTGGTCATGCATGAGGGTGGCTTCGGCCACACCCTCATGCTGCCGGATGTCATGCGTCGGCTCTCCCCAGGCCGGCGGCTGGTACTCATCGTGTTCGAGCGCACCCAGCATAACGCGCTCGTGGGGCAGCTGTGGCCGGACGTGCACGTGTTATTTCTGCCGTTCCGATGGACCGTGGGCCTGGGCCGTTGGCGGCGGCAGTTGCACCTGAGCAGCGCCGACCGCCGGCGGATCGGCGGGTGGCTGATCCAGCGGCTCCGAGGGTGGACCCATGCGGAAGTCATCAGTAGTGTCGAGTTGTACAACCGCGTGCTGCCGGTCCGGTACATTCCAGCGCTGATGGAGCCACCGCACACCTCGTGCTGGATGGCCGGCTGGGCCGTCTTGTTGCAGGAGCGACCGGCGGCGCCGGCCCGGTTGCCGGAGGCGTTCGCCGGTCCCGTACGGGCGGAGATCGCACGTTTCTGCGGACGTCCGGCCGGGGCGCTGGGGCCGGTCTGCTGCCTCTATGTGCGCGAGAAAGGGGTCAGCTCGGTGGATGTGAGCAGCCTCTCGCGGTCGGCAGGCCCGATGGCGCATTACTGGCCGCTCATCGAGCGCCTGGTGTCCGGTGGGTGGCTCGTGCTGCTGACCGGAGACCGCCGCCTGCCTGCCGCCGAGGCGGAGCGGTTGGGGCACCGGGTCGTCTGCGCGCCGTGGCTGTGCGCCGATGAGCGGGCGTACAGCCTCTTCGCGCACACGGAATGCGATCTGTGGATCGGCCAGCAGGCCGGGCCGTGCGTCCTGCCGGTCATCAATGACATCCCCATGCTCGTGGTGGACGGCTTTCCGTTCGGCAACGCGTTGCCTGGGGCGCTGATGCACTACAAGACGGTGCGAGGCCGCGACGACGGCCTGGTGCCGGCGCAGACGCTGTTCGAGGAGTACGGCTATGAGTACGGCGTCTCTGGGCTGCAATGTAATTCGGCGCAGCAGTTGCTGGATGCAGCGGAGGAGTTCCTGGCGGCGCCGCAGCGGCCGCGGGAGCTGGCGGCGGCTGGCGATCCAGCGCTGGTGTCGCTGCCAGACTCCCTGCTGACGAAGCACGTGGGCTGCCGGCTCTCTCGCGCGTGGCTCCGGCTCTTCGAGGCCGGTGCGGCCGAGCGGCCGCCGCAGGGATCGGTGGCGGTCGCTCAGGCAACCGCGAGGTGAGCATGGACGCGGACGGTGGATCGGTGCACGGGTTCGCAACGGACTATGTGGAGCGCATGCGGCGGCTGCTCGCGCAGGTGCCGGTGGAGGACGTCGTGGCGATCATGGCGGTTCTCGAGCGCGCCTTGCAGGAGCACCGGCAGGTGTTTCTTGCCGGCAATGGCGGCAGCGCCGCGACTGCCGCGCACATGGCCACCGACCTGAGCAAGACGGTGGCAGGGAACGCCGGCGAGTATCCCGGCTTCCGCGCGATCTCGCTCACCGAGAATGCGGCGCTGCTCTCTGCCTGGGCCAATGACACGGCCTTCGAAGAGATCTTCGTGGGCCAGCTGCGCAGCCTTGCGGAGCCGGGCGACGTCCTGCTCCTCATTTCAGTCAGCGGGGAGTCCCGCAACCTGCTCCGAGCGGCGGCATGGGCGCGCGAGCACGGGCTGCGCACGCTGGCGCTGCTGGGGCGCGACGGCGGCCAGCTGCGCAGGCTCGTGGACGCCGCGGTCGTCGTGCCCGCCCAGGAGTACGGGCCGATCGAGGATGTGCACCTGATGCTGAATCACCTCTTCACGGCCTATTTCCAGCGGGTCGTCCGCTCCTCGCGCGCCGCCAGCGTGGAAGCCTCTGGCGCCTGATGGACGAGCCCTCGCCGTTTCAGATCGGCGTGCGCACGGTCGGCGGGGGCGCGCCGTATCTGCTAGTCGCCGAGGTGGCACAAGCGCATGACGGCAGCCTGGGGTTGGCGCATGCGTTCATTGACGCGGTGGCCGACGCCGGAGCGGACGCCGTGAAGTTTCAGACGCACATCGCCGCGGCCGAGAGTAGCCCTCGCGAGCCGTTCCGGGTGCCGATGGGCGGGCAGGACGCGTCGCGCTACGACTACTGGGTCCGAACCGGGTTCACGGAGGCGCAGTGGCTGGCGCTGGCGGAGCACGCGCGGACCCGCGGGCTGCTGTTCCTGAGCTCGCCGTTCTCGCTGGAGGCGGTCGAGTGGCTCAGTCGCATCGGGGTGCCGGCGTGGAAGATCGCCTCGGGTCAGATCAGCGACGTGCCGGTGTTCGAGCGGGTCGCGGCAACCGGCCTGCCAATCCTGCTCTCCACCGGCATGAGCCCGCTGGAGGAGATTGACCGAGCGGTGGCGCGGGTCCGCGCCCACCGGCTACCGCTGCTCGTGTTCCAGACAACCTCGGTCTATCCGACGCCGCCGGAGCAGGTGGGGCTGAACATGCTGGAAACCTTCCGCGGCCGGTACGGCTGCCCAGTCGGGCTCTCGGACCACAGCGGCACGATTTGGCCTGGCCTGGCCGCCGCGGCGCTGGGCGCCGACATGGTGGAGGTGCACGTGACCCTCTCGCGCGAGATGTTCGGGCCCGACCTGCCCGCTTCGGTGACGACCGCGGAGTTGCGGCAGCTGGCCGATGGGCTGCGGTGGATGTGCCGCATGCGCCACCATCCGGTGGACAAAGACCGCGTGGCCCGAGAACTAGAGGACCTGCGGCAGATGTTCATGAAGAGCGTGGTCGTGCTGGCGGATCTGCCAGCGGGCAGCACGCTGGCGGCCGAACACCTCTCGCTGCGCAAGCCAGGCACCGGCCTCACACCGGAGCGGCTGCCCGGCCTGGTGGGGCGGCGGCTGCGGCGCGCGGTGCGGTCGCTCGAGGTGTTGCAAGCCGAGGACGTGGAATGAAAAGAGTCTGTGTCGTCATCACGGCGCGCGCGAGCTATGCCCGCATCAAGTCCGTCCTCGAGGCGGTGCAGCGCCACCCAGAGCTGCAACTGCAGCTGGTGGTGGCGGCCTCGGCCCTGCTGGACCGGTACGGCAGCACAGTGGACCACATCCAACGGGACGGGTTTCCCGTCGCGGCGCGCGTCTTCATGCAGCTCGAAGGAGAGAACCTCGTCACCTCGGCCAAGACGACGGGACTGGGGATCGTGGAGCTGGCGACGGTGTTTGATAACCTGAAGCCGGATGTCGTCGTGACGGTGGCCGACCGGTACGAGACGATGGCGACCGCGGTGGCGGCGGCCTACGTGCAGCTGCCACTGGCGCATGTGCAGGGCGGGGAAGTCACCGGGTCCCTTGATGAGAAGGTTCGGCACGCGGTGACCAAGCTCGCCGATGTGCACTTCGTAGCGACCAACATGGCGGCCGAGCGGGTCATCCGCATGGGCGAGGAGCCCTCGAGGGTGTTCGTGACCGGCTGTCCTTCCCTGGATTTGGCCGCCCAGGTGCTGAACGGCCAGGGGGCGCTCGATTTCGACCCCGCGTTGCGCTACGGCGGCGTCGGGGCGCCGATTCACCTCTCGGAGCGAAACTATCTCGTGGTGCTGCAGCATCCCGTGACCACCGAGCACGAGGTCGCGCGCCGCCATGTCACCGAGACGCTCCACGCGGTCAAGGCGGTGGGCCTCCCAACGCTGTGGTTCTGGCCCAACGCCGACGCCGGCTCAGACGGGACCTCGAAAGGCATCCGGGCGTTCCGGGAGTCAGAGGGGGCGCCGAACGTGCACTTTTACAAGAACATGAGTCCGGAGGACTTCCTGCGGATCGTGATGCACAGCCGCGGCATCGTCGGCAACTCGAGCGTCGCCATCCGGGAGTGCTCCTTCCTGGGCGTGCCGGCGGTCAACATCGGCACCCGGCAGGTAGGCCGCGAGCGCGCCGGCAATGTCATTGATGTGGACTACGACCGCGAGCAGATCGTCCAGGCGGTCCGGCAGCATCTGCAACACGGCCGCCCCGAGCGCAGCGCACTCTACGGTACCGGCCAGGCCGGCGTGCGGATCGCCGAGCTCCTAGCGACGGTCCCGCTGCGCACGGATAAGCGGCTGACGTACTGAGGACCCATGCGAGTGCTCGGCGTGATCCCGGCGCGCGGCGGCTCCCGCGCCGTACCCCGAAAGAACCTGCGGTTGGTGGGCGGGCGGCCGCTGATCGCACACACGATCCAGGCCGCACGGCAGAGCGCCGCGCTCGCGCAGTTCGTGACGACGACCGATGACCAGGAGATTGCCAGGGTCGCCGCAGCGGCCGGGTCGCCGGTCGTGGAGCGACCCGCCGAGCTGGCGGGCGATGAGACGCCCATGGTGCCAGTCATCCAGCACGCGCTGGCGGCGGTCGAGCCAGCCGAAGGAGTCTTCGACGCGGTCGTCGTGCTGCAGCCGACCGCGCCGCTACGGGTGAGCGCGGACATTGACGCGGCCGTCAGACTCCTCGAGCAGACAGGCGCAGACTCGGTCCTGAGCGTCTATGCGGTGGAGGACTGCCACCCCTCCCGGATGTACCGATTGGTGCAGGAGCGGCTGGTGCCGTACGCCACCGAGCCGGCGGCGCGGCTGCGACAGGATTTGGAGCCCGTCTACCACCGCAACGGCGCGATCTATGTCTGCCGCCGGGTGCTGCTGGCACAGGGCATCCTCATTGGACAGGACTGCCGGGCCTATGTGATGCCGCGGGAGCGCTCGATCAATATTGATGAGGAGTTCGACCTGATGCTGGCGGACGCGGCCCTGAGCCGCCTGGCGGCGCGATGATCGCCACGGTGTTGCGGCGGCGCACGGCGGGCGTCCTGGCGCGCCTCGGGCTGCTGAGCTGGTGCACCGCGTTGCTGCGTGGCATTCGGCACCCGGCGACACTCGGCTGGGAGCTGGCGGTCTGGCGGGACGCTCGGCGGTTCCGCCGGCGGCACGCGTTCCTGCGAGCCGCGCCCCGCGTGGCGCCGGCCGGCCGGGTGCTGATCCTGGCGCTGGATGATGGGTGTCTCAAGGCCAAAATTGAGGGCGTGCTCGGCAAGGTGCTCCAATTGCGCGGGCTCGAGCCGGTGGTTGTGACGTACCGCTGGTGCCGGCAGGCCGTGCGGTATTACCGCGGCTGCGGGGTGTCGCACTTCGTGTTCTTCGATGACGATCTCCGGGCGCTGCCCAAAGAGACCGCCCGGATGATCGAGGAGGAGGCAGCCGCGCGCTTGGCGGAGGCCGCCGACGTGCAGGCGCTCAAGGCACTGGCCTACCGCGGCGTGCATGTCGGCCGCGCAGCCCTCTCCACCGTCACGCGCACGCTGTTCCGGGGGCGCGTGGACCTGGCGGATCGGCACGTGCGGGACACGCACCTGCGGCGCTGGATCGCCGAGACCATGCGGCGCGTGCATGCCGCCGAACGGCTGCTTGACCGGGTTCGGCCGGCGGCGATCCTGCTGAACGAAAAGGGCTATGTCGCCGAAGCACCAATCTTCGAGGCGGCGCTTGAGCGCGGGCTCAATCCGCTCTACTGGTGCCACGCGCACCGCGACGACGCGTTGGTGTTGAAGCGGTACGCGCCGATGACCAGACACCTCCAGGCGTTCTCGCTCTCCACCGAGAGCTGGGAGCGCCTGCGCCAGGCGCCCTGGACAGCGACGCAGGAGCAGGAGCTGGCCGACGAATTCCGGGCTCGGTATGAGGATGTGTCCTGGTGGCTGACCCGGCGGTACCAGGCCGGTAAGCAGCTGAAGCCCCCGGAGGCGGTCCGGCGGCAGCTGGCAGTCGATCCGGCGAAGCCAACAGCGGTCATCTTCTCCCACCTCACCTGGGACGCCTCCTTCTTTCACGGGGAGGACCTGTTCGAGGATTATGAGGACTGGCTGGTGCACACGTTGCGCGGCGCCTGCGCGAACCCGGCGCTCAACTGGGTGGTCAAGTTGCACCCCGTCCATGTGTATAAGTCGAAGGCTGAGCGCGCCCCTGCGGAGCCCAGCGAGCTGGCAGCCATCCGACGCCGGGTCGGCCCCCTGCCCGCGCACATCCGGCTGCTGCTGCCGGACACGGATCTGAACACCTTCGCGCTGTTTCCGATCACCGACTACTGCCTCACTGTCCGGGGTACCATCGGCATCGAGATGGCGTGCTTCGGCATTCCGGTGCTGACGGCCGGCACAGGCCGCTACGCGGGACTGGGCTTTACCGTGGATGCTGTGACCCGCGCCGACTACCTGGCCACGCTGGCCCGGCTGCACCAGCTGCCCCGTCTGACGCCGGAGCAGACCCTGCTGGCCAAACGGTATGCGCATGCGCTCTTCCGGCTGCGCCCTGCCCGGTTCACCTCGTTCCGGACGGTCTTTGGTGAGCGCGTGCCGCCAGGCCACCCCCTCTACTGGGGTTTCGACCTGTCTGTGCGCTCCCTCGAGGAGCTGTCCGCCGCGCCGGATCTGCAAGCGTTCGCCGATTGGGCGCTGAACTCACGCGCCGAAGACTTCCTCGAGGCGGCCGCGGAGGTCCTGCAGCCCTTCGCCGAAGCGGAGGCGGTTCAATGAGCCACAAGGTCGTGATTCTCGCGGGCGGCCGCGGCAGCCGGCTCGCCGAAGCCACGGATGTGAAGCCAAAACCAATGGTGGATATTGGCGGACGGCCGATGCTGTGGCACATCATGCGCCACTTCGCCCACTACGGGCACAAGGAGTTTATCGTGGCACTGGGCTATAAGGGCGAGGAGATCAAGCGATACTTCCTGGATTTGGCCAGGATGACCAGCGACCTCCGGGTTGACCTCAAGACCGGGCGCACCGAGCTGCTGAATGGCAACAATGTTGAAGACTGGAAGATCGAGCTTGTGGACACCGGGCCGGACACCCAGACTGGCGGTCGGATCAAGCGGATCGCCTCGCGCGTGAGCGGTGGCGGTCCATTCTTCGTCACGTACGGCGATGGCGTTTCGGACGTGAACCTGGACAAGCTGCTGGCTTTGCACAACCAACAAGGCCGGCTCGCGACGGTGACTGCGGTGCGGCCGCCGGCGCGGTTCGGCGGCCTGCGGTTTGAAGGCGACCGAGTGGCCGAATTTATTGAGAAGCCGCAAATCGGAGAGGGCTGGATCAACGGTGGGTTCTTTGTGTTCAGGCCGGAGGTGCTCGAGTATCTGGCCGGCGATGACACCGTCCTGGAGCGGGAGCCGCTCGAGCGACTGGCCCGCGAGGGCCAGCTCGCCGCGTACCGCCATGAGGGGTTTTGGCAGTGTGTGGACACGCGGAGGGATCTGGAGCTGCTTGAGCAGCTCTGGCACGCTAGCGCGCCGTGGAGGATCTGGGCATGAGCGAGTTCTGGGACGGCCGACGGGTACTCGTCACCGGGGCCACGGGACTGATCGGCTCTTGGCTCGTCAAGGCGCTGCTGGAGGCGGGCGCCGAGGTCGCGGCCATGATCCACGACTGGGAGCCGCAGTCCGAGCTCATGCGCAGCGGCGCGGTGCAGCGGGTCACGGTGTTCACCGGCGCGTTGGAGGATTACTGGACGGTCGAGCGTGCGGTCAGCCAGCACGAGGCGGACACGGTATTCCATCTGGGTGCACAGACCATCGTGCCAGCGGCGGCGCGCTCGCCGCTACCGACCTTCGAATCGAACATCCGCGGCACGTACCACGTGCTCGAGGCCTGCCGCCAGCACCGCGCGCTCGTGCAACGCCTGGTGCTCGCCTCGAGCGACAAGGCTTATGGGCAACAGGCTGGCGAGTACCGGGAAGAGATGGGGCTGCAGGCGATCCACCCGTACGACGTGTCGAAGGCGTGCGGCGAGCTGATGGCGCAGAGCTACCACCGCACGTATGGCATCCCGCTCGCCATCGCCCGGTGCGGCAACGTGTATGGCGGCGGAGACCTGAACTGGAGCCGACTGGTCCCAGGCACCATTCGCGCGCTACTGCGCGAGGAAGCGCCGGTCATCCGCAGCGACGGCACGCCGGTTCGGGACTACTTCTACGTCGCGGATGCCGCCAGCGCCTACATGCGGCTCGCGGAAGCGCTGGAGAGGCCGGAGACGACCGGGCATGCCTTCAATTTCAGCGCGCAGGCACCGCTGGCGGTGCTCGAGCTGGTGCGCCTGATTCAGCGCCTGATGGGCATGCCGCTCGTGCAGCCGGTCATCCTGGGCCAGGCCCAAGGAGAGATCCAGGAGCAGCGGCTCTCGGCGGCCAAGGCACAGCAGGTGCTCGGATGGCGGCCGGCCTGGGAGCTCGAGGCGGCCTTGCGGGAGACGATCGAGTGGTACCGGAAATTCCTGGGCATGCGTCATCAGGCGGTGCATGGGCGCTAGCATCCTTGCTGGCCGCCAGGTCTTGCTGACCGGAGCGACCGGGTTCATCGGGATCCGCGTGACCGAGCTACTGCTCGAGGCCGGTTGCCGCGTGGCCGTGCTCGTGAGGGACACCGCGCGGCTGTCGCGGTTAGGCGCGGCGGCGGCGCATGTCCAGGCGGTCCAGGCCGACGTGGCGCAGGCGGCATCCGTGGAGCGGGTCGAGCCACGGCTCGCTGGTGACATCATCATCCACCTGGCCGCGACCGGAACAGACATGGCGCCGCAGCCGGCGGAGGTCTTCATTGATGTGAATATCCGGGGCACGGCCACGCTGATGTCGCTCGCGCAGCGAGGTCGCACCCGCCGCGTGGTGTACACCGGGTCATGCGCGGAGTACGGCGCCGGTGCCCGGTTGACCGAACAGGCCTCACTCGCCCCCCGCTCGTTGTACGGCTTCTCAAAGGCAGCCGGGTGGCTGGCGGCGGTGGCGGTGGGCCGTGAGTCAGGGATCCCGGTCACCTCGGTGCGGCTGTTCACGCCGTTCGGGCCGCATGAGCGGCCCGGCCGCCTGGTGGCGAACACGATCCGGCATGCGTTGGCCGGTCAGGACATCCCGCTGACGCCGGGCGATCAAACGCGCGATTTTCTGTACCTGGATGATGCTGCCGAGGCGATCATGGCTGCGGCTGCCGCCGGGCCGGAGGCGGACTATGAGGCGGTGAATGTCTGCACCGGCCGCGAGACCTCTGTCCGCGAGCTGGTGACGCGCGTGCTGGCATTGATGGGCGATCCGGTCCGGCCGCTCTTCGGCCGGACCCCGTACCGCCCTGATGAGCCCGGCAGCATGTCGGGCGATCCGGCGAAGGCCGCCCGGCTGCTCAGATGGAAGGCGCGCACCCCGCTGGACGAGGGGCTCCGGCGCACGATCGCCTGGTGGCGGACGCAGCACGATCGCGCGCCCCACGACGCGCAGGTGGGCGGACGCCCATGAAGGTGTTGGCGCTCAACGACGAGCCAGTGCTCGGCGGCGCCGCGCAGCTGTTCCGCCGCACGAACGAGCTGCTGCGCCGTGCCGGCCATGAGGTCATCACCGTGACCGGCGAGGATGTGGAGGGCTGCCGGCCCGCGGAGGCCGCCGCCGCCCCGCGGGAGCGGCTCGGCCGACTCGGTGCGCTGTGGGCGGATGCGCGGGGGTTGCCGCGCGAGCTGCGCTGGAATGCGCGTCACGTGCGGTACCCGAAGCTGCTGGCCCATCTCGCGGCGGTGTTGCGGGCGCACCACGTGGACGTGGCGCACGTGCACAACGTGCACGAGCGGCTCTCGACGGCGGTGCTGTCATTTCTGGCCGGGCGCGGGATCCCGACGGTGTGCCAGGTCAACGACTATTTCTTCTTTTGCAACACGCATTTCGCGTACAACCGTCGGCTCGCCGCGCCCTGCAAGCGGTGCATTGGGGGCAACCCGTTGCCGGCCGTTCGGTACGGCTGCGTGAGCTATCTCGGCCGGCCGCGGCGTGATCAGGCGCTGATCCAGGCGCTCAAGCGGTGGGCGCTCGTGCTGGCCAGACCCTGGCGGCATGTGCACCTGTTCCTGGTGACCAGCGAGCAGGCGGCCGAGTTGCTGGAGGAGTGGGGTGTGGACCGCACCCGGCAGCACCGCCTGCTCAACCCGATGGGGGCGGAGGAGTTCGACATCCCGACGCGCCTCGGCGAGGAGGTCGTGTTCTACGGGTCGTGCCTTGAGAACAAGGGGACGGACATATTCCTGCAGGCCCTAGAGCAGGTCCGGCCTGGCACCCGGATCGGCGTGTATCTGGTCGGGATGACGGCGGACTACGGCCGCCGGCTCGCCGCCTGCGCGCAGCGCCGAGGGTTGGCGCTGCGTGCCGACACCTCGCTGCGGTGGCACAGCGGGCTCCAGCCGGTCGTGGCCGAGGCGCGTGCGGTGGTCGTGCCGTCGCAATGGTGGGTCACGTCGGAGAACGTCGTGTACGAGGCGCAGCTGCTCGGCAAGCCGGTGATCGTCAGCCGCATCGGCGGCAACGCAGAGCTCGTGGACCACGGGGAAACCGGGTTCCTGTTCGAGCCGCGTAGCAGCGCGGAGCTGGCGGGCTACATCAATCGGCTCGGGGAGGACGCGGCGCTGGCGGGGCGCATGGGCCGCACCGCCGCCGCGCGGGCGCGCGAGCGCTTTGCCGAGACGGCCTTTGTGTCGCAGCTGGAAGCCGGGTACCGTGCGGCCATCGCGCGGGCCGGCGCCGGGTAAGGGGACCGCACCATGCCTTCGGCCTTGCTGACCGGTATCACAGGGCAGGATGGTTCCTACCTTGCGGAGTTGCTGCTCGCCAAGGGCTACAGCGTCCATGGGATCATTCGTCGCGCCAGCAGCTTCAACACCCAGCGGCTCGAGCACCTCTATGCCGACCCGCACGCGCCAGGGGCGTCGCTGCGCCTGTACTACGGCGACATGACGGACGGCACCTGCCTGCGCCGGATCCTCGAGCAGGTGCAGCCGGATGAGGTGTACAACCTCGGGGCACAGTCGCACGTAAAGGTCTCCTTCGAGCAGCCGGAGCACACGGCGGATGTCGTGGGCCTGGGCACGCTGCGGTTGCTCGAGGCGGTCCGCGATTACCAGCAGCGGGCCGGACGGCAGGTGAAGTTCTACCAGGCTGGCTCCTCGGAGATGTTCGGCGCCGCCCCGCCGCCGCAGCACGAGGGGACGCCGTTCTACCCGCGCAGCCCCTACGCGGTCGCCAAGGCCTACGCGCACTGGCAGGTGGTCAACTACCGTGAGGCGTACGGACTCTTCGCGGTCAACGGCATCCTCTTCAACCACGAGTCGCCCCGCCGCGGCGAGACGTTCGTGACGCGAAAGATCACCCGGGCGGCCGCGCGCATCAAGCTGGGGCTGCAGGAGACACTCTACCTCGGCAATCTGGACGCGCAGCGCGACTGGGGATTCGCCGGCGACTACGTCGAGGCGATCTGGACGATGCTGCAGCAGCCGGCGCCGGAGGATTTCGTGATTGCCACCGGCGAGGCCCACACGGTCCGGGAGTTCCTGGAGCGCGCCTTCCGGCTCCTGGACCTGGACTGGCAGGCGCACGTGCAGATCGACCCGAAGTATTTCCGGCCCACCGAGGCGCCGGCGCTGTTGGGCGACGCGTCCAAGGCCTGCGCCGCCTTCGGCTGGCGGCCGAAGGTACGGTTTGAGGAACTGGTGCGCATGATGGTGGACGTGGATCTGGAGCTGGCGGCGCAGGAGAGGACGCTACGCGACGCGGGCCACCTGCCGGTGCGGACATGAGCCGGCCCTGGCAGGGCGCGCGGGTGACGGTCACAGGCGGCAGCGGTTTTCTCGGCGCCGCTGTGGTCCGACAGCTGCGGATGCTGGGCGCCGAGGTGTTCGTGCCGCGCAGCCGCGAGTACGACCTGGTCGAGGCGTCAGCGGCCGGGCGGCTGCGCACGCTAGTGCTGGTCGGCACCGCCTGCTCGTATCCGAAGTTCACGCCGGTTCCGTTCCGAGAGGAGCAGCTGTGGAACGGCTACCCGGAGGAGACGAACGCGCCCTACGGCATTGCCAAGAAGGCGCTGCTGGTCATGGCGCAGGCGTACGCGCAGCAGTACGGGCTCAAGAGTATCTACCTGATCCCCATCAATCTGTATGGGCCGGGCGATCACTTCGACCTGGAAACGAGCCACGTCATCCCCGCACTGATCCGCAAGTTCACCGAGGCGGCGGAGCGCCGCGACCCCGAGGTGGTGCTCTGGGGGACCGGTCGCGCCACCCGCGAATTTCTCTTCGTGGAGGACGCGGCGGAGGGAGTGCTCGCTGCGGCCGCGCGGTATGAGGGCGCGGAGCCTGTGAACCTGCCCGGGGGCGGGGAGGTGAGCATTCGGGAGCTGGCCGAGACGTTGCAGCAGTTGACCGGCTTCGCGGGCCGAATCGTGTGGGACGACACGAAGCCCGATGGGCAGCCCCGTCGGCGACTGGACGGCACCCGCGCGCGTGAGGCGTTCGGGTTCAGCGCTCGGACGCCCCTGACTGAGGGGCTGCAGCGGACGCTCGCGTGGTACCGTGAGCATGCGGCGGCGGGAGCGCTGCCATGACGCCGGGGATCTGGCCACGTATCAGCATCGTGACGCCCAGCTTCAACCAGGCGCGGTTTCTCGAGGACACCATCACCTCGGTCCTCTCACAGGGCTATCCGAACCTGGAGTACCTGATCCTGGACGGCGGCTCAACGGACGGCAGCGTGGACATCATCCGGCGCCACGCCGGCCGCCTGGCGTACTGGGCCAGCGAGCCGGACCGTGGACAGGCCGACGCCATCGCCAAGGGGTTCGGCCGCGCCACCGGCGAGATTTTGGCGTACCTCAATTCCGACGACGTCCTGTTGCCCGGGGCGCTGGCGCGGGTGGCGGGCGCCTTCACGCAGCGGCCTCGGCCGGACCTCGTCTTCGGCCATGTCATGATTGTGGACGCGGAGGGCCGCCCGCTGGGCGAACGGCGCCTCTGCCGGATGGGCTGGTACGATTTCCTGGGGCCGGGTAACTGCCTGGCGCAGCCCGCCACGTTCTGGACTCGCCGCGTCTACGACGCGGCCGGCGGGATCGACCCGGCGTTCTATTACCAGATGGACCTCGATTTCTACATCCGGGTGGTGCGCGCCGGCGGGCGGCTGCGGCATGTGCGCGCACCGCTGGCGAATATCCGCATGCATCCGGACGGGAAGATGGCGAAGGCAGAACGCATCCGGCGTGAGGAGCTGGCGCTGCTGCAGGCGCGGTACCTGGCGCCCGGGGCCCTGCGGTCGCCGCGCTACTCGCGCCCCTGGCGCCTCACCATGCAGTTTCTGCGCCTGGCGTGCCAGGGTGACCTCGCGTACGCGGGGGGGAAGGCCTGGGCCAGGGTGCGTGACGGGGATTTGTTCCGGGAGCCGCGCAGCTGAGCGGAGCAGACGAGTGGATGGCCACCACCATGGAGGCAGCGGCGCCCGCGCGCCGCGCGGACCGCGCCGCCGACACCTCGCTCGCGATCATCATCCCCACGAAAGGCCGTCCGCATGAATTGCTGGAGACGGTCCGCTCCATCGCGCGCCAGACGCGGCGACCGGACGTCCTGATCATCGTGGACCAGAGCCCGGTCAGTGCCGAGGAGGCGGTCCGGGCTGCGACGGGCGGAGCGCCCGGGATGGCGTTGCGCTACCTGTGGGACCCGACACTCTCGGGCCTCGTCTCCGCGCGCAAATGCGGCATGGCCTGGTCCGAGTCGGACATCGTCTTCTTCGTGGATGACGACGTGACGCTCGCCTCGGATTGCATCGAGAATCTGCTCGCACGCTATGCCGCCGAGCCGGACCTGGCCGGCATCTGCGCCGTGGACATGCAGGGCCTGTCGGTGCCGTGGTGGCTCGTGCTGGTCCGGCGCGCGTACATGCTCGGCCCCTTCAGCGACCGCCGGAGCATCATCAACAAGCGCTATCGCCGGCTCTCGGCGCCGGAGCTGGCGCGGCTCTTCAGCGGCGGTTACATGAGCTTCCGCCGGAGCGTGTTCAGCGAGTTCCAGTTCGAAGACCGGGCCTGGGGGAGCCGCTGGAGTAGCTCGATTGATTTCAGCTACCGCGTCTCGGCGCGGTACCCGACGGTTATTGACCCGTCGGTGCGGGTGCTGCACCGCAACCCGAACGAGCAGTACGATCCGGCCCAGTGGGTGCGCATCCGGGTGGACGGCGTGTTCTTCTTTTTCCAGCGCAACCTGCCGCGCACGCCGCGGAACATGCTCTGCTTCCTCTGGCTGCTGTTTGCGATCTTCGTCAGTAGCACGATGCGGGGGCTGCGCACGGGGCAGCTGGCGCGGACGGTTTGCGTTTTTCTCTGCGAGCTGCCAGTGGGCTTCCGGATGCTCCGACAGCCGCTCGCCGAGCCGTCGGCTCCGGAGGCCGCGGGACGGGCGCGGAGCGGCGCCGGCACTCCGTGGCCGCGGCGCCCCGTGACGATCGCCATCATCATCCCCACGAAGAATCGACAGGCGGAGCTGCTGGAGGCGTTGCAGTCGGTCCGAACACAGGTGCGCCGTCCCGAGGAGCTGATCATCGTGGATCAGAGTCAGGTCAGCGGAGAGGCGGAAGTCCGGGCGCTGCTCGCGGGCTGCACGGACATGACGCTACGGTACCTCTGGGATCCGGCGATCGCCGGGCTGGTCAATGCCCGCATCCGCGGTGTGAACGCGACGGCCTCGGACGTGGTCTTCTTCGTGGATGATGACATCACGCTACAGTCGGACTGCACCGCGAAGCTGGCCCAACGCTACGATGCGCATCCGGAGTACGCCGGCATCTGCGCCGTGGACGTCGGCGGGCAGGAGCTGCCGTGGTGGCTCATTCTGGCGCGGCGGCTGTACAT
>SBAZ01000094.1 GCA_005239935.1 Planctomycetales bacterium | reverse complement strand
GTCCAGCACGACCGGGCTCGTCGGCGCCGGGTAGGACCCGCTGATCCCTTCCTTGACGTAGACAAACACATTCTTCAGACCGCCGTCTGAGCCGACCACGACGGACTCCGTCATCACCGGGCCTGTGTGCTGCTGGGCGCAGACCGGGTCCGCGCTCATCTTGACCGCCTCGCCTGCCGGGGGCGTTCCACTAAACTTCACGATCCCCGTGATCGATCCCGAGCCGCCGGCCGGCGGGGCCGCGCCTGCCGGAGCCTGCGCGAGCTGGATTGGCGCGGCGTCGGATTCGTGTGTGGCACCGGCATCCTGCGGACGGCTCCCGCCGCACCCGATGGCCACGATGATGGCGAGGAACAGGGGTGTTAACCAGGAACGTCTCGTCATCTGAGCATCCTCCCGTGTATCTGTGCGGTGTTGTTAGTGCGCAGTGGCACGCGGCGCAGCGGTGTCCTCGATCAGGAGATCGATCCACGGCGAGATGGCGCGTGCCTCCGGGTTGCCCCCGTCCCAGATCACCACCGCCAGCGCGAAGGCCCCGTGTTCCGGCACGCGCGCCGCCCCCGGCAGCGCCGGGTCCGGCCGGCGGGGGCGCTGGAGCACGAGTTGCCACGCCCCTTCAGCATAGGCCGCGCGCGCCGGCCGCGCAACTGCCAGACTGCTCCCGGCGCGCACCGCGTCATAGGTCGCCGCCACGGCTTCCCGCGCGGCCGGCTCGCCGACCACCCAGTAACACAGGTCCAGCGACGGCGCCCCGTGGTAGGGCCACGCCTGCAAGCTCACGAGATCTCCCGTGGACTCCTCGGTCTTGAAGAGCAACGCGAGGGCATCGCCGGGCGCGGCCGCGTCCTCCGAGGGATCGTGCCAGCGCACCCGAAACGCGACAGCGTCGTCGTTGAGGAGTGCTTGGACTTCGACCGCCGTAATCGTGGGAGGTGCCACCCACTCGCCCTGGGCGTTGACGGCGTTGCGCAGCCGGAGCATCGCCGGCTCGGCCCCGTGCCAGCGCGGGTCATCCGGCGCCATCGGGAGCTCTCCGGTCACGCGCGCCGCGGCTGGGAGCCGGTGCCAAACCGGCTCCGCCTGCAGGGAGGCGACGTAGTAGGCCACCTGCCAGGCGTCCTCCGGGCTCACCGCCCCGGTGTAGGACGGCATGCCCGCGCCGTCGATGCCGGTAAGGAGGCGCAGCATGATGTCGCGCGGCGTGCGGCCGCCGCGATAGGTCCATGGTTGGGTCAGGTCGGCGGGCCGGATCGGCTTGCCCCAGTCGTCCACCAGCCCGGCGGCTGAGGAGCCGTTGGCGCGTCCCTGCGCGCCATGGCAGGCCGCGCAGCCCAGCTGTTCATACACCGCGCGGCCCTTGGCCAGGTCCGCGTGCGTGGGGCCGGGGTCGTCCGACACCGGCACCGGCTCGGGTGGTGTCTGCTCGAAGATCGGGGCGAGGCTCTTCAGGTAGTCCACCACGTGCCAGCGGGCTGCTTCGTCGAGATGCCGCCAGTCAGGCATGTTGCTGCCAGGCAACCCCCGCGTAATCGTGTCGAAGAGATCCTCGTCGGTCGGCGGTGTGCCGCTGGCGGTGCTCCGGAACTTGTAGACGCCCATCGTGAGGTCGCGCGGGCGGGGGTAGAAGCGCCGGGCATCCACCCCGTCGCCCTTGCCCGCCACCCCATGGCAGCGCGCACAGGACTGCTGATACACCGCCTCGCCGGCCTGGCGGTCGGGGGCAGGCCGTTCGGCTGACGCAGGCTCGCCGGCGCCGAGCCAGGTGGACATGATGACGAACAGCCAGACGGCTCGCCGGAGGGCGGACCATCGGCTGACAGGCATCGCCATCCGGAGGGATGACGGAACGTGGCGGATCAGGAAGGCCATGAACCCGGGCAGTATTCTAGCGGACGGGTGTGGAGCCGTCAACGCGCCCCCCGGCTGCGTGCCGCGCGGCACGGCCGGGGAAACGGATTACTCCGGCAGGCGCAAGGACTCGAGCAGCCGGGTGAACGCCTCCTGCAGCGCGGGAGCGGCCTCCGGCGTCCCGAGCCAGGCCACTTCGTAGAGCGAGTCCCCGTGGTGCAGGAAGACGCGCTCCCCCTCGACGGGCACGTCCACCGCCTGCGGAGACTCCCAGGGGAGTCGGAGCGTCCCGCGGACGAGCACGTGGTGCGCCGGCAGGCCGGCCACGATCAGGTCCTCTGTCTGCTCGGCCTCAAGCGTCGGCATCAGCGTGTCCAGATAGTGCGCCAGGAGCGCGTCCGCATCCGCATGCTGGCCGCCGTGCGCCTGCGTGGGCAGTCGGCGCACGACGAGGTACGTGCGCAGCCGGTCTTCGACCGTCTTGGGCCCATAGACCTGCACCTGATGGTAGGCCTCTGTCTGCCCCGAGGACTCTTCCGGCTCCCATCCTGCCGGATACTCAAAGGACACCGCCAGGGACGGATCGCTGCCCTGGTAGCGTGTGAACGATGCCATCTGTCCCTCCGCCGCCCCTGCCCCCAGCAGCAGGACAGCCGC
>SBAZ01000048.1 GCA_005239935.1 Planctomycetales bacterium | reverse complement strand
GCCGCTCATCGGTGAGCGCGACGTCCAGCAGCGACGGCTCCCGGTGGTGCAGCGGCGGCATGCCGTTGAACACGTGCGTGACGGCCCGCGCCCCGCCCTCCACCGCCTGCCGGGCCGTGTGCGGGGCCGCCAGGGAATGTCCGAGCGAGGCGATGACCCCATGCGACCGGCACCAGCGGATCGCGGCCACCGCGCCGCGCAGCTCCGGCGCCACGGTGACCAGGCGGATCCGGCCGCGCGCGGCGCGCTGCAGCCGCTGCAACTCGGCGATGCCGGGCCGCCGCATGTCCGTGCGCGGCAAGGCGCCGCCCCGCGCCGGATTGATGAAGGGCCCTTCGAGATGCAGCCCCAGGCACTCCGCGCCGTCCAGCCGACGCATCTGCGCGCGCTCGGCCACGTGCCGCGTGAGTGCGCCCGGTGGCTCCGGGCCCAACGTCGTGAGGAACCCGGTGGTCCCGGCGCGCGCCGCGTCGCGCGCGACGAGCGTCGGCGGCCCCCAGACATGCAGGTCAATGAACCCTGGCGCGACAAAGGCCCCGGCCACGCTGACCGTCCGCGCGCCCCGGGGCGCCGTCCGCCGGATGGCCGCGATGCGATCCCCACGGAGCCCCAGGCACCCTTCCCGGATGCCGTCGGCCAGAATACACCGGGCGTGTGTGAGCCAAAGATCACGCATCGCTCTCAAACAGTGTCCCCAGAGGGAATCGAACCCTCATTGTCAGCTCGAAAGGCTGGTGTCCTGGCCGTTGGACGATGGGGACGCGGACTTATCGACGCTTCGTTTTCGCCGCGACCCGGCCCCGCCTCTTCGGTTTCGGCGCGGCCCTGGCGACGCGCGTGGCCGGCGGAACCTTCTGTGATCTCTGGCGTGCGGTGGCCCGCGCGGGTTTCGGCGGCGGCTCCGTGCGCGGAGTTTCGGCTTCCGGCGATTCGACGGGCTTCGCCAGCGCCGGCCGTGCCGGGGCGACCGCCGGCGGCAGCATGTCGGCTTCTTCCTTCTCCTTCGGCACCACCGCCGCCACGGAGGCCACGCGGTCCTTGCCCTTGATATGAATCAGCCGCACGCCCTGCGCCGCGCGGCCGGTCGAGCGAATGTCCTTGACCGGCGACCGGACCATCATGCCCTCGTGCGTAATCAGCATAACTTCGTCCTGGTCCGTGACGGTCTTCGCCCCGATGACTTCGCCGTTCTTGCTCGTCACCTTGATGTTGATGATGCCCTTGCCGCCGCGGCTCTGCACGCGGTAGGCCTCGAGCGGCGAGCGCTTGCCGAATCCCAGCGTCGTCACGGTCAGGAGCTCCGCCTTCGGCCGGACAATCGCCATGGAAATGACCTCGTCGCCCTTGCCCAGGTTGATGCCCCGCACACCCCGGGCGGAGCGGCCGACCTCCCGAGCCTGCGATTCGGGGAATCGGATCGCCTTGCCCTGCTTCGTGATGAGCGCCAACTCCTGCTTGCCATCGGTAATCTCGGCCTCGATCAGATGGTCCTTCGGCTCGAGCGTGATGGCAATGATGCCGCCTTTGCGCGGGTTGGAGTAGGCGTCTAGCGACGTGCGCTTGACGGTGCCGTTCTTGGTCGCCATGACGACAAAATGCTCCGGCTCGAACGCCTTCACCGCGACGAACGTGGAGAGCCGCTCGTCCTTTTGGAGCTGCAGCAAATTGACGATCGCCGTGCCTTTTGCGTAGCGGCTGGCCTGCGGCACCTCATGCACCTTGATCCAGTAACACCGGCCCTGGTTGGTAAAGAAGAGGAGCGTTTCATGCGTGGAGGCGACGAAGAGGTGCTCCACGAAATCCTCCTCCTTCGTCTCCATGGCCGTCACCCCCACGCCGCCGCGCTTCTGCTTGCGGTACGAGGACACGGGGATGCGCTTGATGTAGCCCGTATGGCTGATGGTGATGACGACGTCCTCCTCCGCGATGAGGTCCTCGAGCTTGAAGTCCTTCACCTCGCCGAGGATTTCGGTGCGTCGCGCGTCACCGACGCGCTTCTTGAGGTCCTGGAATTCTTCTTGGATCAGCACGAGGAGCTTTGCCTCACTCTTCAGGAGGGCCTCGTACTCATCAATCTTCTTGAGGAGTTCCTTATACTCCGCCTCGATCTTGTCGCGCTCCAGCGCCGTCAGGCGCTGCAGCTGCATCTCGAGGATGGCCTGGGCCTGGCGCTCCGTGAAGTCGAACTTCCTGACCAGCCCCTCGCGGGCCTCCGCCGGGCTCTTCGACGACTTGATCAGCTTGATGATGGCATCGAGGTGGCTGAGGGCCTTACGCAGCCCCTCAAGAATGTGCGCGCGTTCCTTCGCCTTCGCCAGCTCAAACTTCGTTCGGCGGGTCACGATCTCCCGCCGGTGGTCAATAAAGACTTGGAGGAGCTGCTTGAGGCCCAGGATCCGTGGCCGGCCGTCGACCAGTGAGAGCATGATGACGCCGAAGGTGGATTCCATCGTCGTGTGCTTGAAGAGCTGGTTGAGCACCACCTGATCGTTCGCATCGCGCTTCAACTCGATCACGACGCGCATGCCCTCCTTGTCCGACTCATCGCGCAGGTCGGAGATGCCCTCAAGTGTTTTCTCCTGCACGAGCTTCGCGATGGACTCGATGAGGTTCGCCTTGTTGACCTGGTAGGGGAGTTCCGTGATGACGATGGCCTGACGGTTGCCCTTCAATTGCTCGATCTGCGCTTTCGCACGGATGCGCAGACTGCCGCGGCCCGTGGCATAGGCGTCCTTGATGCCGTCGCGCCCGCAGATGATGGCTCCGGTCGGGAAGTCCGGCCCCTGCACCAGGCGCATGAGCGCAGGCAGCTCGATCTCCGGCTTGTCGATCACGGCGCAGAGGGCGTCCACGATTTCGCCCAGGTTGTGCGGCGGGATGTTCGTCGCCATGCCCACGGCGATGCCGCTGGACCCGTTGACGAGGAGGTTCGGCAGCTTGGCGGGCAGGAGCTTCGGCTCGACCAGCGAGCCGTCAAAATTGGGAGCGAATGCGACCGTCTCCTTCTCGAGATCGTGCAGCAACTCCATGGCCACAGGCGCCAGCCGCGCTTCCGTATACCGCATAGCCGCCGCGGCGTCGCCGTCCACGGAGCCGAAGTTGCCCTGTCCATCCACCAGGGGGTAGCGCAGGCTGAAGTCCTGCACGAGCCGTACGAGCGTGTCATAGACCGCGACGTCCCCGTGCGGGTGGTACTTGCCCAATACCTCTCCGACGATGCGCGCGCTCTTCTTATACGGCTTGCCCGGATCGACCCCCAGCTCCTGCATCGCGTACAGGATGCGCCGGTGGACCGGCTTGAGGCCGTCGCGCGCGTCCGGTAGGGCGCGCCCGACGATGACGCTCATCGCGTACGAGAGGTAGGAGTCCTTGATTTCCTCCTCGATGTCCCGCGGGACGATTTTCTCGCCGAGCGTGTACATGACTCAGATGTCCAGGTTCTTGACTTCCAGGGCGTGCTCCTCGATGAACTGCTTGCGCGGATCCACCGCTTCTCCCATGAGCGTCGTGAACATCTCTTCGGCCTTCACGGCGTCTTCGAGCGCCACCTTCAGCACGGTTCGTCGACCCGGGTCCATCGTGGTTTCCCACAACTGGGTCGGGTTCATTTCGCCGAGCCCCTTGTAGCGCTGGATCGTCATGCCTCTGCGCCCGGCCTCCTCGACGGCCAGCAGGACGTCGCGCAGCCCGGCAAACGCCTGTTTGGCCCCCTCCCCCTCCAACTTGAAGGCGAGCTTCCCGTCGTTCGGGAAGTAGTCTGCCAGGCCCAGGTCGAACTTGCCCAGCCGCTTGTTCAGATCGTCGAGCTCGCCGGCTTCATAGAGCTCGGTGTACTGCGCCACCGCGTTGGGCGCGGCTTTCTCGAGGTCGTCCACCTTCAGGTCGTGCTTTTTCGCGAACTTCGCCAGCTCCTCGTCATCGTAGAGAAAGTGCTCCTCGCCGCCCATGCGCACCAGGTGCGCCGGGAGGCCCTTGCGGTCTCGGGCCAGCCCAACGTACCGTGCGGCGTCCACCCGGTACCGGCCGAGCCGCTTCATGACGTTCTCGACGTCGGTCAGCGCCTTCAAGAGCTCCAGGAGGGTTTTCTCTTTGTACACCTTGGAGCCCTTGGCAAGCGCCTTCCCTTCGGCGCCCAGCTCCAGCAGGAGGGCGGCCATGTCCTCCTCGGTGTCCACGTATTCCTCACGCTTGCCCCGCTTGATCTTGTAGAGCGGCGGCTGCGCGATGTAGATGTGCCCGGCTTCCAGGAGCGGCAGCATCTGCCGGTAGAAAAACGTCAGCAGGAGCGTGCGGATGTGGTTCCCGTCCACATCGGCGTCGCACATGATGATGACCTTGTGGTAGCGCAGTTTGGCCAGGTCCATTTCCCCGCCGATGCCGCAGCCCAGGGCGGTGATAATGGTGCGGACTTCCTGGTTCGTCAGCACCTTTTCGAGCCGGGCTTTCTCCACGTTGAGGATCTTCCCTTTGATGGGCAAGATCGCCTGGAACCGCCGGTCACGCCCCTGTTTCGCCGAGCCGCCTGCCGAATCGCCCTCGACCAGGTAGAGTTCGCAGAGTGCGGCATCGCGCTCCGAGCAGTCGGCGAGCTTGCCCGGCAACCCGCCGGATTCCAGCGCGCCCTTGCGCCGGACCAGCTCGCGCTCGTGCCGAGCGCGCTCCCGCGCGCGGGCCTCCAACAGACACTTGTCCGCAATCTTGCGCGCGACGGTGGGGTGCTCCTCGAAATACGCGCCGAGCTTCTCATTGACCAGCGAGGCCACAATGCCTTCGACCTCCGGGCTGCCGAGTTTAGCCTTGGTCTGCCCCTCGAACTGCGGCTGGGGCACCTTGACACTGATGACTGCCGTGAGGCCTGCGCGGGTGTCCTCGCCTTCAATCGTGAGCTGGTCCCCTTTGAAGAGATTCTTGGCCTTGCAGTACGTGTTGACGGTCCGCGTCAGCGCGGATTTGAACCCGGACAGATGCGTGCCGCCGTCCACCGTGTTGATGTTGTTGGCGAACGAAAAGAGGTGCTCGGCATACCCGTCGTTGTACTGCAGCGCGATTTCCGCGCCGACGTGGCCGCTCTCGCCGTCAAAGTACACCACCTGATGGAGGGCAGCCTTGGACTTGTTCAGGTGATCCACGAACTCCTTGATGCCGCCCTCAAACTTGAACGCCGCCTTTTTCTCGGTGCGCGCGTCCTCGAGTTTGATGGCCAGGCCCTTGTTGAGAAAGGCGAGCTCGCGCAGGCGGTTGGAGAGCGTATCGAAGTTGTACGTGATGCCCCCCTGGAAGATCTCTTTGTCCGCCTTAAACGTCACGCGCGTGCCGGTGGAGCTGGCCTTGCCGATCTGCGTCACGCCCGTCGTCGGCTTGCCGCGCGCGTAGCGCTGTCGGTAGGCCTTGCCGTCTCGGTGTGACTCCGCTTCGAGCCACTCCGAGAGCGCGTTCACGACGGACACCCCGACGCCGTGCAGCCCGCCGGCCACCTTGTAGGTCCGGCTGTCGAACTTGCCCCCCGCGTGGAGCGTGGTCATCACGACCTCGAGCGCGGATTTCTTCTCGGTCTTATGCTGATCCACCGGAATGCCGCGGCCGTCATCCTCCACCGTCACCGCGTTGTCCTTGTGGATGGCGACTTCGATCCGGGTGCAGTGGCCGGCCATCGCCTCGTCGATGGAGTTGTCCACGACCTCCTCGACAAGGTGGTGCAGCCCGCGGGTGCTGGTGTCTCCGATGTACATCGCCGGACGCCGGCGCACCGCTTCCAGCCCTTCAAGGACTTGAATGCTGCTCGCGTCATAGCCGGCCTTCGCCGCGCTCAGCGGGGTGGGCTTCGGAGTTGGGTCCTTGCGTCGTGCCGCCTTCGCCATGCCACTCCTTATGTCGCGTGCTGTCGCGGTCCGCCCGCCGCCTCGGGGGATTCGCCGTGACCCAGGGGCCGCCGACGGATGAGGGTCTTCGGCCGTGTCAGCGTGTGATACAAGCTGTTGTCGCGCAGAATGACGCGGCTGCGCACGCCGCGGGCCCGGTGGGCGAGCACCACGACCAGGTTACGCACGCGCAGCGCGCGGGTGCGGTCGAGCAGATACCCCATGGCGTCCTGTGCTGGTGCCTCCGCCCGGACGAATCACCAGCTCTTCGACGCGGCCGGCGGTCAGCCGCTGCAACGCGCCCAACACGCGCGGCCGCTCATACTGCAGCACATAGCTCTCCCCGGGCCGGTCCACCTGGACGATGAGGCGGCCGCGCCGCAGGCTCACCGGCTTCGCATGTTTCGCGAGCCGACGGCCTACGACGCTGGGCCAGCGCGCCTGCACCATGAAGAGTGGGCGCGCATCGGCGGCGGTCTGCTTGAGGACCTGCGCGACGACCGCGTGCAACGTGCTGGGTCCGGCGCGCCGGCTCGTCCTGGTCATGCGGTCTTCATCGGCAGGACGAGGTAGGTGAACGCCGGCTGCCGAATGACCGCGGGGCGGTCTGGTCCGGAGAGCTCAATCGTGACCTCGTCCGTCTCCAACACCTTGAGGGCGTCGAGCCAAAATTCCGGATTGAAGGCGATGCGCAACGGTTCGCCGGAGTACCGTGCGGCGACCTCGTCGCGCGCACTGCCGAGCTCGGTGGATTCCTTAGACACGACGAGCCGCTCCGCGCTCAGTTCGAAGACGACGGCCTGGGAGGTCGCGGTGGTCATGAGGCTGGCGCGGCGGATGGCCGTGAAGAGGGGCTCGCGCGCGCACGTCACCTGGTGCTTCGCGGGCGGGGGAATGACTTTCTCGTACTGCGGAAACTGGCCTTCAATGAGGCGCGTGACGATGGTGACGCCCCCAAACCGAAAGGTCAGCTGGTTGTCCTTCAGCGGGGCGATGCGGACGGCTTCCACGTCCCCTTCGAGCAGCCGGCCAAGTTCGCGCATGGTCTTGGCTGGGAGAATGGCTTCCAGGGCTCCCTTCCCGCTCTCGGCCACCGGCGCGGTCGCAACCGCCAGACGGCGTCCGTCTGTGGCCACCAGGGTCGCGATCCCCTTCTGGACGGACAGCAAGGTGCCATTGAGGACGAAGCGGCTCTCTTCAACGGACATGGCGTACGCGGTTAAGTTGATCATGCCCTTCAGCGCGCCCTGGGTGAGCGAGCAGCCTTGCGTCTCTTCCGGTTGGGGGAGCGAGGGAAAATCCTCTGGGGGCAACCCCGGCAGCCGGAACGCGCTCACGCCGCAGTGCACACTCACCGCATGGTTCTTCTTCGCTTCCAAGATGACCGCCTCATCGGGCAGCTCACGGACAATGGTGGTGAGGCGCCTGGCGGGGACCGCAACCGCTCCCCGCTCGACCTCGGCCGCGAGCGGGAATCGGCACTGAATCCCGACATCCAAGTCCGTGGCCGTTAAGATCAACTCGTGGTCTGTCGTTTCGACCAGGATGTTGCTCAAGATGGGCAGCGTGCTCCGGTCATTGACGGCGTGTTCGACGGTTTGCAGGGTCTTGAGCAGGTGCGGTTTCGGGATCGAGAGTTTCATGATATCCACAGGGTGGCGGCCCGGCGAGGGAGACTGTTCTTAAGAAAAGAGCTCGTCGTAATCATCGGGGGTGTGGGAACTGTGCAGGAGGCCATTAGGAGAGCAGCGCTGTGGGAGATAAGACGGCATCCTGGAGCTGTTCGACCAGGGATTTCTTGTGGAAATCCTGTGTCATTTCCCGCTCGATCTTCTCGACGGCGTGGAGCACGGTTGTGTGATCGCGTCCGCCGAACGCCTTGCCGATTTCTGGGAGCGAGGCGTCGGTCAACCGTCGGCAGAGGTACATGGCGATCTGCCGGGGATACAGGATGGACCGCTCGCGGCGGGCGCTGACCAGCGACCGCAGGTCCAGATGGAAATACTCGGCGACACGCCGTTGAATCGTCTCCAAGGTCACACGCGCACTGACTTCTTTCACCATGTCCTTGAGCACTTCCTGCGCGACGCCCAGCGTGGGGCGTTTGTTAAAGAGGTTGCAGTAGGCTAACACCCGGATCAGTGCGCCCTCCAGCTCGCGGATGTTCGACGTGATCTTCTGGGCGATGAAGAGCGTCACGTCGTCAGGCGCCGCGGTGGCGGCGTCTTCCGCCTTCTTGCGCAGAATCGCCACGCGGGTCTCGAGGTCGGGCGCTTGAATATCCGTTACGAGACCCCACTCGAAGCGCGACACCAGACGTTCCTCGAGGCCGGGAATATCCTTGGGCGAGCGGTCGCTCGAGAGGACGATCTGTTTGTGCGCGTCATACAAGGTGTTGAAGGTGTGGAAGAACTCTTCTTGCGTCGCCTCTTTCTGGGCGATGAAGTGGATATCGTCGATGAGGAGCGCGTCGACCGTGCGGTAGCGGTCGCGGAACTTGGCCGTCGTCTTGGTCTGGATCGCGCTGATGAGCTCGTTGGTGAAGCCTTCGCTCGACGTGTAGACGATCCGGCGCGCCGGCCAGCGCT
Source organism: Planctomycetales bacterium (assembly GCA_005239935.1). Lineage (GTDB taxonomy): Bacteria > Omnitrophota > Gorgyraeia > Aquiviventales > Aquiviventaceae > SBAZ01. The sequence continues at coordinate 9,351 of SBAZ01000048.1, read as the reverse complement.
GGAGGATCGCGTGGCCAATGGCCTGCATGAGGTGCGTTTTGCCCAGGCCGACCCCGCCGTAGATGAAGAGGGGGTTGTAGGCCTTCGCCGGAGACTCGGCGACGGCCATCGAGGCGGCGTGGGCGAACCGGTTGCTGGCCCCCACCACGAACTGGTCGAAGGTGAACTTCGGGTTCAGCGTCCGGTCGCCGGCCGCCGGGGGACGGGACTCCTCCGGCGCGACGCGGATGGTCTCGAGCGCCGCCGGCACCGCGTTGGCGATGTGCGCGGACGATGAGGTAATGACCTGGACGGCCCGGCCTCCGACGTAGGGCCGGATCCGGTCGGCGTAGTGGGCGATCACCCAGTCCCGGAAGAACGTGTTGGGCGCTTCGAGGACGAGTGTCTCAGCCGAGACGGAGGACAACCGTAGTGGGTCGAGCCACCGGCCGACCGCGTCAGCGCCTAGATAGGCTTTCAACGCTTCCCGCGCGGCGAGCCAATCAAGCGGAGGGTTTTCCACACTTTCCACATGTTTTGCACAGGCCTTGGGTGACCTGTGCGGATGATGAAATTTCAGGCGGGTCATTATAGCACAGGGGTGGCGACGTGGCTCAAGCGGATTCTTGCAGGCTTTCGCCTTGATTTCGTGTGAGGGCTACCCCATAATGGCGGCGGCATGAAGAAACACCTCTCCACGCCCACCCGACGGAAACGCAGCCGCGCGCACGGGTTCCTGGCGCGAATGCGCACCCGCGGCGGCCGGGCGACCCTCAGTCGCCGGCGGCACAAGGGGCGCTGGCAGCTGATCCCGGCGTGAGGTGGTCACCGGCGTCCCGCGCCTCCCGGCGCGCCTCAAGCGAACGCAGACATTTCAGGCCGTGTACCGACGAGGCCGATGGGCTCACCGCCCGCTCCTCTCGGTCGGCGCCCTGCCCCGCGACACCGGTCCGACGAGGATCGGCATCCGCACGCGGCGAGGTCTGAAGGGTGCGCCGCAGCGCAACCGGCTCAAGCGGCAGATTCGGGGCCTGCTGAGCGCCAGGCACCTGACACTGCGCGGCCAGCTCGACGTGGTGATCGTCATCCACCCCGGACGACTCCCCGTGGCCAGCGCGGCCCTCCTGCAGGATCTGCTGAGCGCCGCGCGCCGGCTTGGGGCCTTGGCATGAGCCAGCTCCTGCGCTACGCGCTCTTAGCCTATCGTATCTATTTGAGGCCGTTCATGTTACCGTCGTGCCGATTCGTTCCCTCCTGCTCGGAGTATGCACTGCACGCACTCGAGCGGCATGGGGCGATCCGCGGACTGCCGCTCATCGTGCTCCGGCTCGCCAGATGCCAGCCGTGGTGCCAGGCAGGCATTGACCCGGTGCCGTAATGGACCGACGCGTTCTCGTCGCCGCCGCCGTGTCGCTCTTCTTCATGGCTATCTACAGCCAGTGGCTCACCCAGCGCTATCCACAGGCCTCCCGCCCTCCCGCTGCGCGCCCGGCGCGGTTGGAGGCCCAGCGGACTCCCGCCGCGCTGCCGCCGCTCGAGGAGGAACCGACGCTGCTGCTCACCAATCCGCTTCTGGAAGTCGAAATCGGCCAGAAGTCAGCCGCGATCCGCCGGGTGGCGCTGCGAACGTTTCATCACAGTACCGATGACGCGCGCCCCCTGACGTTTGGCGGGCGGCATGCGGTGTTTGCGGCCCTCGTCCCCGGCATCTCCGCATGGAGCTGTGCCTCGTCGTCCAGGAGCGTGAGCTGCTACGACGCCGATCCAGCCCAGGAACATCACCATATTTCATACTCACTTGATTCTGATAAGCCACTGTTACACATAGAGTTAACTCATGAGGATCCATCGGAGCATCACTTCTTGATGACCTGGGACCGCAGCGAAGAAATGAGCGGACGGCAGAATTTACTTGAACTCATTGCTGTTCAACAGGTTAGCCAAGGAAAACTCAAGTACAGGCGCCTGATGGGATCCCCGCGCACCGAGAAAGATGTTCCACGTGGAACATTGCTGCTCACGCTGAGCGAACGCCATTTCTGCGTGATCCTCGATGGGAGGCCAAATGGCTTGGCGGTGAGCCACGCGCCTTCTCCAGAGCATACCATTGCGGCTCGGGTCTCCCCGGCAGATCGTCCTGGGCCCTTCCGGGCGACGTTGTACGCGGGCCCAAGGGATTATTTCGCGCTCAAGCAGGTGGAGCTCGCCCACGCATTCCCCTTGGGCATCATGGGGCGGATTGGCCTCATCCTCCTCTTGGCGCTGAGCTGGCTGGCCCGGTTGACCGGGAGCTATGGGGTCGCGATCGTGCTGTTTTCCATCGGCATTACGACCCTCTTAGCCCCCTTCACGCTGCTGAGCTTCAAGTCCATGCGGAAAATGCAGGAGTTGAAGCCGCAGATTGATCAGATCATGGCCAAGCATAAGAACGACCAGCCGCGGGCCAGTCGGGAGATGTTTGCCCTGTACAAACAGCACCGGGTGAGTCCGCTGAGCGGGTGCCTGCCGATGCTGATGCAGCTGCCGATCTTCATTGCGCTGTTTCAAGGGCTGTCGCATTTTGTCCATCTCCGAGGCCAGGGGTTCCTCTGGATCAAAGATTTGTCGTTACCTGACCAGATCGCCACGCTCCCGGTCTCCCTGCCGCTGCTTGGAGCGCAGGTCAATCTCCTGCCGATTCTGATGGCTGCGCTCATGTACTTTCAGAGCCGGCTGACGCAAGTCTCCATGCCGTCCCAGCAGGACAATCCGATGGCCAAAGCGATGTCCGGCCCCTTCATGTCCGTGATTTTCGGCCTCATGTTCTACAGCTTTCCCTCAGGACTCGTGCTCTACTGGATGATGAACAGCTTGACCTCGCTCGTGTGGTACCGCCTGGCCAAGTAATCCACAGGGTTTTCAACACCTGTGGAATCTCCCGTAAGGAGACCCGCGGAAAAACAGCCTTGCAGGGCGTCCCAAGTTATGTAGAATGACCTCAACGGAAGGTGCGTCGACGAAAATGTTCCACGTGGAACATTGCTGAATGGCGACTGTCATCGCCATCTGCAACCAGAAAGGCGGCGTTGGCAAGTCCACGACGGCCGTCAACATGGGCGCCTACCTGGCGCTCTCCGGCAAGCGCGCTCTCCTAGTGGACCTCGACCCGCAAGGCAACGCCACGACCGCCTGCGGCGTGAGCCGGGCTGATCTGGCCACGGACATCTATCGGGTACTCCTCGGCGAGATTCCGGCCGACGCAGCCATCCTGAAGACGAAAATCGAGGGGTTTGACCTGATTCCAGCCAGTCTGGACCTGGCGGCAGCTGAACGCGAGCTCGCCGATGCCCCGGAGCGGGAATACGTGCTGAGGGGCGCGTGCGAGCCCTTGCGCAGCCGGTACGACTTCATCTTGGTCGATTGTCCGCCAGCACTCAACCTCCTGTCCATGAACGCCCTGGTGGCGGCCGACAGCACCGTGATTCCGGTGCAGTGCGAATACCTCGCGCTGGAAGGGCTCAACTCCTTGCTGAAGTCGATCGGGTTGATCCGCCAGCGCCTCAACCCCTCCTTGCGCATCGGGGGGATCCTGCTGACCATGACCGACTTCCGCGCGAACCTGACCCGTGAGGTCGCCGGAGAAGTGAAGCGGTTCTTCAAGGACCTGGTCTTTGATACCGCGATCCCGCGGAATATCCGACTCGCCGAGTCGCCAAGTTTCGGGAAGCCCATCTGCCTCTATGATCCGGCTAGTACAGGAGCATTCGCATATCGTCTCCTCACACAAGAAGTTATAGAAAAGGAAGGCGCGGGGGCATGACCACGAAGCGATTGGGTCGAGGGCTGGCAGGGTTGATCGAGACGGCGAAGCACGAACCAGCCGGAGGCAGCTCCTTCATCCTGGTGCCGACAGCGCAGGTGAGACCCGGACGGTTCCAGCCGCGCACCAGCGTGAATGAAACCGACCTGGAAGGGCTCAAGGCGTCCATCACACGGCAAGGAGTCCTGGCACCAATTCTGGTGCGCCCGCTGGCGCACGGCACGTACGAGATCGTGGCAGGCGAACGGCGCTGGCGCGCTGCGCAAGCTCTTGGCATGAAAGAGGTTCCAGCAATTGTGAGGCCGCTGACCGACCGACAGTCCCTCGAGTTTTCCCTGATCGAGAACGTGCAGCGCGAGAATCTGAACGCGATTGAGGAAGCGCGAGGCTATGGAAGACTGCTTGACGAATTCGGGTATACGCAAGAAGATATAGCCTCCGCAGTAGGGAAGGATCGCGCCACCATTGCCAACGCGCTGCGGCTGCTGCGCCTGCCGCCGGAGATCCAGCAGGCCCTGCACGACGGTCGCCTGAGCGCCGGGCACGGCAAAGTGCTCGTCGGCATCGAATCGGCCGCCCAGCAGCGGGTCCTGTTCCAGCGGATTGAGCGAGACCAGCTGTCGGTGCGGCAGCTGGAGGGGCTGGCCGGCAAGGTGGTGCCGGCCAGGCACCGGCGCGCGCAGCGTCTGGATCCGGAGGCGCGGGCGCTCGAGGCGAATCTTCAGCACGTCTTGGGCACGAAGGTGCGCGTCGTGGCGCGCAAGCGGGGAGGGCGCATCATCATCGAGTATTTCTCGCACGACGATCTCGCCCGGCTGCTCACGCAGCTCGGGGCCGAGAGGTGATGGCCGACCAGGTCACGCTGGTCATCATCAAACCCGATGCCCTGCGCCGCGGGCTGGCAGGCCACATCCTGTCGCGGCTCGAGCAGCTGGGACTCGAGATGGTCGGCGCCAAAGTGCTGTCAGTGAGCCGCGCGTTGGCGGAGGAGCATTACCGCCACTTGCGGGACAAGCCGTTCTTTGAAGAATTGCTGCAGCACGTCCAGGGGAAACTGCATGGCGTGGGCTATGTCCTGGCGTTCGTCCTGTCGGGTCCGGAGGCCATCCGCCGCGTGCGCGAGGTGACCGGCGCCACGCACCCGGAGCAGGCGGATCCGCTGTCGCTGCGCGGGTCCGTCGGGCGCATGACCACGCAGGGCTGGATGGAAAATCTCCTGCACGCCTCAGAGAACGAGGCCGAGGCCCGGCGCGAGATCGCGCTGTGGTTCCGGCCAGACGAACTGCGCCGCCCGGTCGTGCCGCGGCGCAGCCCCGCGCGCCGCTGATGGCCCGTCGCGGCGTGCAGAGCATGACCGGCTACGGCCGGGCGAGCCGGTCCGGTCCGCCTGCGGCGGTGACCGTCGAATTGCGCAGTACGAACCACCGCTTCCTCGAACTCGATGCCCGGTTGCCGAACGGGCTGGTGCCGCTGCAGCCGCGCGTCGCCGAGCTGTTGCGGGGCGCCTTCCAGCGTGGGCACATCGATGTCTATATCGCCGTGCACGCGAATCATCTGGATCGGCGGCGCGTGACCTTCGACGAGCGGCTGCTGGCGCGGTATCACGAGGCGCTCCTCGACCTCAAAGCGCGCTTCGGTCTCAAGGGCGGGGTGACGCTCGAGCACCTGCTGGCCCTGCCGCAGGCGGTGGCGGTCAGCGAGGAGCGGGTGGCGGCCGAGCGGCTGTGGGAGCCGGTGCGGCAGGCGGTGGCCGAGGCCGTGCGCGCGCTGGTGCAGGCGCGGCGGCGCGAGGGCGGCCGGTTAGCGGCGGATTTGCGCCGGCAGGTCCAGACCATCACGCAGCACGTGGCGGCGATCAAGCGGCGGCTGCCCAAGGCGCTGGCTGAACAGGAGCGCTACCTGCGCAGTCGGCTCAACGAGCTGTTGGGGAACAAGCCGACGGTGCCGCTCGCGCAGTTGCAGCAGGCGGTGGCCCTGGTGCGCGATGTGGACATCCACGAGGAACTCGTGCGCATTGACAGCCACGTGGCCCACATCCGGCAGTTGCTCGGAGGCGGCGGGCTGGTGGGCAAACCGCTCGACTTCATCGCGCAGGAGCTCATGCGCGAGACCAATACCCTGGGGGCCAAGGCGAGCGATGCCCAGGTCGCGCGGCATGTCGTCGACATCAAGGGCTGCATCGAGAAGATTCGCGAACAGGTGCAGAACTTGGAGTGACCCCACCACCTGCCGGCCGCAGCGAGGTCGTGGATACCGCACTCGCCGCTGCGGACGCGGCAGACGACGGGGATCGCGCTGAGACTGCACATGTGAGCCGCGTGTCCCGCCGCGGGCGGGACATCGGCAGGTGGTGGGGTGAGCGCGCCGGTTTTGCTGAACGTCGGGTTTAACAACGCCGTGGCGGTGGATCGGATCGTGGCCGTCGTGGCCGCCGACACCTCGCCCATGAAGCGGTTGCGCGAAGAGGCGGCGCGCCACCAGAAGCTCGTGGACGCCACGAACGGCCGCCGGACCCGCACCGTGATCGTGACCGATTCGGACCACGTGGTGCTCTCGAGCCTGCAGCCCGAGACCGTGGTGCAGCGGCTGGCCGAGTTGCGCCGTCCCGCATGATCCCACCCCCTGGTGGGGTCTGCCGGCGGCAGGCCGCGTGGCCCGTCTCGACCCAAGCCATGGCGGGGCCACGCCGGCCTCCGGCCGACCACCAGGTGGTGGGATGACCCGGCGCCGGGCGCGCGGGCGGCTCTTCGTCGTGTCGAGCCCGTCGGGCGGGGGGAAGACCACCGTGCTCGCCGCCCTGCGGCGGCAGATGCCACGGCTGGTGCGGTCGGTGTCCGTGACCACGCGGGCGCCGCGCCCTGGGGAGCGGCGGGGACGCGACTACCGATTTCTGACCACGGCGACCTTCAGTCGCTTGCGGCGCACCAGCGGCCTCCTCGAATGGGCGCGGGTGCACGGCGCGTGGTACGGGACGCCGAAGGCGCCGGTTGAGCGCGCACTCGCGCGCGGGCGCGATGTGGTCCTGTGCATTGACGTGCAGGGGGCGCGCAGCATTCGCCGGCGGTACGGGCGACGGGCGACGCTGATTTTCCTCCTGCCACCGTCGATGCGGCAGTTGCGCCGACGGCTACACGGACGCCGCACGGAGAGTGTTGCGGCCATTCAGCGCCGCCTGGCGGCGGCGACGCGGGAACTGCGGTGCGCGTCGTGGTACGACGCGCGCGTCATCAATCACCGGCTGCCGGAGACGGTGGCCCGGCTGCGTCGGATCATCCGGACGACTCCGCGTGATGACGCGGAGTCGTCCGGATCACGGGTAAGGAGTGCGTGATGGGACAGATGCCGATCGAAGAATTGCTCAAGCGGTGCGGGAGCGCCTATCAGTTGGTGTTGCTCGCGGCCAAGCGTGCGAAGGAGCTGGCCGATGGCGCCCCGGCGCTGGTGGCGTCGTCGAGCCGGAAGGCGACCAGCGTCGCGCTGGAGGAGATCCTGGAGGGGAAAGTGCTCTATCAATCGGAGGAGCCCGCGGAGGGCTCCGGCAAGAAAGGGCGGGGGAAGGCGAAGGAGAAGAGGGCCTCGACATGATCAACGCCCCGGAGATCGTCCTGGGAGTGACGGGATCCATCGGTGCGTACAAGGCCGGCGATCTGGTCCGGTCGCTGCGTGACGCGGGTTATGCGGTGACGTGCGTGCTGACGCACCGGGCGACGAAATTTCTCGCCCCCACGACCCTGCAGGCGCTGTCGGAGCGGCCGGTGTACACGGACCTCTTCGATCCCGCGGCCCCGCACATCATCCACACGACGCTCGCTGACCGTGCGCGGCTGGTGCTCGTCGCGCCCGCGACGGCGAATATCATCGGCAAGTTCGCCGGCGGCCTGGCGGATGACATCCTCTCCTGTGTCCTCCTGGCCACGCGCGCCAAGCTCGTCTTCGTGCCGGCCATGAACGTGCACATGTGGCAGCACCCGACGGTGCAGCGCAACGTGCAGACGTTAAAGCGCCTGGGGGTGCGGTTCGTCGGGCCGGACGTGGGCAAACTGGCGTGCGGGTACGAAGCCATCGGGCACCTGGCCGACACGGAGGAAATTCTCAAGACCGTGAAACAGCTCGTGCCCGTCACCGGCGGCGCGGCCCCGGCCGCCTCGTCGCCGAAACCCAGGCGCGCCGCGGCCCGTCCCGCGCGCAAGGCCAGGCGGCGCTGAGGGCCGCGCGAAGGATCGCGGATGCGGGTGCTCATCAGCGCTGGGCCGACGCGTGAGCCGGTGGACGCCGTGCGGTTCGTGTCCAACTATTCGACCGGCTACATGGGCGCTCAGCTGGCTCGTGAGGCCCTGGCCCGGGGGCATCAGGTCACCGTGGTGAGCGGGCCGACGAGCGAGCCGATGCCGCGGCACGCACGGGTGGTGCCGGTGGAGCGCGCCGCGGAGATGGCCCGGGCCCTGCGTCGGCATGCGGGTCGCGCGGACGCCGTGCTCATGGCCGCGGCGGTCGCGGATTTTCGGCCGGCCCACCCCCGGCGAGGCAAGGTGGGACGCCGAGGCACGGTCACCCTGCGATTGGTGGCGACCCCGGACGTCCTCGCGGAACTGCCGCGCCGGCCTGGACAGGTGATCGCCGGGTTCGCCCTCGAAACCGGCCACGCGGTCGCGCGGGCCAGGCGGAAGCTGCAGGCGAAACACGCCCATCTCATGGTGGCGCAGCAGGTGAACGGACACGGCACACCCTTTGGTCGGCGGCCGGTGCGCGCCTGGCTGGTGGGTCCTGGCCAGGCCGTGAGATCTCTGGGCCGTGCCTCGAAAGGCCAGATCGCCCGGGCGCTTCTTGACAAAGTAGAGGGCCTCTGTTACGGTCGAGAGGCGCGAGTCCGACGACGGGCACGATGATGCTACTCAAACGGCGACAGGGCTTTACTCTCATCGAGCTGCTGGTGGTCATTGCGATCATCGGCATCCTCGTGGGTTTCCTGGCGCCCGGGGCGATGCAGCTGCGCGAGAAGGCGCGGCGCTCTAAGTGCGCCAACAATCTGCGCCAAATGTATCTCGCCATCCAGTCGTACCGCGACGACCACAATGAGCAGTACCCCGCGGCGCTCGACGAACTCTACGACACCTACGTGGACGATCTCGAGGTCTTCAAGTGTCCTTCCTCCGCCAATCCGGTGCCGGCCTCCCCGGCCGGCGGGGACTACGAGTACCACGCCGGGCTCTCGCCCGCCAGCCGCTCGACCGAGGCGCTGGCCGAGGACAAGGACGGCAGCCACCCCGATGGCGTGAATGTGCTGCGCGTCGGCGGGCAAGTCCAGTTCCAGTCCGACGGCGAGTTTTGACCCTGCGCCGTCTCCCCGCACGCCGCGCGAGATGGTCGTCTCTTTCCCTGATGGCGCGGTAGCCAAGTGGTAAGGCGAGGGTCTGTACCTCGACAGCGCTCGGTATCCCGAGCGAGCTCGCGCCGCGCAGGGCGGCGTAGCCAAGTGGTAAGGCGAGGGTCTGCAAAACCCTTATACATCGGTTCGATTCCGATCGCCGCCTCGCTTTCTCCGGCGCGAGCGAGTCGAGGGACAAAACCCTTAT
>SBAZ01000056.1 GCA_005239935.1 Planctomycetales bacterium | reverse complement strand
TCGACTGGCGGGCGTGGCGCAGCCCGGCCCGATCCGGGATGTGTCTGGGCGTCAGCTCGGCACTCACCAGGGGCTGCTGGGCTACACGATCGGCCAGCGCGAAGGCTTGGGGCTCGCGCTCGGGCGGCCGCTCTATGTGGTGGACATCGACCCTCAGACGAACGTCCTCACTGTGGGCAATCGCGCCGCGCTCTTGAGGGACACCCTCGTGGCCGAGCGAGTCAACTGGGTGTCTGTCCGGCCGCCGGCCGAGCCGATCCGTGCACGCGTGCAGATTCGCTCCAGACATCCCGCCGCGCCGGCGACCCTGACGCCCCAGGACGGCGGGCGGGTCCGGGTAGGCTTCGACGAGCCGCAGGCCGCGGTGACCCCTGGCCAGGCCGCCGTCTTCTATGATGACGAGGAAGTCCTCTTAGGCGGCGGATGGATCACGAAGGATGCCGAGGACTAACGTAGGGCAGGCGGGAGTGGCCGAGAAGCTCGCCGCGGCGCGGGGCATCTTGAGCACTTTCGAGCGGGTGGTCGTGGCGTTCTCGGGCGGAGTCGACTCGACCCTCCTCGGGGCACTGGCCCGGGACGTGCTCGGCAAGCACGGCGTGCTGGCGGTCACCGCCGACTCCCCGTCCATGGCCCGACAGGATGTGGCAGACGCCACGGGGCTCGCGGCGGCGCTGGATGTGGAGCATCTTGTGGTGCCCACGCACGAAACGCAAGACGCGGCGTACCGGGCGAACACGCCCTCGCGCTGTTACCTCTGCAAAGGCGAGCTCTTTACGAGGCTTGACGTGGTCGCGGCCGAGCGCGGCATCGGCCACGTGCTGTACGGGGCCATCAGCGATGACCTGGCCGAGGCCCTGCCAGGAGCGGGGGCCGCGCGAGAGCACCACGTGCGCGCGCCGCTCCAGGAGGCCGGCTTTTCGAAGGCAGAGGTCCGCGAGGCCGCGCGTCTCCGGGGTCTGCCGAACTGGGATCGGCCGCAAAACGCCTGCCTGGCCTCACGGATCCCGCATGGGCTGCCGGTGACCGAGGAGCGGCTCGGCCAAATTGAAGTTGCCGAGGCCTTCTTGCGGTCACGCGGATTCCGGCAGGTCCGGGTTCGGCACCTCGGCGACCGGGCTCGCATCGAGGTGGAACCTGAGGCCGTGGCGCGCTTCCGAAATGATGAGCTGCTGGCGGAGACGGTTGAGCGGCTCCAGGCCTGCGGCTTCCAGGAGATTCAGATTGACCCGCGAGGCTACCGGCGCGGAGGAGCGGATCAGTGAGGAGTGGCGGCGCAGGGCGCGTTGGCTACAATAGCCTGGATCCAGGCATGACACGGCGAGGCGGCGTAGCTCAGTTGGCAGAGCAGCGGACTCATAAGCCGCGGGTCACTGGTTCGAGTCCAGTCGCCGCCATTACTTCCGGTATCAGATACGGTAGCGAGAGCCTGTCCTGGCCGTATCTGATACCGGGCGTCCGATGAGTGAGCGCCGACAGGCCGGCGTGATGGAACCCCACCGCGCCCAGTGGAAATCTCAGTGGGGATTTCTCCTGGCGGCGATCGGCTCCTCGATCGGGCTGGGCAGCATCTGGCGGTTTCCGTACGTCTGCTATGAGAATGGCGGCGGAGCCTATCTCATCCCGTACGCCGTCGCGCTCCTGACCGCGGGGATCCCGCTGATGATCCTCGAGTACGGGATCGGCCACCGGATGCGCGGGGCCGCTCCCACGTCCTTCGCAAAGATTGATCCGCACTGGGAGTGGCTGGGTTGGTGGACGGTGATCTTCGTCATGTTCGGCATCGTGCTCTATTACGCGGTGGTGATCGCCTGGTGCGTGTGCTACCTGTGGTTCTCGCTGACGCTGGCGTGGGGGGCGGACCCGAACCAGTTCTTCTTCCAGGAGTTCCTCCAGACCACGGCCGGACCGCACATGCTCGGCGACATCCGGACGCCGATTCTGGCCGCGTTGCTCGTGGTGTGGATCGCGAACTGGGCGGTGGTGTTTTTCGGCGTCGAGCAGGGCATCGAGAAGGCCAACAAAGTGTTCATGCCGCTCCTGCTGGTGCTGATCATCATCCTGGTCGGCTGGACCGTCACGCTCCCTGGCGCCGCGGAAGGCATGCGCCGCTACCTCCAGCCGGACTTCTCGCGGCTGGGAGACCCCAAGGTCTGGATTGACGCCTATTCACAGACGTTCTTCACCTTGAGCCTGGGCTTTGGCATCATGGTGGCCTATGCCTCGTACCTCGCGCGGGACGCCGACATTACCTTCAACGCGTGCGCCACGACCTTGGCGGACACGGTGGTCTCACTGATCGCCGGCCTGGCGATCTTCGGCACGCTCGGGTACATGGCCGCGCACACGGGGACCCCGCTGACCGAGGTGGTGCAGCACGGCATCGGGCTGGCGTTCGTGGCCTTTCCGCAGGCGATCAGTTTGCTGCCCAGCCTGCCACAACTCTTCGGCGCCTTCTTCTTCCTGACGTTGACGGTCGCGGGCATCGCGTCCTCCATCTCGATTCTCGAAGCCTTCACGGCTGCGGTCATGGACAAGTTTCATTATCGGCGGCGGGCGATCGTGACCGTGCTCTCGGTCACCGGGTTCCTCGGGGGCATTGTCTTCGCGACGAGCGGGGGACTGCCCTGGCTGGATATCGTGGACCATTTCCTGAGTCACTACGGGCTCTTCCTTGTGTGCGTGCTGCAATGTGTGCTGGTGGGGTGGATCTACCGCGCGCACCGGCTGCGGGAGCATGTGAACGCGGTCTCGCTGTTTCCGATCGGACGCGTCTTCGACCTGGCCATCCGGTACGTGATTCCCGGCGTGCTCATCGTGTTGCTGGTGAACGACGTGCTCAAGGATCTCCGGGAGCCCTACGGCGGCTACCCCTGGCTCGCGCTCGTCCTCATCGGGCGAGACTGGCTGGTGGTGACGTTCATCGCCGCGCTCTTTGTGTCCATGCGGCCCTGGCGTCGTCCGCTCAGCCGGGCCGAGGAGCGCTGATGCCGCGGAGCCTGTCCGTGAGCGTGCTGTGCGCCGCGCTGGCATGGCTGGGGGCAGGCATGGCGGCGGCCGAGCTGAGCCCGGCCGCGCTCGAGGCGCTCGAATTGATCAAGTCAGACGATGACTACGAACAGCAGCTAGGCTTCCTCCGACTGGAGGCCCTGCGCGAGCGCGAGAGCGCCGAGGCGATCCGGGGGTACGCGGCGAGCCGGGATCCGGTCCTGCGCGCCTGGACGCTGCGGGCGCTGGCAGCGATCCAAGGGGTGGAGGCCGCACCGGACCTGCTGGCGCGCCTCAAGACGGAGCGGCAGGCTGGCGTACGACGCGCGATCATCCTGGGCCTGGAGCCGTACGCTGCGGCCGACTCACAAATCCTGACCGTGCTGATCGATGCGCTCCGGGACCCGCACGTCGAAGTCCGCATGGCCGCGGTGGACATCGTGAGCCGTCTCGACGCTCCGCAGGCGAAGGAGGCGGTCCGTGAGCGCTACCGGCGTGAACGCAACCGCGATGTCCGGCGGGTGCTTGACACGGCCATCGACCGGGTCGGACGGCCATGACCGCCACGAAGCTCCCGGCCGCGCGCGCCCCAGACGCTCCAGCGCGGGCCGCCTGGCGCACCGATCAGTTCATCGAGCGCGTCAGAGAGGCACTCCGGCGCGACCGCCTGCTGTCGCGCGGCGGACGCGTCCTCGTGGCGGTCTCTGGTGGCGCCGATTCGATGGCGCTGCTCTATGCGCTGGCGGCGCTCGCCGGCCCGTGGCGATTGACCGTGCAGGTGGTCCACGTGCACCACGGGCTCCGGCCCGAGGCCGATGAGGATGCGGCCTTCGTCCAGGCGCAGGCCCAGGCGCTTGGCCTGCCGGTCCGTGTTGAACCGGTGGATGCAGGAGGCGCGGCGCGGACTCAGCGGCTGTCCATAGAGGATGCCGCCCGCCGGCTGCGGTATGAGCGACTCGAGGCGACGGCCCGGGGCTGGAGCGCGGACGCCGTCGCCGTGGCCCACACAGCGGACGACCAGGCCGAGACCGTCCTCTTGCGGCTCTTGCGGGGCACGGGAGTGGCGGGCTTAGGTGGCATGACCCAGACTCGGCCGCTGGGCGAGGCTCGGTTGATCCGGCCGCTCCTCGCCTTCTGGCGAGCCGAGATCGAGGCGTTCCTCGCGGCGCACGGGCTGTCCTACCGTGACGACGCGACGAACCGGGATCTCGCGTTCACGCGCAACCGCATCCGGCACGACCTCCTGCCGCGCCTCATGCAGGACTATAATCCGCGGATCCGGGAAGCGCTCGTGCAGTTGGCGGAGCAGTGCCGCACGGACACGGCGTATCTCGAGGCGTCCGCCGCGCGGCAGTGGCGCCGCATCGCCCGCCGGGCCGGCCGGGGCGAGGTCCTGGTCGATGTGGCGCGCCTGCGCCGGCAGCCGCCTGCCTTGCGGCGGCAGCTGGTCCGCCGCACCGTGCGCGAGGTGCAGGGCGATCTCACCGCGTTCGAATTCCGCCACTGGCGTGAACTCGAATCCCTCATCGGGAGCGGGCCGGACGGCGCGCTGGTTGACTTGCCAGGCGGCATCCAGTGCCAGCGCCTGCAGGATCACCTGCGCTGCGCACGGGCGCGCCGTGCCGAGTGAGCCGAGGTTGCCCCCACCCCGACCGGGGCGGTATACTCTAGCCCCAATGGAGTTATTCAAAAACCGACAGGACCTGACATGACCACAGCGCGCCCCACACCACGCCAGACCCCACGCCCCGCGCCGCCGGGCGGCCCGCAGCGCTCCCGCTGGCTGCTCATCGGGCTCATCATCCTCTTGACCACGGGGCTGATGCGGACCCTCTCGCACTACGCCGGGCAGTGGCATCGGCAGGTGACCTACAGTGAATTCTACCGGCTGGTGGAGGAAAACTCGGCCACGGGCCAGATCGTCGATGCCCGGATGGTGGACAGCCGGATCGAAGGCCACTTCAAGGACGGCACGGCGTTCTCCGTGTTCCTGCCCCCGCAGGACGAGCAGCTGGTTGGCTTGCTGCGCCAGCACGTGCCGTCCTTCGACATTCAGCCGGTGCAGGCCGGCTTCTTCGGCATCCTGATGGCGCTGGCGCCCTGGATCATCCTCTTTGGCATCATGTGGTTTGTGATGCGATCGGCCCAGGGCGGCGGGCGCCTGCTCTCCTTCGGGAAGAGCCGGGCGCGGCTGGTGACCCCGGAGACGCACATGCGCGTGACCTTCGATGACGTCGCCGGCATCGAAGAGGCCAAGGAAGAGCTGCGGGAGATCATCGAGTTCCTGAAGGATCCGAAGCGCTTCCAGCGTCTCGGCGGGAAGATACCCAAGGGGGTCCTGCTGGTCGGCCTGCCAGGCACCGGCAAGACCCTGCTCGCTAAGGCGGTGGCCGGGGAGGCCGGGGTGCCGTTCTACAGCATCAGCGGCTCGGATTTCGTCGAGATGTTCGTGGGCGTCGGGGCGAGCCGTGTGCGGGACCTCTTCGAGCAGGCGCGGCGGCAGGCCCGACAGGGCGCCAAGGGCGCGATCATCTTCATCGATGAGATCGATGCGGTGGGCCGCCAGCGCTTCGCGGGCATCGGCGGCGGCCACGATGAGCGCGAGCAGACGCTCAACGCCCTGCTCGTTGAGATGGACGGCTTCGACACGCAGGAAGGCCTGATCCTCATGGCGGCGACCAACCGTCCGGATGTCCTCGACCCCGCGCTCCTGCGGCCGGGGCGGTTCGACCGGCAGGTGGTGATCAGCCTGCCGGATCTGATCGGCCGCGAGGCCATCCTCAAGGTCCACACGCGCAAGATCCGGCTGGCAAAGGACGTGGACCTGCGCTCCATCGCGCGGCAGACGCCGGGGTTCTCCGGGGCCGACCTGGCCAACCTGGCCAATGAGGCCGCCCTGCTGGCCGCCCGGCGGAACAAAGAGGCGGTGCAGCTCGCCGAGCTGGAAGCGTCGATCGAGCGGGTGATCGCCGGGCCGGAGCGCAAGACGCGCATCCTCAATGAGAAGGAGAAGCGCATCACGGCCTATCATGAGATGGGTCACGCGTTGGTGGCGCTCTTCACGCCGGAAACGGACCCGGTCCATAAGGTGTCCATCATCCCGCGCGGGGCCCATGCGCTCGGCTACACGATGCAGCTGCCGGTCGAGGACCGCTATACGATGAGCCGAAAGGAGCTGACGGCGCGCATGACGGTGATGATGGGCGGCCGCGCGGCCG
>SBAZ01000089.1 GCA_005239935.1 Planctomycetales bacterium | reverse complement strand
GCCATCACGTCCGCGGCGCGCACGGACGAGCCTGAGGTCAGGTCCAGCGTCAAGAGCGAGGCGACGTCGCGCACCTCGCCCTGGACAGGCCGGCTGTCGGAGAGACGTCCCAGGTGTTGCGTTGCACGCCCCTGGGCTGGGCACGTTGCAGTGAACATGGCAGAGAAGCCCCGGGAGGGAGGGTGTTCCGCGTTCCGTTCTGGCGCGCCCCTGGGGAGTGCCCGGAACGGAACGGCTGGGAGGCGAGGCGTGGATCGGCGTCCAGGCGGGGGGTTCGCCGTGAGCGCCTGGTCGCGCCCGAAGAAGACCGCGCTCAGCGCCGCCGCCAACCCTGCGGGGTGCGCTGGATCCGTCCGCTGTGCTCGAGCCGCTCGAGCGCTTCGCCGAGGCGCTGGTTGTTGACGCGGAGCGCCGCTCGGAGGGCGGCGCGGGAGAGGGGCTCGCCACCGGGGGCGAGGCGGTCGAGGAGCAGCTCTTGGAGGTCGGGCCGGTCCCCTTGCGGCACCGGCGAGAGCACGCGCAGGCAGGCAGCCTCGCCGCCCTCGATCAGGGCGGCGCGGTGCTCGATGGTGAGCACGATGTGCTCTCCGTCGCGGGCGAGGTAGGCGTTGCTGTCGCCGATGGCGTGGAGGTCGGAGCTGCCGCGCAGGGCCTGGCCGGGCTGGGAGCGCTGCTTCTTGCTGGCGTGGTGGACGAGGACCACGGCGAGGTCGAAGCGGCGCTGGAGGTCGCGGATGTAGCCGAGGAGCCCGGAGATCTCGGCGGCGCTGTTCTCGTCGAGCCGGTGCAATCGGACCAGCGGGTCGAGGAGCAGCATGCGCGGCCGCGTGGCCTCGACGGTGCGCGCGAGCCGCTCCTGGTCGGAGGCGAGGTCGAGCCTCAGGATCGGTGCGGTGATGACGGAGAGATCGAGCGAGCGGATGTCCGCTCCGCGCTCCTTGCAGAGGGCCTCGATGCGCGCGCGGACCTGGGGGAGTCCGTCCTCGGCGAGGTAGACGAGCGCGGGGCCCGGGCTCTCGCAGGCGAAGCGGCCGAGCGCGGGGGTGGCGCTGGCGACGCTGACGGCCATGTCGAGTGCGAGCCAGGTCTTGCAGCATCATGCCGCGTCCCGGGTTATGCCGCGTCGGTTGGGGTCCCTCGTCGTCAGCGCGGCGCTCCGGGCGTGAACTACGCGGCATAACCAGGTCTCGTCTCCTGGCCGGCGATGACACCGGCAGAAGGAGACGACATGCTGGAGAACCTGTACACACAGCCCGGCGCGGCGCAGCGCCTGAGATCGGGGCCCCTCGGCCCGTGGCTCGACTCGTTCGTCGAGCGGCTCACCGAGCTCGGATACACGTCGTGGTCGCGTCGCTCGAACGTGGTCCTGGCGGCGGATCTCGGCCGGTGGATGGCGAACCGCGACATCTCGGTCGGAAGCCTGAACGAGTCGGTCGTCGAGGCATGCGTCAAGCAGCGGCGGACGCAGCGCGAACGGCGACGAGCGGCGTCATCCTTGGTGCTGGCGCACCTGCGAGCCAAGGGCGTGACCCCGCCGTCGCCGGACGGCCCGGCCCCCGTCGCGCACGAGCAGCGCTACGCGGCGTACATGCAGAAGGAGCGGGGCGCGGCGGCTGGCACGCTCGAGGGCTACCTCGCGGTCGTGAGGGACTTCCTTGGCCGGCGCTTCGGCTCCGGCGAAGTGGAACTCGCGCTGCTCACGGCGTCGGACGTCGGCGCGTACCTGGTGGAACGAGCTCATAGCCTCTCGCCGAAGACGGTGGCCTATCGGGCGGGGGCGCTCCGTTCGTTCTTCCGGTTCCTCTTTCTCCAGGGAGAGACCGCCACCAATCTGTCGGCGGCCCCACTGATGTCCCAAACCAGGCATCGGGCAACGGTCCCTCGATACCTGTCGCCGGCGCAGGTCGAGGAGCTGCTCGACACCTGCGATCCGGGCACGCCGACAGGGCGGCGTGATCGTGCGATCCTTCTTCTCCTGGTCCGCCTCGGTCTACGCGCGGGAGAGGTCGCCGCTCTCGAGCTCAACGACATCCGGTGGAGGTCGGGAGAGATCGTCGTCAGGGGGAAGGGCAACGTCGTGAACCGCCTTCCCCTGCTGTCCGAGGTCGGGGAGGCGCTGGCCGCGTACATCAGGCAAGACCGCGCCAGCGACGCACCCACACGCCGGGTTTTTCTCCGCCGTCTCGCGCCGGTACGGGAGCTCGGTGGGCGAGGAGCCATCAGCTCCATCGTCCGCGCGGGTCTCAGTAGGGCTGGACTCCACCCGCCCGTCCGAGGCCCACATCTGCTGCGCCACACCCTGGCGACCCAGATGATCCGCGCCGGCGCATCCATGGCCGAGATCGCGGAGGTCCTGCGACACGCGACGCCGAGCTCGTCGGCGATCTACGCCAAGGTCGACTTCGAGGCGCTGCGCGCCCTGGCGCGGCCGTGGCCCTGCGTCGGAGGTGCGCGATGACCACTCTTGCCGACGCGCTCGCCGACTACCTTGCTCTCCGCCACTCGCTCGGCTTCGAGCTGCGGCAGACGGCTCGGGATCTTCCACGGTTCGTGCGGTTCATCGAAGGCCGGGGAGCCACTGCCATCACGACGGAGCTGGCACTCCAGTGGGCGCAGGAAAACCCTGCGGCCAGCTCGGTCACTCACGCTGACCGACTGGCCATGGTCCGGCGCTTCGCCGCTTGGCGGAGCGCGGCGGATCCCCGCACCGAGATCCCACCGGCGCGGTTGCTCCCCCGCCGCTACCAGCGTCCGGCGCCGTACATCTACAGCGACGAGGAGGTCGCCAAGATCGTGTCGGCGGCCGCCGACCTGCCGTCGCACAGAGGTCTGCGCGGCCTCACCTTCTCGACGGTGTTCGGGCTCCTCGCCGTGACCGGCATGCGCATCGGCGAGGTGGTCGCGCTGGACCGGGACGATGTGGACCTCCAGGCGGGAGTCCTCAGCGTTCGGGAGGGCAAGCTCGGCAAGCACCGCTTCGTCCCGATACATGCCACGACGCAGCAGGCTCTCGTGCACTATGCGGCCAGGAGAGACGCCATCCTCGCCGGTGTGAAGGTGCCGGCGTTCTTCGTATCCGAGCGCGGTCGTCGGGTGACGGCGTTCTCTGCCTGGGACAACTTCGTCAGGGTCGCCCGGCAGATCGGGCTGCGGCCACCCGCACCAGAGGATCGTCGAGGGCGCGGGCCGCGGCAGCACGACCTGCGACACCGCTTCGCGGTCGCCACGCTCATCGACTGGTACCGCGCCGGTGCAGACGTCGATCGCGAGATCCCCAAGCTCGCCACCTACCTCGGGCACAAGGGTCCCGCCGAGGTCTACTGGTACCTGCAGGCCGTTCCCCAGCTCCTCGAGCTGGCGACGGAGCGAGGCCGAGGGGCCGCGCAGGGAGGTGTGTCGTGAGCGCGTCCACGTTCGCGGCGCTGCTGCAGGGCTTCTTCACCGACCGCCTGCTCCGCCAGATGCGGGCCAGCCCCAACACAGTCTCCGGGTACCGGGACGCCTTTCGGCTTTTGATCCACTACGCGACGGACCGCCTGAAGAAGACGCCTTCGGACCTGACGCTCGAGGATCTCGACCCCTCCCTCGTGCTCGGCTTCCTGGACTACCTCGAGGTGGGTCGCGGGAACATGACGGGAACGAGGAACAACCGACTCGCGGCCATCCGCTCCTTCTTCCGCTACGTCGCCATGAGCGAGCCCGCCCACGCCCTGCGCTGCCAGCGGATGCTTGCCATCCCGCAGAAGCGCTCTAGAAAACCGGCGATCGAGTTCCTCCAGCGCGAGGAGATCGAAGTGCTCGTCGCGGCACCGGACCCCGCGACGTGGCTCGGCCGACGGGACCGCACGCTCCTCCTCCTCATGGTGCAGACCGGTCTCCGCGTCTCCGAGCTGACGTCGCTGCGCGGAAACAGCGTTGTGCTGGGCACTGGCGCGCACGTGCGATGCCAGGGCAAAGGCCGCAAGAGCCGCTGCACACCACTGCGCCGAGACGCGGTCACGGCGCTCCGTGCATGGCTCGACGAGCAACGCCCCGGCCCCGAGGACCCTCTTTTCCCGAGCTCCCGCGGCGGCCCCATGAGCACCGATGCGGTCGAGCGGCTCGTCGAGAAGCATGTCCGCGCCGCGAGCACCAAGTGCCCCTCGATGGCGGAGAAGAACGTCACGCCTCACACGCTGCGCCACTCCGCCGCCATGGCGCTGCGTGAGCGTGGCGTCGACCTCAGCGTCATCGCGCTGTGGCTCGGCCACGAGTCGGTAGAGACGACCCAGATGTACCTCCACGCCGACGTGCGGCTGAAGGAGCAGGCCCTCGCGCGGACCGTACCGATCGGAGGCAAGATACGCCGCTTCAAGCCGCGTGAGGATGTCCTCGCCTACCTCGAGAGCCTGTGATTATGCCGCGTCGCGGAGCGCTCGCGGCTACGACACCCAGACGACGACCACTCCGAGACCCAGACCGACGCGGCATAACCCGGGACGCGGCATGATGCTGCAAGTCCTTCCTGGCGCTGGATCTGGCCGTGTCGGTCGCCTCGGGAACGCCGTTTTTGCGGCGCTTTCCCGTGCATGGCAAGGGGCGCGTGC
>SBAZ01000153.1 GCA_005239935.1 Planctomycetales bacterium | reverse complement strand
GCCGCCCGGAACGGACAGGACATCATGGAGCCGATCATCGCGCGGCTGACCTTCAACAACCGGTTTCGCTTCCGGGTCTGGGCCAACGCCGTGATGGAATCGGCCTGGCGCCTGGGGAACCGGGAACTCTTCACCGCCTCGGTCAACAACATGCTGATCCGGTTCCCCTGCGTCCTGCCGGCCGGGGGGCACAGCACGGTGAGCGAGTTTATTGCCTCCATCCAGGAACAGGCCACCATTAGCACGATCCGGGGCACGGGGTTTAGCTGGACGAACTGCATGCCGGACGGCGATGCGCGCCAGCTCATCCACGTGATGGACATGGATTGGGACTACCCGCACCAGGCGCCGGAGCTCCGGGTCGAGGGGACCATCTCCTGGCCGTACTACGAGTATCTTCCTCCCATCGCCGGCTTGCCTCGCTACGACTGCCGGCTGCCCTCTCGGGCAGTGACGAACCGGCCCAGCCTGGGTTCGCCGCCGACCGACTTCACCACTCCGGTAGGGGCGGTAGACGTGGGCGGGCGCAAGCGGTGGGACATCGACCTGGGGACGCTCTATCCGGAGCCGGGGGAGATGACCTACGGCTCGTGCCCCGGCGGGGTCTGCGGCATGCAGCCGAGGACGCTGACCGGCGCGCCGGCCAGCGCGCGGGTGCGGCCCACCTCCCTGACAAACGGCGATGGGACTGTCGAGACAACCGTCCGGCACGAGGTGAACCGACCGACCGGCGGGTTCGGGTGGTTCGGGGTCCCGATCTGGGACACGGCGTTCCTGCCTACCGGGGCGCAGGCGCGGGCGCGGTTCCGGCGCGGCAACGCCGCGAACGGGGTCCAGGACGCGTCGGCCGACCTCACCTGGGCGCGATGAGGAGACAGATGCGCTGGGCAGGACACCTCATGGTCCTGGCTGCCGGGCTCGCGCTCGGCGGTGTCGCGTCGGCGGAGACCCTGCCGCTGCCTGACGGGGTAGGACCCCTGCCGGAGCCCTCCAACATCGAGCTGGGGCGGACCCCGCTGGAGGTCCAAGGGTACCAGGTGGTGGGCGACGTGCGGACGGCGCGACGGTTCTATGAAGAGACATTGCCCCGGCGGGGTTGGCGCCTGACCGCGCTGCCGTGGCAGAGCCAGCACCGCGACGCCACCTCGAGGCTCGAGCGCTTCCTGCAGCACGACCCGGAGGCAGCGGCCGACGCGGCATTGGCCGGCCGGCTTGCCGAGATGCAGGCCACCCTCCCGGACCTGGACCGCCAACTCTACGCCGTGAAGGGCAACGAGCATGTCGTCGTGCAGTTCTTCCCATCGGACAGCGGGCGGGGGACGACCGTGTTCATCAACCAGTGGCAGGGGACGCCGCCCTGGGAACGGAACAGTGCGCTGGGCTCGCCGGGACTCGGCGCAGAGCCCGAGGTCTGCTGCACGGGTGCGGACGTCCCGGATTCGGGCGGTCCGCTGCCCTTCGGGCTGCCGCGCTATCCGGGCGCCACGGTGCTCGTGAAGACCGAGTCGCGGGAGGCCGACAGCGCGGAAATCTTCCTGCGCAGCGACGACTCCCCTGCGGCGATTGCCGGCTTCTACCGTGCGCAGATGGGGTATGCGGGCTGGGAGCCCTTCGACGACCCTGAGTTGCGGGAACTGGTCGGCCCGCAGGGGCTGGGGTTCCGCACGCGCACGCACCTGTGCGCAGTGATGGTGGACCCGGCCGGCGGGGACGACCCGGCGGGAAGCCAGACGCTCATTTCGCTGATGGTCTTGCCGCGACCACCCTCCTTGACGGAGCAGGCCCAATGACACAGCGGGGGCAGTCCGCGATTGAGTTCGCTGTGCTGATCGTGGTCGCCGCGCTGGTCTTCACCGCCTTTTTCGCGTTCGCCCGGAACGCGGTCTCCTACCGCTACAAGAGCGGGGCCGATGGCATAGGCCACGGCCTGCGCTACTGAGGACCGATCGCCATGACCATCCTGTATGCCTGCGGGTTGGGATTCCTGTCGGCCGCGCTGTTCGGCCTGCTCAGTTACCCGCCGATGCTCGAGCGGCTCAAGCTGTACATCCAGCGCCGGACCGCCGAGGCCTCTGTCCAGCTGGAAGACATGTTCATGTCGCTCTCCCAGCACCGCCTGAAGCTGTTCTATGTGCTGGCGACCCCGCTCACCGGCCTGCTCTTCTGGGTGCTGACCGGCATCCCGTGGGCCGCGTTGATCGGGCTCGCGGTGGGCCGGATCATCCCGAAGTTCGTGCTCAACTACCTCAAGATCAAGCGGCGGGGGATGTTCCAGAAACAGTTGGTTGATGGGCTGCTGCTGCTGGGCAGCTGCCTGCGCGCCGGCCTGAGCATGATTCAAGCCTTCACGGTCGTCGCGGAAGAGATGCCCGCGCCGATCAGCCAGGAGTTCGGGCTCGTCCTCAAAGAGACCCGGATGGGCGTGAGCCTGGATGAGGCGATGGGCCACTTCAAGACCCGCATGCTGAGCGACGACACGAACCTCTTTGTGACCGCGGTGCTCGTCGCCCGCGAGACCGGAGGCGACGTGACGACGATTTTCGCGCGGCTGGTCGAGACGATCCGTGAGCGCCGGAAGATCAAGGAGAAGATCAAGACCTTGACGTTCATGGCGCGCATGCAGGCGATCGTGATGGCGCTCCTACCGATCGCCTTCAGCTTCATCACCTTCTCCATGGACAAGAACCATTTCGGGTTCTTCCTGCACGACCCGCTGGGGCAGATGATTCTGCTCAGCGTGATCGTGACGCAGCTGCTCGGGGCGTGGCTCTTCATGCGGTTCAGCAAGTCGCCGCTGTGAGGCTGTCATGGAAACAGTGAGTTTGGTCTGCGTGTTCCTCGCGGTCACGGTGCTCTTCTCGACCATCTTCATGAAGCAGCAGGAATGGCGGACCCGGCGGCGCCGCATCCTGACGGCCGTGGCCAGCCAGGACCGGGAGCCGCCGCAGTGGACGCGCCTGCTGGAGATACTCGCGCGGCTGCACCAGCGGATGCCCACCACGTGGTACACGGCCAAGATGACGAGGCGGTTGGAGCACGCGGGGATGCACGTGCCGCCGATTCATTTCCTGGTGGTGCAGGAGCTGGGCGCGCTGGCCGGGCTGGTGCTCTTTGCGGTCACCATCGGGCTGCAGGATATTCACCCGGGCATGCTGGTCGGATTCCTGTTGGGCGGGTACCTGCTGCCCTCCTTCTGGCTGAATAACCGGATCAAAGAGCGGCGCCTGACCGTGACGCGCGACCTGCCGGAAGTGGTGGACCTCCTCTCGCTGTGCGTGGGGGCCGGCAGCGACTTCATGACGGCGCTGAACCGGATCGTGCGCGAGTTCCGGCCGTGTCCGGTGCGCGAGGAGCTCGGCATCCTGTTGCAGGAAGTGCGGGTGGGCAAGCGCCGCCGGGACGCCCTGCGGGGCTTCGCGGACCGGCTGCAGACGCCGGAGACGAGCACGTTCGCGCGCACGCTCATCCAGGTCGACCGGATGGGCACCGGGCTCGCGGAGGCCCTGACGATCCTTTCCGAGGACATGCGACTCGCGCGCTACCACTGGGCGGAGCGGTTCGCGCAGCAAGCACCCATGAAGATGCTGCTGCCGCTCATCATGAGCCTGGGCGCGGCGATGATGATTGTGGCTGGGCCGATCCTGATCCAGTTCATGCGGGGCGGGCTCATGAGCGGCCCGCAGATGTCACCGGAGAACATGCAGGGACAACAGAAGTGATCCGACCGGGATACGCCCGACGGGCCCATCCGCGCAGCGAAGGACGACCCCCCGGCTGCACCGCGCGGCGGCCCGCCGAGTCGTTTCTGGGGCAGGAATGCGGATGAACGCACACGACGTGATCTGACACGCATGCGCATTGATCGGTGGCTGGAACTCAAGCGGACCAAGGCCTTCTGCATCGGCTTGGCCCTCCTCTTCGGGGCCGAGCAGGCGGCCTGGGGTGCTGACCCGGCCACGCTGCAGTTCCTGCGTATCTCCGCGGAACAGCAGCGGCAGATGGACCAGGTCCGCTCCGCCGCGATCGTCACCATCTACGATGATTTGTACGGGCGCCTGCCCAGTACTGGAGAGATGCGCGAAGCGCTCGAGTTTCTCCGGCGCTCCCCGCAGATGGCCTATCTCGTGGAGCGGCTCGCCCAGTCGCCGGAGTCGCGCTGGCGGCTGCGGCAGTTGAACCCAGACCGCATTGCCGAGCGCAAGGCCGAAGCCGCGCGCATCAGCGAGTCGGTCAGCCGGATGGTCGGCGGGGCCCTGCGCGCGCTGCCGGCGGAAGGCCCGGTGCTGGTGACTGCGGATCTAGCCCTGACCCCGGCCTCGCCAGGCCTGACCCGGTTGAATGAGGCCGAAGTCCAGGCCTTCGAGGCGTGGCTGCGGGACCCTGACGCCCTCTGCTCGAACTGCGCGCCCAACGCGCTGGCGCCGATGCTGGCGATGGTGGGCCGACCGGTCTCCCGCGAAACCCTCACGACTCAAGCCTTCCTCGTCGACTACTTATCCGGCCGCCTGCAGGTCCGGTCCACGGTTCGCGGGTCGCGGTCCACGGCCCTCAGCGGCCCGTTGTATGTCTCCATGGAAACCGTCCGCCAGCTGTCCGAGGCGTATGGGCTGCCGCTCAATGCGGTCGAGTTGACGCCCGATGAGCTCCTCGCCCTGCGGCACCCGATGATCGCGGCGCTCGACCTGACTCAGGACGGTGACCCGGATCACTATGTGGTCGTGTACGACGCCGATGAGGCCCGGGTCGTCTACTACGAGTCGGATGGCACCCGCGAGACGATGGCGACGCATGAGTTCCTCCGCTACTTCAGCCGGTTCGCCCTGGTGCCGGCGGGCGATGCTTATGGTCGGCTACTCAGTGAGCCCGAGCGCACGGAAATCGCTGGCGGCGACTGGTGGAACCCGAGCGACTGGGACATGCCCAGCGTCCCGATGCCAAATCTGCCTAGGCCGAAGTTTTCGTTTCCCAGCCTGGGGAGCATGTGGGGCGCCACCGGGGGGCGGGTGC
>SBAZ01000116.1 GCA_005239935.1 Planctomycetales bacterium | reverse complement strand
GAGCGCTGCGAGAGGGTGTCCACGTCCTGCGGCGTATCGTGCGCCACGCAGCCGACCAACTGGGCCTCGGCCGCCGACAAGGAACCTTTCACGGCAGCTTCGTCGGGCGCGGCGGGCACGGGTGCGAGCCGCAGTTCCTCCAGAATATCCTCCGCGCACGCCACCAGCCGTGCGCCCTGCTTCAACAGTCCGTGCGTGCCCTGTGAACCCGGGTGCGTGACCGGCCCAGGCACCGCGAAGACCTCTCGTCCCTGCTCCAGGGCTGAGTCCGCCGTGATGAGGGCCCCGCTGCGCGCCGTCGCCTCCACCACCACGACGCCCAGCGAGAGCCCGCTGATGAGGCGGTTGCGGCGCGGGAAATGGTGCGGCAGCGGCTCCGCATCCGCCGGGTGCTCAGAGCACACCGCCCCACGCTGTCTCACGATCTCCTCGGCCAGTGCCTCATGCTCCGGTGGATAGATCCGTCCCAGCCCGCTCCCGAGCACGGCGACCGTCCGGCCGCCAGCCCTCAGGCAGCCTCGGTGCGCGGCCCCGTCAATCCCGCGCGCCAGGCCTGACACGATCACGACCCCGCGCAGGGCCAGGTCGTACGCCAGCCGCTCGGCCACGTCCAGCCCGTAGGCCGAGGCCCGGCGCGAGCCCACGATGGCCACCGCCGGCCCCTCGGGCAGTCTTCCTCTTATATACAGCCGCTGTGGCGGGTCCGCAATCTCCCGCAGCAGCGCTGGGAAGTCCGCGTCCGCCGGGGTGATCATCCGCACACCGGTCGTGTCCACAGCCGTGCACATGTCAGCAGGCGTCTGCATCTCGAAGTCGCGGCATAGGATACCACATGGCGCAAAACGGTAACAAGGCGGTGCGGGAACGCGGCGTGCGGGAGAGGACTGGAGGGCCTGATTGTACCGTCGGGGCGGCGCGGGCGCAAGTCCCGGCTCGGCCTACCGCCGCGCCAGCCGGCTCGCGGTCAGGGTGCGGGTGCGGTCGTTGAAGGCCGCCTCAAGAACGCCAGGAACCCCACCGGCTGGTCCACCCCGGGGCCGTGGAGGACGGCGTGGGTCTGGCAGGTCCCAGCGCCTGTGAACATCGCCACGATATCCTCCTGGTCGTAGAGGTAGCGCGTGAGGGTGCCGTTCACGCGCTTCTCGATCCGGCGGCCCAGGGCGTCAGAGCGGAAGGCCACCACCCCGCCGGCTGGCAAGGTGACTTGGGTGAGCTGGTTCTCGACATCGTAGGTGTGCGCCGGGGAGAAATGGCAGGTGCGGCGCTCCCCAGCGGGGAAACGAGTCCTTGTTACAATTTTCCAAGCGCGAGCGACTGCAGTGCCATAAGAAACTGCTCCATATCCTCGATTTGTGAAACCTTGGATTCGTAATCAGCGATCAGATTTGCATATTCTTGCACAAGCTGGTTGAGACGATCCGAGATATTCGACGGTGATTTGATCAGAATTGAATCATAGTGGCCGCGATCAACCCCTATTACCATATCCACAACCATCTCGCCAGAATCCAGCAATCGATCTAGTTTGGGTCTCTCCTTCGTTTGGAGCGCTTTCAGTAGGTCGCGTCCCCTTCCCGCTCTGAGGCAGAAAATGTTGATCTCTGCTTCGGCATCAGATAGCGTCGTGCGCTGCATCACGACCAGGTCTTTGAAAGTCCGCAGCTCCAGGAGACAGCCTTCGCCCTCCGCAGTCTGAACAAATCCCCGGTCCGATAGCACTCCTTCCTGTTCTGCGACAATCTGGTACTTCCACCGAACAGGCTCACATCGAGGCGCCGTGGCACGCGCCACCTCGTCCTTCAAGGCACAAGGCATCCCGTAGCGAGTCAAGCTTTCCGATAGTCGCCACACAAGACCAAGATAGATTGCCACTTCCTCGCAATTGTTGTTGTTCACGTTGAACTCTGAGAACGGATTGCGGCCTTGAGGCCAATCCTTGAAGAGACCAGGCCAGTTCTTTTCAACAATCCGATTAACACCTGATGTGTAACGGAAAGCATACAGCCCGTTAGAGTACTCGAGCCGAAACTGAAGTGGTTTCATGAAGCGCTAGACCCGCTAGTTCACAGTGTTCTCAAAGTGGCTTGGGTATTAGGGACCGAGCTCAATGTGAGTCTGATTACCTGCTTCCTGACGAGATAGTCCCGGGGATGGCTGCTGTCCCTCAGCTGTGAGATAGTTCCCATTCGCATTCTTGATTCTCGCATAGGAGCTACCGTCATTGCGCGTCATGATGCGAACTTCCGTACCGCTCTGAGGGTCTGTGTAGACGGTGCCCCGACCATTGCTCGCTGGCCGCTTTATCCAGCCAGCAGAGTCGAGACGCTGCCCGAGCTCGGTACTTGTGGTCCCAGGTCTGATTTCACCCCCAGGAAGCGGGCAGGTTCTCCCAGCAGAGCCAGGCAGTGAACCGCTCCTCACGCCACCCTCAGGTCCGCCCTTCGCTCCTCCAAAGCCTCCCCCACGAGTGGCAGGGCCGCGCACGGACGGAGCCCGACTTCCCCCGCCGAATCCACCGCCACTGATGGCGCAGCCGTCCTGCCTGAAGACATCATCGCCGGCACTGAAGCAAGTTTCCCCGCTTGGATCTACAAGGTTGACAGGGTTATTGAGCACGTATCGGTAAACGTTGAGATCCCCACCCGCAAACCCCAAGGGATCCTCCTGCAGAAACCTCCCTGCTCTTGGATCATAGTATCTGGCTCGATAGTAGTAGAGTCCCGTCTCCGCATCCCACTCCCGTCCGGTGAAGGCGTAGGGGTGGCGGAAGGCGGAGCGGTCGGAAAGGACGTCATCCGCGGTATCGGCGAGGCCGTCCGGGCCGGCCTGGGTGAAGCGGGGGGTCCCAAAGGCGTCATAGGTCACCCGCTCCCGGAGCTGGACGGTGCGGAAGAAGCCTTCGGTCTCCGAGGCCAGGGCCACGAGCGAGCCCAGGCCGTCCGGGTGGAGGTCCACGATGGTGCCCCGGAAGCCGGTGCCGTCCGTGAAGGGCTGACAGGGGACCTGGGTATCCGCGAAGAAGCCTACCGGCTGGTCCACCCCCGGCCCATGCAAGAAGGCATGGGTGTGGCAGTTGGCCAGCCCGGAAAACATAGCAACCACGTCTTCCTGATCGTAGAGGGAGCGTGTCAAGCTCCCGTTCACGGCCTTCTCGATCCGGCGGCCCAGGGCGTCAGAGCGGAACGTCACCACACCTCCGTCCGGGAGGGTGACGCGGGTCAGTTGGTTCTCCACGTCATAGGTGTAGGTGGTCGTCTGGGCTGGCAAGGCCTTGGTGGTCTTGCTCGTGAGATTCCCGTTCGCGTCGTAGGTGTACGTGAAGGTGTCATCGGCCAGGAGGCGGTTGGCGACATCGTAGGTATGGGCGAGTGAGAGATGGGAGGTGAGCCGATTCCCCACCGGGTCGTAGGTGAAGGCCTCATCGACGAGGCCACTCGTGAGGGGGTGATCGGCGCTCAGCAGGCGGTTCAGGCGATCGTAGCCGAACAGGTGCGCGCCGAAGCGGTCGGTCATCTGGGTGCGGTTGCCGGCGGGGTCATAGAGATAGGCGAAGGTCGCGATGGGGTTGCCCAGCATGGCGTTCTCGAGATTGGCCAGCTGGCTGGCGTCATCATAGGTGTACGTGTGCCGGGCTGAGGCCCCACCGGCAGCCCGCGTGAGGCGGCCCAGGGCATCGTACTCGAACGACTTGCTCATGACGTTGAACGCAGTCACACCCGTGAGCCGACTGACCGCATCGTAGATGTAGTTCGGTGAGATGCACACTGGGCAGGAGAGGCTCGCGCGGTCATTATTCGCATTATAGCCGTAGGAAATCGTGACCGCGGGCTGGGCGAATGCCGGGTTCGCGGCATCGCCGGCCGCGGCGCTCGTCTGCCGGCCCAAAGTGTCATAGCCGAAGGTGAGCGTGCTGTCGGCGTCCTGCGCCAGCGTGAGGTTGCCCAGCACGTCGTAGGCATATGTCACCGTGTCCTGCACCGCCAGGGACGAATCCTTCAGGGTCTTGCCGGTGAGCTGGTTGGCGGCGTCGTACCGGAAGAGAACCTGCTGGCCCTTGGCATCGGTGAGGCGGGCCAGGTTGCGATTCAGGTCATAGGCATACTGCCTCGCCTCGCCCAGGGGATTCTCCACGCGCGTCAACTCATCCAGCGAATCGTAGGCGAACAGGGTGGCGCGGTCGTTGGCGTCTTCGACCCGGATGAGGTTCCCGGCGGCGTCATAGGCATACTCGGTGAGTCCCAGCTCCGCGTCCTGCACCGTCCGCAGTCGGTTCATGACGTCGTACGTAAAGAGCGTGTCGCGCAGCAGCGCGTCGGTCGAGCGCACTACGTTGCCTGCCGCGTCGTAGGTCAGGTCGCTGGTGCGGTCCAGGGGATCCGCGGTCGTGAGCAGATTGCCGGTGATCGGGTCGTAGGCAAACAGGGTCTGGTGGTCATCGGGAATGGCGGGTGTGGCGGTGCCCAGCGCGTCGGTGACCGACGTCAACAGCCCGCGGGCGTCGTAGGTGAAGGCGGTGACCTGGTTCAGGGCATCCGTCACCTGGGTCAGGTTGCCTTGCGCGTCGTAGGCGAACTGGGCGGCGCAGCCGGTCGGGCACGTCGCGTCTCGCCGGGCATCGGTCGCCTTCGTCACCTGATTGAACTGCGGCTCGTACTCGAACGTCCGGTCCTGGGGGGCCGTGAAGACGTCCCGCTGCTCGCGCAGCCGTGTCAGGTTCCCGCGGCCGTCATACGTCATCTGGATCGCGTTGCCGTTCGGCCGGGTCACCTTGACCGGCAGGCCGTTGAGGTCACGCACGATGAGGGTCGTGCGGCCCAGCGGATCCGTGACCGCCAGCGGGGCCCCGAAGGCATCGAACAGGAACTCCGTGATGTGACCCTGCGCGTCCTCAACGGTCGCGGTTGCCGGCTGGATTGTGGGGCTGGGGTTCTCAGGCGTCCCGGTGCCAGGTGGCAGGACGTTGATGACGTCCTGCGTCTCGGACGGCGTGACCCGGAGGAGCTCCTGCTGCGCCGTCACCTGCCCGGTGGACGGGTCGAAGACCGGCCTAGCAGGCAGCACCGCTTCCTGGAGCCGCCCGAACGCATCATAGTGATAGGCGGTCGTGAACGCGCGTTCGTCGGTCTGGCTCGTGAGCCGGTGATCGGCATCATAGGTGAACGCGCGCGTCGTGGTGTCAGGATTGCGGACGAGCCGCAGATCACCGGCCGCATCCACCTGGAATTCGGTGGTCCGTCCGGCCGCATCCGTAAGGCCGGCGAGGCGCCCGGCCGCGTCGTAGGACACGGTGAACGTCGCCTGTCCAGGGTACGTGAGGCTTGCCAGGCGTCCGGCGGCGTCATAGGCATACGTGGTGGCGTTCCCATTGCGGTCCACGACCGCCGTTTGCCGGCCCTCGACGTCAAAGTGCTGCTCGGTGCCGTCCAACAGGCGCCGCTTCCACGTGCCGTCGGGGTTCCGATATAGGACGGAGAACTCCCCGGGCAGCGCGCTGAAGGCTTGGCGCGGGTCGTCCTGATCGTCCTGGAACTCGCCGACGGCCACCGCGGTCGGCTCGGTCCCCACCTTCAATGGCCGGCGCGCCTGGAACGTCCGGTCGCCGTTGCCGAGCACGACTGCGACGTCCGCGCCGACTTGGTTGGCCGCGATGAGATCCGCATGGCCGTCCCGATTTAGGTCCGCGACGGCCAGGGCGAACGGGCTGCTGCCGGTGGGCACGACCAGCGGTGGCAGGAGGAAAGTGCCGTCCCCCTGCCCGAACAGGACCGGGACCCCGGCGAGACCGTTGGCCGCCACCGCGACGTCGAGGAACCCATCATGATCGAAATCGGCTGCGCCAATCCCGATGGGCGCCTGCGCGATGGGCAATGCCGGCTCCACCGGCGCGCCCAGCGTCCCGTCTCCTTGGCCCCTCAGGAAGGACACGTTGCCGGCATCGCGGTTGCTCACGATGACATCCAGCTGGGTGTCGCCGTCGAAGTCTCCGAGCACGACGCCAGCCGGCGTGCGGCCCGCCAGCACCGCCGGCCCCGCGGAGAACCCGCCCGGGCCATTCAGGAGCACCGTGAGGCTGTCGCCGTCGGTGTTGGCGATGACGACCTCCGGCAGCGCGTCGGCATTCAGGCGGCCCGCTGCCAGGGCGCTCGGGCCCGCTCCCGCCGCGAGCCGCTGCTCCGGTAGGAAGGTGCCGTCCCCGACGCCATACAGGATGGAGACGTCATTGGAGCTTCGATTGGCGACCGCCAGGTCCGCGTGGCCGTCCGCGTTGAGGTCCTCGGCGATGACGGCGGTCGGCGAGGTCCCCACCGGAAGCGCCAGCGAAGGCCCGAACAATCCTCCGCCCTGCCCCAGCCGCACCGCCACTTGCTGGGAGTCCAACAGCCCGACCACCAGGTCGTCCCGGCCGTCCTTATTGAGATCGGCCACCGCCAGCCCGGAGAGCGACGGCGCGCCAGCCGGCATGGCCGCGAACCGGACTTCAGGTTGGAAGCTCCCGTCCCCGTGGCCTGCGAAGAGCGAGAGCGAGCCCAGGGTCGCATTGATCGCCAGGACGTCGTCCATCGGGCCGGGCTGGAAGTGGCTGGCCGTCGCCGCCCCGTTCACGAGCAAGGCTGAACCGTCCGGCTGGAGATGAACTTGGTGCAACTCCTGCAGGCCCCAGCCGGCGCCGAAGGGCGAGTCCCGCTGGTTGATGACCAGGACTTGGTCCTCGAGCGTGGTGGTCATCGGGATGAGTGTGCCGATCGCCACCCCGGTGTCGGCGAGCGGCGGCCCACCGAAGACTGTGGCCGTGCCGAAGGTGCCGGCATAGTCGTGTGAGAGGCGCAGGCTGTAGGGATAGACCCCGGTCGGCACCCGCTCCCCGCGCGCGTTGAGGCCGTCCCAGAGCATGGCGTACCGCCCCAACCCCGGCGCGGCCTGGAAGACCGCCTGGATCGCCTGGCCCTCAATCTGCAGCGTGGCCGTGATGGAGGCCGGCAGGATCGTGCCGGGGTCGCCGCTCGCGCTTGCCGTCTCTAGGGTGAAGTCCGCCCCCAGGACGCGCGAGGTCTCGACGGTCATGGACTGGTAGGCCAGTACCGGCCCGCGGGCCGTGTTGAGGGTGCGAACGGTCGGCACGGCGTGCTCGAGACCCAGGTCGCCGCTGCCCGGGCACACCGTCGAGCCGATGGGCGTTGGACAGCGGGGCTGCGTGACCGGCGGCGTCATCAGCGTCGACTTCGGGATTTCCGGCGCCTCCGCTTGCACGGGCGGAATAGGTGGCAGATTGCAGTCGTACGGCGAGAAGTGTGTCGTCTGAAAGACCACCCAGAGCCCATCGGCACTCACCTGGCCGAGCGTCTCGTGGAGCCACTCGCCCGTGTCGAAGTGGTAGAGGCCGACTGGAATCGGGGTGCCGGGGTCGAACCCGCGCGAGTTCCGCACCCGGACCGTCACCGGTTGGCTGAAGGTCGCGCCGTCCGGTTGGAGGTCCAGCGCATAGGTGAAGAACGACGTGGTCGGGAGCGGCCCGGGGAGCTGCTCATCCGCGGTGAACTCGGTCGCCTGCACCGGGAGCGGGCCGGCCATCGCCCCATCGGGGATGACCACCTCGACCGTGCCCGTGGAGTTGACCGCCGTGCCGCCGGTCGCGGGCACGACCGTCACCGCTGGGTCCATGGGGGTCAGGGAGATCGGCTCGACCGCGACGTCGTGGGTCGAGAGCACCTCGGCATGCCGCTGGGACGGCAGGAACCCCTCCTTGCGCACGGTGAGGAGGAACGCGCCACCGGCCGGAGCGGGAAAGGCGAAGCGTCCGTCCACGCCCGTCAGCACCTCACCCTCGAGGTCTTTCACAGTCACGATGGCGTCCATCACCGGCTGCCCGGTGAGCGCATGCAAGACCATGCCGTGGATGAACGCAGACTGGGGGGTGACCGGTGGCTCGTGGGTTGTCTCGACGGTGAACCGGCTGGTCACGGCCGTGGGATTGCCGATCAGGTCGGCCACTTGGAGGGTCACCTCATGCGCGCCGTCCGTCAGGTCGGCCTGGGGCTGGAAGTCCGCGCCGCCGGCGCCGACCAGCGCCTGGCTGGTCACGTCCCCGCCATCCAGGATCAGCCGCACGCTCGCGACGTTCACCCCGCTGAGCGTGTCCTGGTATGCCGCCTGGATGAGGGGCCGCGGTACGTCCACCGTCGTCCCATCGGCCGGCGTCAGGCTCGCGGTTGGCGGGGTCTGATCCACGGTAAACGACACGGCGGCTGTCGTGCCCTGCCCGGCCACGTCCTGGGCCTGGGCGTCGAGGGTGTGCGCGCCCTCGCTGACGGTGAGTGAGCCATCAAGGAGCGCGGAGAGCGTCGGCTGCGTTAGCGCCGTAAACTGGTCGCGCACCGAAGCGCCATCGAGGCGAATCTGAACGCTCGCGGGGTCAAGGCCCGCGACGTCATCAGCCAGCGCCAGCCGAACGGCCACGGAGGAGGCGGACGTGAGCAGGTCCGAGGTCGGCTGCTGCCAGACGGCGGTGGGCGGCTGGGTATCCTGGCCGATGAGCTCCACGGTCATCTGCGCGCCCACCGGGCCGTCGAACCAGTTCGTCACGAGATTCGTGGACGCGAGCTTGACCGCGCGCTCCACCGCGCTGACTCGCTGGTTGAAGTTGCGCGGGGTCAAGATGAGCGAGAGATTGACAAGTAGCGTCGAGCTGGTCATCCGCTTGATGCTGCCGTCCGTGAGGCTGCCGTTGACGGCGCGCAGCCGCCAGGCGGTGCCAGGGTTCAGGACGTGGACCACGTCAATCCCCAGCGGGGGGCTATTCGAGGCTCGGACGTACGTGCGGCGGAAGACGCGGAACTCTGCGGCCGAGGCGGGGACGCACTGGAGGACGACGAGGGCGAAGGCGAGGAACCCGGCGACAACACGGAGGGCCCGCGGGGTGCCAACACGCATGAGGACTCCTCTGCGACAGACGGCCCCCGGCGCCGGAGGCGCAATGAGGGCCGTCAGCCGACACGATCGGAACGGGAGGAGAGACGAATGAAACCGTCACAGGATGCCATCCGGCACCCCAGCGCACTCTGCCCCACCCTAGCGGATTCGGGTTCGAATGTCAAACGGCCGTGGGCCTACCGCCGCGTCACGCCCGCGCGAGGCATAGAAGCGCGCTCCTAGTCCCACGCGATGTCTTCGAGCTTGGTCCCGCGCCCTCTTCGCAACCGAGCCCGCGCGGCCTCGATCCGTTTGAGGAACCGCGGATCATGCTCCAAGCGGTAGTCGAACCAGTCCTCATCCGTCTTGAACCCGATGAGGATCCCCGCCGGCTTGCCGTGGCGCGTGATCACCACCGACTCCTGCTCGGCGACATGGAGGTATCTAGACAGGTCGTCCTTGACCTCAGAGAGTGCGATGCGCTTCATCTGTGCCCTCCCACCCATTGCAGCCAGGCCACGGCATCAGCCTTCGACACCACCGCGAGGATTTCGACGGTGGACTTCGTGACATCATAGAACACGCGCACCTCCCCGACCCGCAACCGGTACTGGGGTCGTGCGCGCCCCCGCAGCCGCTTGATACGGCTCTTGCTGACCAAGGTTGGGGTGTGCCGCAGGTGCCGCTCGATCGCGTCGCGGACGATCGGCCGCACGTGCGCCCGGAGCCGCCGGATATCCTCGACGGCCTCCGGAGCCAGCACGACCTCAAATCGCATTCTGGCTACAGTATAGCCAATGTGTGGCTCTGGGACAAGGCGCGCGTTCGGGCGGCACCCGGGCGGCCCTACCGGCGGGCCGCCAGCCGGCTCGCGGTCAGGGTGCGGGTGCGGTCGTTGAAGGCCATCTGGAAGCGGTCGAACACGCCGGCACGGCCCATGAGGTTGAAGCCGACCCGCAGCGCGTCCGAGAAGCCGGCCGGGATCATGAACTCCTCGCCGGCGAACCGGACGCGGACCCGGTGCAGGTAGATGGGGATGACGCTGCCGTTGCCCAGCGCCAGATACCGGCGCTTCGCTTTGCGCAGGTCCACATTGAGCAGCTGGGCCACATCGACGTGGAACACGCTCCACGAGGCCCCGGAGTCCACGTAGGCCTGCAGGTAGAGCCACCGGTTGCCGGTCCAGACCTGCAGATAGACGATGGGGGCGTAGTGGCCGTGGGCGTCCTTCAGGTAGGGGAATCGGACGCTCCGCGTCGGCGCGGAGCGCTGAGCGCGTCGGCGCATCGGCGTCAGAACGCCGTGAGCGACTCTTCCGGGAGCGGGATGTAGTAGATCCCGGTGTCCGACCCGGTCCGCAGCCGGGCCGAGGCCTTCCGGTAGGCTTCGAGCTGGGTCTGCCCGCAGGCAATCACCCGCTGCCCTTCGATGGCGACATACTTGCCGGCGTAGCGGCGCGTCAGCGCCGGCGCATGGCCCAGGAGGTATTCCCAACTGGGGCAGATATGAGGACTCAAGACTTTCCAGAGCCGCTCCACGGTCTCCTCGACGCTGAGCGTGCTGGTATCGAGCACGAGGTCGGCCTGCCGGTAGGCCTTGGCGCGGACCGCCAGGAGCCGACGCACGCGGCCCAGCGGGTTCGTGGTGCCGGCGAGCAGCGGGCGCGTGCCCGGCGATCGGTTGGCGCGCTTCAGGATCACCTCAGGCCTGGCGGTGAGGCACACGACGACCCCGGTGGCCCGCAGGCGCGTGCGGTTGCGCGGATCCACGAACGCCCCGCCGCCGGTGGCCACGACCTGGTGGTCGCCGCGGATCACACGGCCGATGTGCCGGCGTTCCAGCCGGCGGAAGACCGGCTCCCCGTGCTCGGCAAAAATGTGGGCGATGGGCTTCTTCGCGCTCGCTTCGATCAGGTCGTCCACGTCCACGAATGTCCACCCGAGCCGCTTGGCGAGCCGCTTGCCGGCCGAGGTCTTCCCGGTCCCCATAAAGCCCGTCAGGATGATGTTCATCCCACCACCTGGTCGTTGGCCGCAGGCCAGCGCGGCCCCACCACCCCATCACGCTGTGGCCGCGCGGTCCGCCTACGGTGGACCCGGCCAGGTGGCGGGATCATCAGAACGCCGCGACCTGCTTGAGGTAGCCACGCAGGTTGCGCGTCACTTCGCCGAGGCTGTCACCCCCGAACTTCCGGAGCATCGCGCGGGCCAGCTCAAAGGCGACCATGGCTTCACCGATGACGCCGGCCGCCGGCACCGTGGTGACGTCGCTGCGCTCGACGGTCGCGACGACCGGCTTCTTGGTGTTGATGTCGACCGAGCGCAGGGGGCTGCGCAGCGTCGAGAGCGGCTTGAGGAACCCGCGCACCACAATGGGCTGCCCGTTCGTCATGCCGCCCTCGAATCCGCCGGCGCGGTTCGACGAGCGCCGGAACCCCGTGGCCTTCGCGTAGAAGATCTCATCCTGCACCTTGGAGCCCGGCAGCGAGGCGCCGAGCACCCCGTCGCCGACCTCGACCGCCTTCACCGCATGAATGGAGAGGATCGCGCGGCCGAGGCGGGCATCCAGTCTCCGGTCATAGTGCACGTAGCTGCCCAGGCCCGGCGGGACGCCCTCCGCGAGCACCTCGAAGATGCCGCCGAGCGTATCGCCGGCCTTCACGCACCGGTCAATCTCCCGGACCATCTTCTTCGTCGCGGCCCCATCCAGGCAGCGCAGCGGCGTCCCCTCCGCCTTGCGCCGGAGAAGCGCCACCGTCGCGGCCGCCGGCTTCGCGCGCACAGGCCCCAGCGCCACGACGTGGCTGGCCAGCTCGACGCCCAGCGGCGAGAGCATCTGCTTGCACACCGCGCCGACGGCCACGCGCGCCGCGGTTTCGCGCGCACTGGCGCGCTCAAGGACGTTGCGGATGTCGCGGTGGTCGTACTTGATGGCCCCCGTCAGGTCGGCGTGCCCCGGGCGCGGCTGCGTGACGACCGGCAGCCGGTCGATCGAGGCGTCCTTGTTCTTGATGAGGAGGGCGATGGGCGAGCCGAGCGTCCGGCCCTGGCGCACGCCGCCGACGATCTCGACCGTGTCCTGCTCCAGCTGCATCCGCGGCCCGCGGCCGTAGCCCCACTGCCGCCGCCGCATCTCGTGCGCCAGCGCCTTCGGATCGATGGGCACGCCCGCCGGCAGCCCCTCGAGGATGGCGACCAGGTAGGAGCCGTGCGACTCGCCTGCCGTTAAGAACCGCAGCATGCGCCTAGGGCCTCCAGCCGTAATACTCCCACAACAGTCTGAACGTCTCCTCGATCCCGCTCGCCGCCAGCAGCTGCGGCCCGATGAAGAGTGCCACGACCAGCCCGAGGGACAGAAACGGCCCATACGGGATGACGTGCGACCGCTTCAGCAGCAGCACGAGCAACCCCGGAATCAGGGCCAGCATCGGGGCGATGAAAAATGTCAGCACCGCCAGCTTCCACCCGAGGATGGAGCCTGCCATGGCCAGGAGCTTGATGTCTCCCCCGCCCATGCTCTCTTTCCTGAAGATGAAGTCCCCCAGGAGGCCTGTCAGATACAGGACTCCGCCCCCCGCCAGCACCCCCAGCATGGATTGTCCGACCGCGAGCAGGCGGTCCGTGGTTCCATGCAGCGACGGGAGGAGGCCGCTGAGTATGAGCCCGATGACGAGCCCCCCGAGGATGATCTCGTCCGGAATGATCTGGAAATCCAGATCGATGAAACTGACGGCGATCAGCGCGCACACGAAGGCGGCGTAGACGACCGCCTCTGGACGCCAGCCGAACCGCCAGAAGACCGCCACGATGGCGACGGCCGTCAGGGCTTCCACCAGGGGATAGCGCCAGGCAATGGGCTTGCGGCATCCCCGGCAGCGCGCCCCGAGCGCGACGTAGCTGACGATCGGGATGTTGTCGTACCACGCGATCGGCCGCTTGCAGTGCGGACAGCGGGAGCGCGGCCGGACGACCGACTGCCCGCGCGGCAGCCGGTAGATGCACACGTTCAGGAAACTGCCGACGCATGTGCCGAAGGCGGCGACGATGAGCCCGACCACCCACAGCGGCACGTTCACGGGCACCAGGGTAATCGGGACCGTCCTCTAGTCGGCGCGACGCGACCGCCGCAGCGCTGCCGCCAGCGCCCGGCGCATCGGCGTCAGCGGCGGTGTACGCCGCAGCCACAGGCGCAGCGACGCGGCACCCTGGTATAGTAGCATCGACCCTCCGCCCGCCGCAACACATCCGCGCCTGCGCGCCGCACGCACCAGCGGTGTCTCACGGTGGTACACGAGATCGTACACGACCGTCGTGCGCCGCAGGGCGCGCGGGTTGAGCGGCATGCGATCCGCGCGCCGCATGCCGAGGCTGGTCGCATTCACGATCAGATCCGCCTCCCCAGGCCGAGCCTGCCGCAGCGGCACGGCCCGCAGAGTGCCGCGCGCACCCCGCCGCCGCAGGCCGTGCACGAGTGCGGCCGCGCGGCCAGCATGGCGGTTCGCCACCGTAATGTGGATGTCGGGTCGCCGCGCGAGCGCCCACACGACCGCCCGGGCCGCCCCGCCCGCACCCAGCACCAGGACCCGTGCCCCGCGCCGCGGCCGCCAGCCGAGGTCACCAACCGCCCGACGAAAGCCCTCCACATCGGTGTTGTAGCCGGTCAGCCGGCGGTTGCGGATCACGATGGTGTTTACGGCACCGACGGCCCGGGCTGAGGCCTCCACCCGGTCCAGCAGCGGCAGGACGGCTTCCTTCAAGGGGACGGTGACGTTGAGGCCCTCAAGGCCGGCCAGGACCAGTGCGTCCAACATCGGCGCAAGAAAGCGCCGCGGCACGTCGAAGGCGCCGTAGTGGGCGTCGAGCCGGAGCGCGCGCAGCGCGGCGGCGTGCATGGCCGGCGAGCGGCTGTGGCCGATCGGATGGCCGATGACCCCGAACCGTCGAGTCATCAGCACCCCGTCCTGCGTTCGGCGCTGCGCGTTGTGCGTCCGGCACTCAACGCACAACGGACAACGCACAACGGAGAACGCTCCTTACGGATGCGGCGCGGAACGGCGGCCGAGGTAGGCGCGGCGCGTCGTGGAGGAGAGGAGTTTGTTGACCGCGTTGACGTAGGCCTTCGCGGAGGCCTCGATGATATCGGTCGAGGTCCCGCGCCCGGTGACCTCAACGCGCTTCTCCCGGATCTTCACCGACACCTCGCCCTGCGCATCGCGGCCCTTCGTGACCGCCTGCAGGGTGTAGTCCACCAGCTCCGGCGTCACGCCGGTCAGGCGGTTAATGGCCTTGTAGCACGCATCCACCGGGCCGTCGCCGGTGGCCGCGTCCTCCAGGATTCGCCCCTCGCGCGCGAGACGAATGGTGGCGGTCGGCACCGTGTCGCTGCCTGAAGCCGTGTGCACGTAGGCCAGCTTGTAGATTTCCTGCGCGGCCGGCAGATCCTCCTCGACGATGGCGACCAGGTCGGCGTCGAAGATCTCCTTCTTCTTGTCGGCGAGCGACTTGAACCGCGCAAAGGCCCGGTCCATCTCCACCTTCGAGAGTCGGAAGCCCAGCCCGCGCAGCCGCTGCGAGAACGCGTGCCGGCCGGAGAGCTTCCCGAGGACGAGCAGGCTCTTGCCCAGCCCCACATCGCCTGGACGCATGATCTCGTAGGTCTTCGCGTGTTTCAGGACGCCATCCTGATGGATGCCGGACTCATGGCGGAACGCGTTCTCGCCAACGATGGCCTTGTTCGGCTGCACGATCAGCCCCGTCAGCGTGCTGACCAAGCGCGAGGTCGCCGTGATCTGGGTCGTGTCCACGCCGGTCACCGCCTTGAAGAAGTCCTTGCGGATGCTCAAGGTCATCACGATCTCCTCGAGCGACGCGTTGCCGGCGCGCTCGCCGATGCCGTTCACGGTGCACTCGACCTGTCCGGCTCCGTTCGCGATGGCGGCGAGCGAGTTCGGCACGGCCAGGCCCAGGTCGTTGTGGCAGTGCACGCTGATGACGGCCCGGTCGATATTGCGCACCTGCTGCGTGATGCCCTGGATCAGGGCGCCGAACTGCGACGGAATGGCGAAGCCGACCGTGTCGGGGATGTTCACCGTTGTCGCCCCCGCCCTGATGACCGCCTCGAGCACCTGGTGGAGGAACTCGGGCTCCGTGCGGGAGGCGTCCTCCGGCGAGAACTCGATCTCCTTCGCATAGCGCTTGGCATAGGTGACGGCCCACACGGCCTGCCGCAGGATCTCGGCGCGTGCCTTGCGCAGTTTATACTTGCGGTGGATGGGCGACGTCGCGAGAAACACGTGGATGCGCTTGCGCTTCGCCGGTGCCAGAGCCGCGGCGGCCGCCTCGATGTCCTTGGGCAGCGATCGCGCCAGGGCCGCGATGACCGGGCCCCGGACCGCCTGTGCGATCAGCTTCACGGCCTGTGCGTCGCCCGGTGACGCGATGGGAAATCCGCCTTCAATCACATCGACGCCCAGTCGTGCCAACTGCCTGGCGATTTCGACCTTTTCGGGCGGCGTCAGGCTGGCACCCGGGGCCTGTTCCCCATCGCGCAGTGTCGTATCGAAGATCACGATCCGCCGTGCCATCACTCGTCCACTCCGCCTTCTTCGATGTAGGGTTCAATGAGGTCCAACAGCCGGTCGAGCGTATCCAGGAGATCATGCGATCCGCCGCCCAGCAGTTCCTGCCGCACCGCCGCCAGATCCACGCGTTTCGTGATGATCGCGTCCGACAGTGCATTGGCCAGGCTCCCGCGAGCGGCGGGCTCGGCCTCATGGAACTCCTGCAGCACGGTGATGAACACCACCGGGTCTTGCAGTGGACGCTCAACCATGTCCGACACCATCTAGAGGTGGCCGCGCGCCAGCAGCCAGATCGTGAGGCCGCTGCCCGCCAGCAGATACAGACAGACCGCGCGCGCCAGCCAGCTCCTGACCCACCAGATCATCCACAGTCCGGCCAGGCCGATGAGCAGCAGCGGCAGGATCGCGTACGACTTGGGCATGCCCGGAATCGTGACGATCACGTCCGGCACCATCCGGAACGGCGTGCACGCCCATCGTGCCGCCTCGAGCCAGTCGATCGCGGCCCATCCCGCTGCCCAGGCAGCCATGCCCCGTCAGAACAACTGCCCCGTCGCCAAGAGCCACGCCGAGAGTCCACTGCCGAGCATCAGGTATAGACAGAGGGCTTTCATGACCCCGTCCTCGAACCAGGACAGGCACGCGAACCCAAATACCCCGAGGGGGACCAGGGCCAGCAGCCCATACGTCGGTGAGGCCCCCTCTTTGCCGGCGCCGACCACCTGGACCACCCAGCGGAAGGGGATGCAGATGACCCGCGCGATCTCAACCCAATCCGTCGCGGCTAGTGCATCCAGCGGCATCTAGCGGGTCCTCGCCCTGGCGACGCGGCCCGTCGCCGTCCGCCGCGGCTTCGCGCTTGCCTTCGCCTGCCCCCCGCCCCCTGCCCCATGCCCCCGCTGTTGGGCCAGCCACGGCATCAT
>SBAZ01000016.1 GCA_005239935.1 Planctomycetales bacterium | reverse complement strand
CTAGGGCGCCGACCCACCCGCCCCACACGACCATGAGCGTGCGCTTCGCCCCCCACCATCGGATCACTTGGCCGAAGGCGAGGGCGCCGGCCACGGCGAACACTTGGCTGAACAGGAAAAAACGGAGGAGGTCCGCCTGCGAGAACCCGAGCACCTTGCGCGTGTAGACCGCCATGAAGATCAGCACGGTATTGATGGCGCACAGGCTGAAGAACGACGCCCAGCAGAACCGCCAGACTCCGGCCACGTGCTGAGCCGCCCGCACGGTCATCTGCAGACGCAGGATCGCCGTGCGCGCCAGCCCCCGCCACGACCGGTCGCCCGCCACTGCTGACCGGTCTTCGCGGACCAGCAGGAAGCACGGCAGGGCGAAGAGCAAGAACCAGCCCGCTGCACGACCGAACGCGGCCTGGTAGCCGCCGGCTTGCACCGCCGGCTGGAGCAGCAGCAGGCCGCCCATGCTCCCTAGGTAGCCGAATGCCGCGCCCAGGCCGGAGCCTGACCCCCAGCGCTCGGGCCGGACCAGGCGCCACAGCAGCGCGTCATAGAAGACAGTTCCCAATTGGTAGCAGACGTTCGCGAACGCGAAGAGCAGGAGCGCGAGCCCGACCGAATCCACCCTCCCGATGAGCCAGGTCGCCGCGACGCAGCCATAGGTGGTCCAGCGCAAGTAGCGCATGCGCACACCTGCGGCATCGGACAGGGCTCCGCATAGCGGCATGAGTGCCCCCACCACCGCCAGGGACCCTCCCAGGGCCGCGCTCAGCGCCAGCTCCCGGACGCCTCGCGTCTCGACCACCCACAGCGGGAAGTAGAACGAGAGCATGGCCACGGCGAAGAAGGTGTTCGCGAAGTCGAAGAGCGCCCAGGCGAGCAGCTGGCGCATCGCAGGGCTCAGCGCCCGAGGTCGGTCAGGGAGGCGCGCCACTGGTCCTGCAGGCGCGCGAGCTTCAGGCGGTACTCCTGCAGCAACGCGGTCTCGAGGGAGGCGCCCTCCCCGAGGGCCTTGAGGACACGTCGGATCCGCCAGAAGCCGTACCGCGTGACCAGGTGCCGCACAATGCTGTGTGCCTGCTGGTAGCCGAGCGTGACCTGCTCGGCCCGTAGATGCGTGGCGAACTGCGCATCCAGCTGCTCCCAGGGCACGAGCCGGTTTTCGGTCAGCGCGCTCTGCAGCACCTCAAACCGCGGTCCCGCGGCCCGCGCGCCCTCGTATTCCGCCAATCCTTCGTTGAACCAAACCGGACACTTGCCCATGGCCAAGTCGTGCACCAGGGCGTGCGTGTACTCGTGGTACAGGATCTGCTTCACGGTCGAGGCGTCGTAATCGTCGCCGGGCAGCGGCACCCGGATCTTCCCGTCGAACAGCCCGCCCACCCATTCCGGCGCGGACTGCCGCAGGGCCCGGAACTGGCCGCTCGTGTAGATCAGCGCGACGAGCTTGTATTTCGGCCAGTACGCGAAATCCGTACCGACTTCGCGCCGAGCCTGGAGCAGCGCGTCGCGGATGTCGAACCCTGTGGGGCGCTCCACGGCGCCCTCCTCAAAGCGCAGGTCAAAATACGCTTGCGAGATCCGGTCGAACTGCCCCTCGACCGGCAGCTCCTGCTGCAGCCGGGCCAACCGCTCCTCGACATCCGGCCGTCCAGCGTCCCGCTGCTGCGCCTCCTCCCACGCGACTTTCGCCTCCTTCAGCTGTTGCGCGCCGTAGTGCACCTCGCCCTTCAGCACGTAGGCCTCGACAAGGTCGGGGTTGAGCGTCAGGGCCTCGTCGAGCAGTCTCAGCACATCTCGTGCCGGAGCGCGCTCCTGGTACTGGGCGTGCGCGTGGTTGACGTACAGGGTCGCCAGATTCTGCCGGAGTTTCGGGTCATCCGGCTGGAGCCGGATGGCCTCTTGGAGGTGGTCCGTGGCCAGCGCCCACTTCCCCTGCTCACCGAGCTGAATGCCGTAATTGTTCAGGGCGACCGCGAGCTGCTGGCGGGTCCTTGAGGCCGGGTAACTGGAGGACGCGTCGCGACGCAGTTGGGCGATGACGTCCGGCCAGTTCGGCTCGTCGTCCGCCGCGCGCGCGGCGGCCGAGGTGAGGCACGCGCCCGCGCACAGGGCCAACAGCAGGAACCGGCCTGGCCGCCGGCTCATGTCTCCTGCCTCCCGGCGGATGCCCCTGCCCCGCTGAGCGCCCAGGCCGCGACCTCCTGGAGCACCTGCTCGCGCACCGGCTCGTGGTGCAGTTCATGGTACGCGCCCGGGTAG
Source organism: Planctomycetales bacterium (assembly GCA_005239935.1). GTDB lineage: Bacteria > Omnitrophota > Gorgyraeia > Aquiviventales > Aquiviventaceae > SBAZ01. The sequence continues at coordinate 12,135 of SBAZ01000016.1, read as the reverse complement.
AGCCGTTGCGCCTTCTCGCCCGGCACGCGCTCGAACCATCGCTGCGCCACCGGCACGGAGATGATGCGGTCGTCGCCGCCCAGCAGGAGCAGGACAGGCGTTCCCACCTCGGCGGCTCGGGTCAGCGCGTCCTGCCGCGCCTGCAGGAGGTCAAAGTACGTGCGCACACTCATGGCATTATGGACCAGCGGGTCGCGCTGATACGCCCTCACGACGTCCGGATCATGACTGAGATGCGTCACCTCGAGGTTCAGGGGCACACGCAGCGATGGCCAGACTCGCGCGGCCACGCGCGCCAGGAACACCTTGGCGGCGGGCAGCGGGAAGCCGACCTCGAGGAGGGGCGACTGGATCACGGCGCGCCGCAGTGCGTCCGGGCGGCGCAGCAGCCAGTGAATCGCGGCGAGTCCGCCGAAGCTGTGTCCGTAGAGCACGTAGGTGGAGCAGCCGGCCCAGCGGAGGAACACGGCTTGCGTCAGCGCGGTGCAGTCCTCCACGCACCGCGACACGCGCTGCGTGTCACCTCGGGCGCCGCCGGAGCGGCCATGCCCCCACAGATCAGGCGCCGCCACGGCGATCCCCTGGCCGGCCAACGCGGCGGCCACCGGTCCGTACCGTCCCCCGTGCTCACCGAAGCCATGGATCAGCACGACCAGGGCCCGGACCGCCGGCGGGCGCCACAGCCGATAGCTCAGGCGGCGACCGTCCGGCGTGTGCCAGGCGCCTTCCGACGCTGTGACCCCTGCGGTCATGCCGCAGGCGAGGGCATGTCGTACAGGCGCTGCAGGGTCGCCGCATGTCGCTGGGCGATCGTCGCGCGCTTGGCCTTCAGCGTAGGGGTCAATTCGCCAGCCGCCAGCGAGAATTCCTGGTCCAGCACGGCGACCTGCTTGACCTGCTCGAAGGAGGCCAGGTCCTGTTGTCGGGCCTGGACGCGCTCCCGGTAGAAGCGCTGGATGCGCGGGTCCGCCACCAGCGCCGGCATGGAGGGCGCGGGGATCTCCTGCTCTTGGGCGTACTGCCGCAAGCGCTCGAAGTTGGGGACGATCAGCGCCACGCAGTAGCGCTGCTTGTCGCCGAATACGAAGGCCTGGCTGATGTACGGATCCGTCACGAAGAGGTTCTCCAGCTTCTGTGGCGCCACAAACTTGCCGCCGGCGGTCTTGATGAGGTCCTTCTTGCGGTCGGTGATGACCAGCCGTCCCGTCTCATCGAGGTGGCCGATATCGCCCGTGGAGAACCAGCCGTCCTTGAGGACGGCAACGGTTTCTTCCGGTTTGCGATAGTAGCCCTGCATCACATGCGGCCCACGGGTGAGAATTTCCCCGTCCTCCGCGATGCGCACGTCGACGCCAGGGATGGGCGGACCGACGGTGCCAAAGCGCGGCGCCGCCAGGCGGTTGACTGCGATGACGGGCGAGGTCTCGGTCAGCCCATAGCCCTCGAGAATCGCCACGCCGACGGCGTGAAAGAATTCGCCGATCTCCTTCGCCAGCGGCGCGCTCCCGGAGATGAAGAAGCGCAGCCGGCCGCCGAGCCGGCCGCGGAGCTTCCGAAACACCAGCCGGTCCGCGAGCCAGTACTTCGCGGCCATGCCGGGCGGCACCGAGCGGGCACCCAGCAGAGCCGCCGAACGCGCCTGCCCAACCCGGATCGCCCACTCGGCGAGACGCCGCTTCGCGGGCGGCATCTGCCGCAATCCCTCTTGCACGCGCCCATACAGCTTTTCGAAGAACCGCGGGACGCCCAGCATCACGGTCGGCCGGACCTCCCGCATGTTCTCGGGAATCGTGTCCATGGACTCGGCGAAGGCGATCTGGGCGCCGGCCGCCATCATGTAGTACCAGCCGGCCATGCGCTCGAACACGTGGCACAACGGCAGGAACGACAGATGGAGATCCTCGCTCGTCACCGGCATGACCGGCGCGCAGGCCCTGACGTTGGAGAGAAAGTTGTCGTGGGACAGCATGACACCCTTCGGCTGGCCGGTGGTGCCCGAGGTATAGATGAGGGTCGCCGTGTCCGACGCCTTCAGCCCGCCTCGTCGGGCGGCGAGCTCCTTGCCCAGTGCCGGCGCCCGGTGCAGGCCCTGGTCGAGCACCTTCGCCCACGCGTGGCCCGCCCCCGGCGGGCTGCACAGCGCGACAAGCGTGCGCAGAGACGGCACCTGCCGTTGCAGCATGCTCAGGGCCTGCACGTGCTCCGGTGTGGAGCCGATGGCCAGGACCGGCTGGGCGTCCTGGCCGATGAGGGCCAGATCGCCCGCGCTGAGGTTTGGATAGAGCGGGACGGTCCAGGCGCCGACCGACTGAATCGCGAGGTCCGCCACACCCCACTCCGGCCGGTTTTCGGAGAAGAGGAGCACGCGGTCCCCGGGACGGACCCCGCACTCGATGAGGTACGTCGCGAAACACTCGACCTGCGAGAACACCACGGCCCAGGTGATGGGCCGGTAGGCACCCTCGCGCTTCACCCAAAAGAGGGGACGGGTTCGGTGTGCCTGGACTTGCCGACGGAATAGGGCCGGGATGGTCTCGTCCATCCGCGTCTCAGACGATGCCGGACTCCAGCCACGTGAAGCGGCCGCTCAGCACCTCCTGGGCGATGCGGTAGGTCGCCCGGTCCTCGTTGCGGCGCACGCCGCGGAGGTTCGCCGCCACGCGCCGGCGCGCCAGCCGGCAGAAGACGTCTGCCAGGTCCACGGGACTCTGCTCCGAGGGCTGAAGCCGCACCAGGGCCTGCGCCTTGGCGCACGCCGCAGTCATCACGAGAAGTTCGCTGCCCACGTCCACGAGCCGTCCGAGCAGCTGCTGGCGCTTGGCCAGCCCGGTCTGGTGCCGCACCGCGGCATGGAAGAGCATGCGCGCGAGCCGATGGCTGGTGCGCTCGACGAAGCGCAGGTGGCTGGCCAGCCGACCGAAGCGGGCATGCCGCGGCCACCCGGCCCAGTACACCCACTGCCGAGGGTACCAGATCGCGTAGCGGGCCGCCGCCGCGAGCGCGGTCTGCAGCTTGGCGGCCAGGGACCCGGGACCTATCAGGCGGCCGACCAGCCGCATATGCGCATCCAGCGCTTCGCGGGCGATGAACAGGCGCATGATCTGGCTCGTGCCCTCGATGATCAGGTTGATGCGCGTGTCACGCAACATCCGCTCGACCGGAATGGCGGCTTCGCCGCGGGCGCGCAGCGACCGGGCGGTCTCATACCCCCGCCCGCCGCGGATCTGCACGGCGTCGTCCACAATCCGCCAGCAGGCCTCTGAGCAGTAGAGCTTGGCCATCGCGGCCTCCAGCCCGATGTCCCCGCTCTTGCGGTCCACCAGCGCGGAGGCCAGATCCACCAGCGCCTCCATGGCGAAGGTCGTCGCCGCCATCTCGCCGATCTTCACCGCCACCGCCTCGTGCTTGCCGATGGGCCCGCCCCACTGCTTGCGCTCCTTGGCCCAGGTACGCATGATCTGGAGACAGCGTTTCGTCGTCCCGACGGACCCCGCGGGAATGGCGATCCGGCCGGCGTTGAGCGTGATCAGCGCCAGCTTCAGGCCCTGTCCGAGGCCCCAGATGATGTGGTCCTTCGGCACGCGCACATTGCGGAACTTGAGGACGCCGTTCTGGATGCCCTTCAGCCCCATAAAGTCGCAGCGGTGCGCGACCTCGAAGCCCGACATCCTCTTCTCCACGAGGAACGCGGTGATCTGCGTGCGTTCTTTGCCCCCGACCGTCACGGAGGGCGTGCGGGCCATCACCACCACGACTTCGGCGACCGGGCCGTTGGTGCACCACAGTTTTTCTCCATTCAGGACGTAGGCCTCGCCGCCGTCCACCGGAGTGGCCGTGGTGAGCATGTGCGCGGGGTCCGAGCCGACGCCCGGCTCGGTCAGGGCGAAGGCCGAGATCGTACCCTGGGCCAGCCGCGGCAGATACTTGCGCTTCTGCTCCTCGGTGCCGAAGAGCATGAGGGGCTGGGGCGCGCCGATGCTCTGGTGCGCGCTGAGCCAGACGGCGGTGGAGCCGCAATAACTGCCGAGCAGCTGGATGACGCGGTTGTAGTTGGTATGGGAGAGGCCCAGTCCGCCGTAGGCCTTCGGGATCTTCATGCCGAAACAACCCAGCCGCGCCAATCCCTGGATCACGTGAGCCGGCAGTTCGCCGGTCCGGTCAATCTCGTCCGGGTCCACGTGCTCTTTCAGGAACGTCGTCATTTTGCCCAGAAAGGCCTCGCCCTCCCGCCGGTCGGCCTCGTCCTGCTCCGGGAACGGCATGACCAGGTCCGTCCGCAGGCGTCCCATGAAGAGGTCCGCCACGAAGCTCGGCAGCGTCCACTCGGCCTCCCGCGCGGCCTCAGTGACCTCGAGCGCCTCGGGCGCTCCCCGGCCCAATGGCATGTGGGGGTGCGTCGCGGTCGTCATCGCGTCCTCAACTTCAGTCTACCCGACACGACGCAGGGGCAGCGGGCGGGTGCCAGGACGCCAGGGTGTTCTGCCACCCCCGCCCTGCGCCCTTCCCCGTGCCCCTGCCGTGTTCAGCGGTCCTTGAATTGCGGTTGGCGTTTTTCCAGGAAGGCCTTCACGCCCTCCCGGCTGTCCTCCGACGAGGCGACGACGCTGAAGGCCTCGGCCTCCCTCCCCAGCCCCTGTTCCAGCGACGAATCGGCGCCGGCCTCAATCGCCGCGAGGGCCTGGCCGATGGCGACGGCGCTCTTGGAGGCGATCTTGCGCGCCAGGTCCTTGGCCGCCTTGAGCACCTGGTCCTGCGGGACGACCACGTTGACCAGGCCGAGGCGCTGGGCGTCCTGCGCGCTGTAGATCTCGCCGGTCAGGATCCATTCGGTCGCCTTTGTCTTGCCGATGCACCGCACGAGCCGCTGGGTCCCGCCCCACCCAGGGATGATGCCGAGCGTGACCTCGGGCTGGCCGAAGCGCGCGCGGTCGCCGCTCACCCGCAGGTGGCAGGCCATCGCGAGCTCGAGCCCGCCGCCCAAGCACACCCCATTGATCGCGGCGATCACCGGTTTGCCCAACCGCTGCAGGCCCAGGAACACCTGCTGGCCGAGCGCGGCCATGGCCTTGGCCTCCTCGGGGGACGTCAGCTGGCCAACCTCCTTGATGTCGGCGCCGGCCACGAAGGCCAGCGATCCCGCGCCCGTGATGATCACGACCTTGGCCGCGGCCTCCTGCCGCACCGCCTCCACGAGGCGGCCGAGCTCCTGCAGCACCTGACGGCTGAGCGCGTTCACCGGCCGGTGGTCGATCGTGAGGATCGCCACCCGGTCTTCCTGTGTGACCTTCACGACCTCGCCGGACGTCAGCCCCATGGCGGCCTTACCCCTGCTCGGTGTAGTCGAAGAAGCCGCGCGTTGCGGCCTTACCCAGATGCCCGGCCGCCACTTTCCGTTTCAACAGCGGCGAGGGCCAGAACCGTTCGCCATGCGTCTTGGTGAGGTCCTCAAGTCCGGCCAGTACCTTGTCCAAGCCGAGCTCGTCGGCATAGTGCAGCAACCCGCCTCGCGACTGCGGAAAGCCAATGCCGGCGAGCACCGCCAGGTCCACGTCCGCCGCCGTGCAGACCCGCTCCTCCAGGCACCGCACCGCCTCATTGATCATTGGCAGCATGAGGCGTTCGACCGAGAACGTCCCGCGAACCGTCGTCTTCGCCTGCAACTCCTTGACGATTCGTTCGAACTCGGCGTCGGGCTCTCCGGCGCGCTCTCCATAGAGGTAGAATCCCGCTCCCGACTTGACCCCCAGACGTTTCAGGGCGTGCAGCCGCTCCCACAGTTCGGCCGGTGCCATGCGCGGGCCGTAGGCATCCAGCAGCACGAGCACGACTTCGCGGCAGACATCAAATCCCAGATTGTCCACCAGGGTGAAGGGCCCCATCGGCAGCCCGAACGCGGCGACGGCCTCATCAATCTGCTTCGGGGCGGCCGCGCCCTCCTGCACGCAAAAGGCCGCCTCGTTCAGGTACGGCATGAGGATGCGGTTCACGAGGAAGCCCGGGCACTCCTGGACGCGCACCGGCAGCTTGCGCAGGCTCTCGGAGAATCCAATGACGTCATTCGTCGTTTCCTCGGAGGTGTCGAGGCCGGGGATGACTTCGATGAGCTTCATGATGTGGGCGGGATAGAAAAAATGCATCCCGACCACCTTGTGCGGCCGTCGCGTCGCGCCGCCGAGCGCGGAGATCGACAAGGACGAGGTGTTGGAGGCCAGGATGGCGGATTCGGGTGTGGCCTGATCCAGGTCCTGGAAGATCTTGCGCTTGAGGTCGAGCCGCTCCGGCACCGCCTCCACCACCAGGTCGACGTCCTTGAAGGCCTCGTAGGAGGTCACACCGGTGACGAGCGCCATCTTCGTCTCGAGCTCGTCCTGGCTCATCTTGCCCCGGTCCACCCGGCGCTGATACACCTTCCGGATGGTGGCCAGGCCCTGGTCCACGCGCGGCTGATCCACGTCTTTCAGGACGACCGGCAGGCCGCTGAAACTGATGACCTGGGCGATTTCGGCCCCCATCGCCCCGGCGCCGACGACGCCGGCCTTGTAGATGTACATCACACGCGCTCGAACACGATCGTCACGCCCTGCCCGCCCCCGACGCAGGCCGTCGCCAGGCCCAGGGCGGCCTTGCGGCGCTTCATCTCGTGCAGGAGGGTGACGACGAGGCGCGTGCCGGTAGCTCCGACAGGATGGCCCAACGCGATGGCGCCGCCGTTCACGTTGGTCCGTTCGCGGTCGTAACCCAGGACCCGCTCGCAGGCGATGAACGTGGCGGCGAACGCTTCGTTCAGCTCGATGAGGTCGATGTCCTTCAGCGTGACCCCGGCCTTTTTCAGCGCCAGCGGCACGCTCAACGTCGGGCCGATCCCCATCCGCTCCGGCTCAACGCCGGCGACCGCGTAGCCGCGGATGCGGGCCATCGGCGTGTAGCCGAGCGCCTTGGCTTTCTCCGCCGACATGACGAGCACGGCGGCCGCGCCGTCCGCGTTGAAACAGGCGTTGCCCGGGGTCACGGTGCCGCCCGGCTCCTTGAAGATGGCGGGATACTGGCCGAGGGTCTGCTCGTTCAGGCCTGGATTGATGCCTTCATCCTGCGTGACCGGCTCCGGCGGGAGGTCGCGCCCCATGGCGCGCTTCTTCACCATGACGGGCACGAGTTCGTCCTTGAACCGGCTCTCCCGCGTGGCGCGGAAGGCGCGCTGGTGTGACAGCAGCGCAAACGTGTCCTGCTCCTCGCGCGAGATCTTGAATTCCTCGACGAGGTTCTCCGCGGTCCGCCCCATGATCTGGCCGCACACCGGGTCCGTGAGCCCCTCCCAGACCGTGTCGACCATCTCCGAGTGCCGGAGCTTCTTGCCCCAGCGCAGGTCGCGGCTCACATAGGGCGAGGCACTCATCGCCTCGGTGCCGCCCGCAATCTGCACATCGCGCTCGCCGCAGACGATGTTCTGCTGCGCGTTGATGATGGCCTGGAGCCCTGAGCCGCAGTTCCGCTGGACCGTGTACCCAGGAGCCGTCCTGGGCACGCCGGCGCGCAGCGCCACGACCCGGGCGATGTTCGGCGCATCCGACTGCTGGGCGACGCAGCCAAGGATGACCTCTTCCACCTGCTCCGGCTTGATCTTCGTCCGCTTCAGGAGCTCGCGGACCACGGTTTCTCCCAACTCTTGCGCCGTCAAGGACTTGAGCGCACCCCCAAAGATGCCCTGCGGGGTGCGCACCCCATCCACAATGACGACGTCAGCAGGCATGCGTCGCGGGTAGCTGGGCTGGCAAGCGGAACATCATGGCGCCTTTATCGTAAGTGCCTCAGGGAGTGTTGTCAACGGCGGCATCCGGCAGGTGCGCGAGGCGCTTCAGCTGCGGCAGCTGCTGCATCGCCACCTCTTCACCCCGCCGGATGAATTTTTCCGGATTGAAGAACTCGAGCCAGTGCGAGCCGCCCACGGTCGGGCGCAAGGTGATGTCCGCATCCTGACAGGAGACCTCGGCGATCTGGTACTCCATGGCCTGCATGGAACGCATGATCACATCGAAGATCAAGGGCGACACGGACCGGATCAGCTCCTGTCGCAGCCACGCCAGCAGCCGGATCGGGAAGCTCCGGGCGGCGAGGCGGGCCGCCCGCTCTTCCCGGCGCACCCGGACTCGCTCTTGGTTCGCCCGCAACTCGGCCGTCGTGGGGAACACGTTCACCGCGATGACATGCCGCACCCCGGCCCGCTTCAGCACGCTGACCGGCACCGGATTGACCACCCCGCCGTCCAGACAATACTTCTCGCCGATCTGCACCGGCTTGAAGATCCCGGGAATCGAAACCGACGCGCGCACCGCGTCCACGATGGGCCCGGAGTCGAAGACGATCTCCTCGCGGCTCACCGGATTGGCCGCGACGATCCGCAGCGGGACGCGCGCGTCCTCGAATGTTTTCCCCTGGAAGTCCTCCTTCAGTTTCGCCATGAGCTGTGCGCCCTGGATCGGGCCCCCGGCCAGCGGCCCGAGCACCAGGCCCACCCCGACGCAGACCATGAATCCGAACATCATGCCCCCCCACAGCCCTGTGAGCCACCCGAGGGTGCACCCGGCGATGAGGCCGGCGATGACGCTGGCCACGGGAATGCCGAGATCCAGGATGAACAGCCGCCGGATGTCCCACGGCCGCTTGAATCGCACGGCCAGCTGCTCCAGGTCATCGGCCGACCGCCCGGAGGCCCAGAGGCCCCCGACCAGCGCGCCGATGCTCGAGCCCGCGACCATGTCGATGGGAATGCGCTCGCGCTCGAGCACCCGCAGCACACCCACGTGCGCCAGGCCCAGTGCCGCGCCTGAGCCGAGCGCCAACCCGATCAACTGTCCGCCGAGGGCACGGGCCACGCGGCGCACGGCGGTGGTGTAGGCCGCTTCGCGCGTGTCCAAGAGCCGCGAGAGTTCCTCCAGCGTCAGATCGCCTGAGGGAGACGGGATCAGCGGAAAGCTCGCGTCCACCGGCTGGCCGATCTGCGAGGCGACCTCCGAGAGGCTGAGTCGTTCATCGCGTTGCGTGAAGAGCAGATCCATGATGCCGCTGCGCTCCACGGCCGCGGCGCGGCGATTGAGGATCACGCGCACCGTCGGCTCGGCCGTGCCGACGAGCGACTGCACCTGCTGCATGAGGGCCTTGGTCCGCAGGACGTGGTCGCTCTCCGGGTCCGTGATGAAGAAAATCATGTCCGACTGCGTCAGCGCCTTGAGGACCGGCGCGTGCACGGCGACCGGCAGATCCAGCACGACGTACCCGAAACGCTTGATCAGCACGCTCAGGAGGGGGGCGATCGCCTGCTCCCCACCCTCTTCGGTCAGCAGCGAGCCGGCCGCCAAGACCTTGAACCCCAGTGGATGCGCCATCAGCCCGGCCGTCAGGATCGCCTCAATGTCTCCGCCGGCCCACGCCGGGGTCTTCGGGCTCGCCCCAGGATAGAGCCACGGCCGCGCGCTCGCAGCCCCGCTCACGTCCACCACCACCACCTCGTGCCCGGTCTCGCGCCGAAGGGCCGCAGCCAGCGAGACGCCCAGCACTGTGCAACCCACGCCATGCGCGGCGCTGAAGAGCGCCACGATCGTGGCCTCCCCCATCCCGCCGGCATACTCGCGCGTGCGCAGCCGCTTGGAGAGCACCCGGCTCAGGTACAGGACCAGCGACGGGACCCGGTTGATGACCTCCTCGAAGTCGGCCTTCCCCAGTCGCAGGATGAGCGTGTCATTCAGCGCCTGCACGGTGGCTCCGTGCACCTGATCGGTCAGCAGGGACATCTCGCCGAACGAGTCATCGTTATGCAGGATCGTGATGGTCTTCTCCTCGCCGCCCTCGTGGGCGTAGACCCGCAGGCGGCCGGAGATCACGATGTAGAAAGCCTCCGCCCGCTCCCCCTGCCGATATACGTACTCCCCCTTCTTGTGCTCAATGAGGCGCGTGCGCTCGGCGATGAGCAGCAGCTGCTTCTCGGTGCAGGCGGAAAAGAGGGGGATCCGGCGGACCAGGGCCAGCTTGTCCTGGGCGTGCGGGAAGTCAACCATGGCGGCGAGCGATCCTGTGTGGGCGACGCAGACGGCCGGGGTCGTTCGTAAAAATGCCGTCGACCCCTAGCCGCCACAGCCGGCGCGCGCCACGGGCGTCATCCACCGTCCAGGCATGCACCCGCAGCCCGCCGGCATGGGCCCGTCGCACCAACGACGCCGTCACGTCGCGGTGGTGCGGATGCCAGGCGCGGCACCGCAGCCGCAGCGCCCGGCGCAGCGCCTGCTGCGGCCGCCGACGTGAGATGAGCGCGGTCGGCACGCCGCGGGCCGGCCACGGGCGAAGCAAGCGCGGGTCACAAGACGACACCAGCACACGGGAGGGCCGCAGGGGGAGATCCCGCATGAGACGCGCGAGGACGCGCCGCGGCGCGTGCGTCCGCTTCAGCTCGAGATTGAGCACGGCCCGGGGTCGGGTCAGCCGCAGCGCCCTCGACACCGTCAGGATCCGCTCACCGCGAAACCGCGGCGCGAACCACCCGCCCACGTCCAGCCGTGCGAGCGCCGCGTACGTGTGCGCGGCGACGCGGCCCCGCCCGGTGCTCGTGCGCTCAAGCCGATCATCATGGAAGACCACCAGCCGGCCCTCGCGGGTCGGTTGCACGTCCACCTCGACCATGTCGGCCCCGGCGCGCCCCGCCGCGCGGATCGCGGCCGCGGTGTTCTCCGGCGCCACGGCCGAGGCGCCGCGGTGCGCAATGATCCACGGACCGTCCCACTCACCGCGCGCCATGCCGCAGCTCCACGGCTGTGCCCCGCCCGGCGCGCAGGGCCCGCGCGGCGGACCCGTCGCGCACGGCGAGCTCCACAAGGCCGACGCCGCCGACCACCGCGATGACTTCCCCGCGGCGCCCGCGTCCGTACGATGATACCACACGCGCGTGTCGCGACCGACAGCGCACCATGACCCCGGCGCGGCGCACGAGTCGGCCCGGGAGATTGGTGAGGAGATTCCCGAACGCATCCACGTGAATCACCTGGCCGTGCCACCGGCCGCGCCGGCCCGCGACCGCCGGCTGCGGCAGCGGCACCAGGCGGCGCACCGGCGGCCCGAGCCGCGCCAGCGGCGTCCCGCGAGCGAGCGCGGCCGCCACAGGCGCCATGACATCGCGCGACTCAAAGGTCCGACTGCGGACGGCGAGACGCTGTCGACAGGCCGTCACATCCACCGCCCGCCACGTGCGCGCCTGGCCGAGCGCGGGCCACAGCAGGCCGTTGTCCGGTCCGACCAGAAACCGCCCGTCGGCGTGCGCGGCGACGATGCGCCGCCCCGTCCCGACGCCAGGATCCACGCACGCGAGCACCACGCTCCCGAGCGGCAGCCACGGCAGCGCGGCGGCGAGCACAAGACTCCCGGCCACCACGTCCTGTGGCGGCACCTCATGCGTAATATCCACGAGCGCCGCGTGGGGACACCGCGTGAGCACGACGCCCTTGACCGCGGCTACGTACCAATCCCGCGTCCCGAAGTCGCTCAGGAGCCCAACCAGCGGCCGCCTCATGGGTGGAGGGTCTCCTCCAGGAACGCCGCGACCCGGGCGACGTAGTCGGCGCGCCGCGCGCCATAGATCCGGACATGGGTACCGGTCGGCTCCAGCCAGTGCGACTTGGGCCCGGCCCAGGCGCGGAAAAACTGCGCGCCCTCCTCGGCCGGGACCACCTCGTCCTGCCCGCCATGAATGGCAAGCAGCGGCAGCCGCAGGTGTGCGGCCAAACGGACCGGATCCAGCATGCTCAGCCGAACCCGCAGCGCGAGGCACAGCGCCAGCCAGGTAATCCAAGCGCAGGGGAACGCCGGCAGGTGGTAGCGGTGCCGGATGCTGCGCCGCACGATGGGATAGAAGCGCGGGTACACGGAATCCGTCACGACGGCCCGTACGTCCGGAAGCCGGGCGGCCACCTGGCACGCGACCGCCGCGCCGGTCGACAATCCGATCACGCCTACCGGCACCGGAGCTCCGTCTGCCGCCGCAGCCCACGTCAGCGCGGCCTGCGCATCGTCCACCTCCCGCAAGCCGAACGTGTAGGGGCCTGGACGGCTGCCGTGGCCGCGCAGCTCCAGCAGGAGGACATCCACGCCGGCGTG
>SBAZ01000096.1 GCA_005239935.1 Planctomycetales bacterium | reverse complement strand
TCGACTGGCGGGCGTGGCGCAGCCCGGCCCGATCCGGGATGTGTCTGGGCGTCAGCTCGGCACTCACCAGGGGCTGCTGGGCTACACGATCGGCCAGCGGACGTGCGAGAGCTGCTCCTGGGTCAGCCCGAAGAGCACGTAGGACTGGTCCTTCGCCGCGTCGCGCGCGCGCCGCACGACGAACCGCCCGCGGTCTGGCTCCCAGGCGAGACGGGCATAGTGGCCGGTCGCGACCCCCGAGGCTCCGCGGCGCTGTGCCACCGCCAGGAGTTCTCCGAACTTGATATGGTCGTTACAGGCGACACAGGGATTGGGGGTCAGCCCGTCGCGGTAGGCGCCGACGAAATAGTCAATGACGCGATGCTGGAACGCCTCGGCCAGGTCCACGGTCTCGTGCGGGAAGCCCAGCCGGCGGGCCACGGCCTTCGCGTCCAGCGCGTCGCGGACCGAACAGCACAGCCGCGTCCCGGCTGAGGTGCACACGTCCTTGCCCCACAACTGCAGGGTCATGCCGAGGAGCTCGTAGCCCTGCTCCTGCAGAAGCGCGGCGGCCACCGAGGAGTCCACCCCGCCGCTCATCGCGACGATGAGACGCGTGGAGCGCCCCGGAGACACCTCGGGCTCCACGTCGCCGTCCCTCGACTCGGCTGCGCCTCGCTCGGGACGACCCCTCGTCACGTCGGGAGCGACACCCCGAGCAAGGGCCCCCAGCCAAGGATGCGGCCCGCGTCGAGGGGTCGGAGTGCTCATGGCCGCATTATAGCACGCGGGCGAGAGGCTCCCGCGTGACGCCTAGGGGACGTCGGCAGGCGGCGCCGAGGCCACGTCGGCCGGCGCGGATTCGGCGGAGGGGGCGACCCGGTCGTGCAACGACAAGAGGTAAGCGACCAGCGCGTCGAGGTCCTCCTCGGAAATGCGATCCTTCCAGGCCGGCATGTACAGGGGCGGGTTCGGCCGGGTCACATCCTGACGCGGCGCAGGCTGCCGGCCCTCGCGGATGACCGTCTTGAGCGCCTCGACGTTGTTCCCGTAGTAGGCCTTCACATAGAGCAGCGGCGGCACCTCCTGCCCGAGGCCGGCATTGAAGTTCATGCGGCCCCCGCTGCCACCCGGTCCGTGGCACGCGGTACAGCCGTACCGCTCGAACACGGCCCGCCCGTGCTCGATGGGCGAGGCATACGCCACGGCCGGCCTCGGGCCCGGCGGCGTGACATAGGAGGCCGGATAGTCCGCGTCCGTCAGGCTCAGGAGATAGGTCGTGAGAGCCTCAATCTCGTCTTCGGCCAGGCCGACATGCGGCATGGCGCTCGGGAAGACCTCCTCCTCACCCTCCGGCAGGCGGTCCTGCGGCACGCCGGGGTTGAGCGTGCGCGGGTGCGCGAGCTTGCGTTTGAGCCAGTGGATGCGGTCGTGCGGGGGCCGCATCATCTCGAAGTCCGCCTCGAGGAGCAGGTACGACTTCGAGCCGACCTCGGTCAGGTCCTGCGAGACCGTCTGCCCGAAGTCCTTGACCGCATGGCAGCCATAGCAGCCTTTCTCCTCGAAGAGCGTCATCCCCTTGATCAGCAGCGGCACATGCTCGGCGATCGCCTCGACGTTGCCGTGGCAGCTCCGACAGGAGGCTTGCACGAGCGGCCCGCGCAGGAGGGGCTCCTCCCAATGCGGGACGTCCCCGTGTGCCGCCTTCGCCTCGCTGGCGATGCCCTGGCCGCCATGGCACACGGTGCACCCAAAGGTCTCCGGCGGATGCCAGTCCAGCAACTTGCCAGGATGCGCCTTGAACGGCTCCTCGGCCAGGGCCAGCTGCGGTTTGTCGACGGCGACGTGGCAGGTCGTGCAGCGATCCACCCGGTTCAGATCGTCGAGCAGGATCTGCTGGATGCCGCCGCGCAGGCCCCGCCGCTCCGCCCGGTCCAGCGTCCCCAGGAACTTGCGCTGATACCGCGTCCACTCACGATTGGTATCTTTCGCCAGCGCAAGAACGAAGAGCGCCGTCAGCGCCCCGGTGAGCACGGTGAACAGCACGCGCTTCATGCCGTTAGATGTTGAAGTTGAACTGGGGCAAGCTGAACACGTACTTCACGCCGAAGAGCAGCCGCAGCATGATCTTGCCGAGCACGCCCATCATCATCAGAAATAGCGCCATCACCACGGAGTACTTGATCAGCCCCAGCTCGTCATAGAGGCGGTCCTTGAACTTCCCGAAGGCGATGCCCAGGGCTCCGAGGGCACCCCCAAAGGCCAGCACCACCAGTCCGCTCATCGCGTAGCCCGCGGCCGGGCCCACATGTTTCACCCACCCGTACAGCAGACTCACCATGGGAGCATTGACCGACCGGCCGAGCGATTCAAAGAGTGTGGGATACCGGCTGCGCGCAGGGTAGTCCGGATCCGGCGCGGTGAGGAGCGGGATGAAGATGGCCGCCGCGATCACCAGCCCCAAGCCGACATGCAGCGCCGCCGAGGCCAGGCCCGGGGCCTTCGGGCCGCCCCGCGCAGCCATCTGGTCGCGGACCGGTTTCGGGACTGGGGTCCCCGAGAGGAAGTAGGCGCCCAGCAGCACCAGACCCCACAGATTGGGTAAGTTCTTGAGCGTCATTTTGGTGAGCCGCCGGTAACTCCACGGCTCCCAAGGCCAGTACCACTCCCAGTTGGGTCCGCGGTCGTAGGTTCCGATGAAGATGAGGACAAACCACATGATCACGCCGAGCATGAACACCGACACCGCAAAGGGCCGCTCGGTCGGCACCCACAGCCGGGTAGGCCCCACGCGCTGCCACCCCATGCGCGCCCACACCCCGACCCCCTTGGGATTCGTGTCCACGTACGGAATGGCCATCAGCCCGACAATGATGAGCGTTGGGAGCACGACCCCCGCGATCCAGGGATCGAAGTACACGAGGAGCTCCTGCAGTCCCAGGAAGTACCAGGGTG
This sequence comes from Planctomycetales bacterium, assembly GCA_005239935.1. Taxonomy (GTDB): domain Bacteria; phylum Omnitrophota; class Gorgyraeia; order Aquiviventales; family Aquiviventaceae; genus SBAZ01. Next base: position 2,703 of record SBAZ01000096.1, on the reverse strand, counting down.
CCTTCGAGGGGTTGGGCGTGACGTTGAGGTTCGCTTCGGCCTCGAGCGGGGCCTCCATGACGATGGACCACACAAACAAGATGACGGTCACGAGCAGCGCCGCCACGAATTCGCGCGAGACCAGATGGGGCCACACGTCCACCTTCTCTCCGGTCTGGAGCGAGAAGGAATCCTTGCGGACGCGCCAGAGGTGCACCGCCAGGAAGATGGTGAAGAGGAACGGCACCGCGATGCAGTGCAGGACATAGAACCGGATGAGGGTCGCGTCGTTGATGACGGTCCCCCCCACCAAGACAAACCGGGCATCGTTCTGCGTGCTGATGAAGGGCAGCATGAAGGGCCCCTCGTTCCCGAGGAGCGGCGAGTTGGCGGCCATCTGCGCGCCCACGGTCACGGCCCACAGCGCCAGCTGGTCCCAGGGGAGCAGGTAGCCTGTGTAGCTGAGGAAGAGCGTCATGACCAGGAGCAGGACGCCGACGACCCAGTTGTACTCGCGCGGCGGCTTGTAGGCGCCCGTCAAGAACACGCGCACCATGTGGAAGATGACTGTCACCACCATGAGATGCGCCGCCCAGCGGTGCATGTTGCGCAGGAAGCCGCCAAGCGTGACCGCGAAGGAGAGGTCCTTGATGTCCCGGTACGCCAGGGCGCTCGCCGGCCGGTAGTAGAACATCAGCAGGATCCCGGTCACGGTCAGGACCAGGAACAGATAGAACGAGATGCCCCCAAGGCCCCAGGTATAGGTCACCCGAATCGCATCCTTGGCGATGCGCACCGGATGCAGGTGCAGGAAGACGTTGCCGAAGATGCGCTGCAGCCGCGTGCGGGGCGAATCAGCGAAATCATGCCGGAAGATGGACTTCCAGACCTTCGTCTTCTTCACGTACTGTTTGACGCTGGTCATCGGCGCCGCCATGGGATCACGCCGCGGCGTACGGCAGGAAGAACTCGCCCTGCTCGCGTGCCCCGGGGCGGTTCTCCAGCCGGCCCTTGTCCACGAAGAGCTGTCCATCGTCCGCGAGTGTGATGGCGCAGCGCCACAGCGGCTTCGGCGCCGGCCCGGCGATCACGTCGCCGTCTGGGTTGAAGTTCGAGCCATGGCACGGGCACTTGAACCGCCCTTCCGCATCAAACCAGTTGGGCGTGCAGCCCAGGTGCGTGCACCGCGCCCAGTAGGCATAGAACCCCTGCGGGGTGCGGACAATCCAGACCCGCTGGAGCTTCTTCCACTTCTCGCTGATGCCGAGGGGATACTCGTCCGGCTTCCCGGCCTTAAACGCCAGGGAGGCCTCATACAGGACATTCGGGAAGAGAAACCGCAGATTCGAGAGGAGCCACCCGCCCAGGAAGAGCCAAAAGAATCCCCAGCCGGACTTGAGCAGGAACTCCCGGCGCCCGAAGCGCTGCTCGAGCCGTTCCCAGAGGCCTTGAGGGCGCCCCGCGGCCGTGCCGGATGCTGCGGCACCGGCCATAGGCGCTGGGGCGGCGACAGGGTCAGCCATGCGACTCCACGGGTGCGGCCATGCGACGCGTCAGCGATCCGTTCCCTTGCCGCGCAAGGCGTCCTTGAGCTCGCGCAGGGCCTCCCCGAGCGATTTGCCGATCTGCGGCAGGCGTTTAGCGCCCACCAGCAGCAGCACGATTGCGAGTACCACCAGCAGCTCACCCCAGCCCAGACGCATCTCAGCTTCTCCTGGTCACCGCGTAGTGTGTGAGTGCATCCACCGCTCCGGCGATGCCGTCCAGCATGGCCGCCACCGCCTGTTGAGCGTCCTGCCCGAAGGCCACAGCCCGGCGCCGGGCGCGCTGGACCGCGCCGCGCGCCGCGGCGATGCGGGCGATGCGGCGCAGGGCGGCAGGCGCCTGATCCCGGCGCTGCAACGGACCGAACAGCCGGCGGCGGGCGGAGGGGGTGAGCAGTCGAGCCAGGTAGATAATCGGGAGGGACACCGCTCCCTTATCGAGGTCGGTGTGGATCGCTTTGCCAAGTTCCTGCACGTCACCCACCAAATCCAGGCAGTCGTCAATGATCTGAAAAGCCAGGCCGAAGTTGGCGCCGAACCGGCCCCACGCGTCCACCGCCGCCGGCGCATGACCGCCGAGCAAGGCCCCGGCGCGGCAGGAGCCCTCAATGAGCGAGGCCGTCTTGTCGCCGATGATACTCAGGTATTCCCCTTCCGTCAAATCGAGCCGGAACCGCGCTTCGACCTCCCGCAGCTCGCCCCGTGCCAACTGCTGGCACACATCGGCCATGACCTGCACGACCTCCGGGCGCTGCGCACGGGTCAGCAACGTGAACGCCGTGGCATAGAGGTAGTCCCCCATGAGGACAGCGCGCTCGGTGCCCCACCGATGATGGAACGTGGTCTGCCGGCGCCGCAGGGCAGCCCGATCGATGATGTCATCGTGGACCAGGGTCGCCGTATGGATGAGTTCGACCGCGGTGGCGGCATCGATGAGCGCCGCCTGATTCGGGCTGGGACCCGACCGGCCGGCGAGGAGGACGAGGGCCGGGCGCAGGCGCTTGCCGCCGGCGCTGATGAGGTACGTGACGGACCTCGCCACCGGATCCCCCAGGACCTCGAAGAGGCGCTGTGTGACCGCTTCCAGATCCGGTTGAAACGAGGCCAGCACGCTCTCGAGACTTGTGGGGGCCGGCCTCTCCGGAGCGCGCACAGGCATCAGCCGGCCACCTTCTCGCCC
>SBAZ01000109.1 GCA_005239935.1 Planctomycetales bacterium | reverse complement strand
GGGTTCACGCTCGTGGAGATTATCCTGGGTGCCACGATTATGAGCCTCACGATCGTGGCGCTCCTGGGCGCCTTCTTCGGCCAGTCCTATCTCAATCTCCATGCCCGGAGCCTCGCCGGCGCCATGAATGACGCCACCCGAGTCATGGAACTGATCCGGCAGCGCAATGTAGGGTGCACGCGGCCCACCGCACAGCCCCCGACGGAGACCAGCTGGGATGCCTGGCTGGCTGCGCAGGCTGGAGCCGGCGGCAAGAGCCTGCCGGCGGTGGATGCCCAGAGCCTTGAGCGCGTGGCGGTCACATGCCAGAACGAAGCGGGGACCGCCTATTGCGGCCCGAATCAGGTCGGGGGAGGCGAGTGGGCCGGGGGGACCGGCGCGGACACCACGTTCGATCCTCTGCGCATCACGGTATCGGTCGGGTGGCGTACCCAACAGCGCACCGTGGGCGGCACCGCGGTGGCCGCCGAGTTCACCTATCAGCCCCCGACGACGGTCGGGTGCGGGAAGGGCTGCACACAGCAGCTGCCAGGCCGGCTGGATGTGGGACCGGATGCGGACGCCGACGGAGTCGTCGAGTCGCAGGCGATGTTAACGACCTTGGTGACGTGCCGATGAGCCGGACGGGGACGCACCGGCGCGGATTCACCCTCGTCGAGCTGACCATCGTGGCGGTGATCTTCCTCGTCGTTTCGGGCGGGCTGCTGACGACGTTCCTGACGGGGCAGACGTCGTATCTCTCCTCCGAAGCGTATATCCATGTCCAGCAGCAGGCCCGCCAGGCCTTTGACACCGTGGTCCGGGAAATGCGCGAGGCGAATATCGACCCGACCGGACTGCCCGGCAACCGGCTTAACTTCCGAATTGCCCGAGGGTATAATATCCTCAATGAGTGCGATACCCCCGCGCCCACCATCTGCTGGGGCAATGACACCACGACAGGTGCCTGGGTGCACTATGCCATCGTGGCCGGCCCAGGGGGCATCGAGCAGCTGATCCGGTTCCAGACCGCCAACCGGGATGACGCGCCACCGAATCCCTGCGCGGCGCCGACGTGCCGGGTGATGGCCAACGACGTGCGGCTGCCGACCGGCGCGCAGACGCCGCTCTTCGCCTACAACGCCGTCGCCCGCACGGTGACCTTTACCCTCCAGATCGACTATGACCACCCCGCACTGCCCGGGGGCGGGATGAACAGTCCTGAGTTGTCCTCCCAGATTACGCTGCGCAACGACTAGCCGTATGCCCCCCGTGCCCATCCCGCCCGCCGCCAAGGGCTTGGCGCGGGTGCTCACGCGTCTGACCACGATCCGACGACCACAGGCGAAGTTCGCGGTCGGTCTGGACCTGGGTGCGTCCGCGGTCAAGGCGGTCCTGTTGGGCGCCCGGCGAGCGGGGGGCGCGCGCGCCGTCATCAAACAGGAGATCGTGCCCCTGCCGGTCGGGCAGGATGATCCGACCGAGTCAGTCAAGTCCGCGATGAGTGCGCTGGGTGCTCCGGTCCGGACGGTCGCGATGGGCGTCAGCGGGCCCTGGGTCATCCTGCGCGTGGTCGAACTGCCGGCGATGAAGCCGGACGAAATGAAGCAGGCCCTTCCCTTCGAGGCCCAGCGCTACTTGCCCTTCAATGTGCAGGACGTGGCCATTGACGGCGCCGCCCTCGGACCCGCGAGCGAGGGGAAGGTCTGGGTCCTCATCGTGGCGTGCAAGAAGGAGCTGGTCGAGCGCCGCGTAGACTGTGCGAAGCGCGCGGGGCTGGACCTGCGCGTGCTGGACGTGGATGCGCTCGCGCTGACCAACGCCTATCTCACCGGCGCGAACGGTAAGGCGGCCTCCGGCGTGAGGGTGTTGGTTGATCTCGGCGCCCAGGTGACCAACCTCGTCGTCTTCCGAGACAAGATCCCGTACCTCGTCCGCGACATTCCCTGGGGTGCGGAGAAATTGGTGCGCAGCATGGCGGATGTCACCGGCCAGGAAGCCGCCGCGCTGGAGCCGCTCCTGCGCGAGCCGAGCCTGCCGCCGGACGTGGCCGCCGCGCTCAAATCAGGCAGTGAGGCGTTGGTGACCGAGCTCCAGCTCTCCTTCGACTACTTCGAGAACCGATTCGGTCAGGCGCCGGAGGAAGTGCTGGTGACCGGGGGGCTGGCCGACAGTCAGCCGTTTATGGAGGCACTCCGGAGCCATGTGGCGCAGACCGTCACGCCGTGGGCGCCGGCGCCTGGCTTGTCCGGGCGCTTCACGGTCGCCTACGGGCTGGCGCTGCGGGCAGGCTGAGCGGCATGTTGACCATTAACTTGCTGTCGGGGACCCCGGAGGGGGCGGCCGGGTCTCCGCTCGAGCAATGGTACCGTCTGCCCCTGGTGTGGGCGATCGTGGGCGGGTTGGCCGGCCTCCTCGTCCTGCTGTGGATCCCCGTGAGTCTGCAGACTGGACAGTTGCGGCGCATGCAGACCAAGATCGCCCAGCTGGCACCCCGGAAGGCCGCGGTGGACGCCCTGCGGCAGTACACCCAGCAGCTCCGCGACCAGGAAGACTCGTTCCGCCAGCTCACCGCCGGCGGCCGACGGTGGTCACGGCGGCTCAACACGCTCTCCAACCTGCTCCCGGAGAGCGTCTGGTTCACGGAGCTCTCGCTCGAGGCTGGCCAGGGATTCATGCTGCAGGGAGCCGCCCTCGCCATGGGCGGCGCCGAAACCGGGAGCATCCCGCGCTTGGTGCAGGAGCTGCATGCCGATGCCGATTTTGCCGCGGCCGTGCCGGAACTGAAAATTGAGTCCATGAAATCCACGCTCGATGGGCCAATCGAGTTGGTGCAGTTCACGCTGCAGGGCGCGACCGTCCAAGGCCCTGCCGCCGGGGACGTGAAGGCGGGCGCACCGACGGGGGCAGGCGGCCGATGAAACTCAAGTTCACGGCCGAGGAACAGCGCGCGTTGCTGCTGGCAGGATTGTTGGCGGCGCTGGGGGGCTGGCTGTTTCTGGCGGCCGTCGGCTCGCTCTGGTCCAGGCTGTGGACCGTCGGGCGCGACCTCGGCAAGGCCCGCGAGGAGTTGCGCGTGCTGGAAACCGCCACCTCGAACGAAGCCGCGTTGCGCGCCCAGCATGAGCAGTTGATGGCATCGGTGGCGGCGTTGCGGCAGATGCTGCCGGCGGAGGAAGAAGAGTCCTCCGTCATCAAGCGGCTCCAGGACCTCGCGCGACAGTCACAGGTCAAGATCCAGACGATCTTCCCGCAGCGCACCGCCGGGCTCAGGGGTGCGATGGCAGGCGGCAGCCCCGTCCCGGAGGAGGACGACAAGACCCCCGGTGTGATCAAAGCGGTCCCCATCCAGATTGACGCGCAGGCCGGCTACCACCAGCTGGGCACGTTTCTCGGGCTCGTCGAATCGGACGACATCCCGATGGAGGTGTCCAACCTGCGGATCTCCGCGGATGCGAATGAGCCGAAACGCCACACCGTCCGGCTCGTGGTCCAGGCCTATTTTGCGACGAACGCGCCGGTCCCTGCGCCTCCGGCTCCGTAGGATGATACGCCAGCGGGTACGCGCCTCATCGGCCCGGCCTCACGGCGGCATTGCGCGCGGGGGCACCGGGCCTTTTGTGTGCCTTGGGGGCAAGCGCTTCCTCGGGGTTGTTGCGGCCTGGCTGCTGCTGGCTGCCGCGGGGAGTCCGCTGGCCGCGGGCGCGAACAGCCCGTCGGAGGGTGGCGCGAAGAAGGAGTCGTTTCAGTACGATCCCGGCAGCCAGCGCGACCCCTTTACGCCGCTGGTGCGGGATGGCAAGGTGATCGGAATCAAGCAGGCAGGGCCGCTCGATCTGACGAAACCGGTGCTCTATGGGATCCTCTGGGATCCCGGCGGGCACTCGATCGCCCTGATCAACGACGGCGAGGTGAAGGTCGGCGATCAGGTGGGCGAGTATCGCGTGACCGCGATTCGGGAGGATTCTGTGGTGCTGGTGTTGGTCAGCGGCGGGGAACCGCTCACGCTGCAGATTACGTATGATGCTGCGGCGGAGCAACCTGCGCCGTAACGGGAGGTGCCGGGTGGACACGCAGCGAAGAGTGCTCAGCGGGTTCGTCGGGGTGTGGCTGGCGATGTCAGGGGCCGCCGTCGCCTGGGCCGAGGGGGAGGCGGACGTGCCGGAAACCCTGGAGCCGGCCCCGGCGGACACCGGACAGGCCACCGGGACGGCACCGGCCGTCGAGGCCACGGAGGCCGCCGAGCCGGCCGCGGAGACGCCGCAGGCCGCCGCGCCCGCGCCGCCGTCGGCCGAGGGGCTCATCAGCGTGGACTTCAAGGATGCGGACATCCGGCAAGTCCTGCGCATCATCTCCCTCAAGAGCGGGGTCGACATCGTCGCGGGCACGGACGTCGAGGGCTTGGTCACCATCAAGTTGACCAACGTGCCCTGGGAGCAGGCGCTCGACATCATCGTCCGGACGTACGGCTTTGCCTACGAGCGCAAGGGCCGCATCGTGCGCGTCATGTCGAAGGAGGCCCTGGAGGAGGAGCCCCTGGCCACCGAGGTGTTCGCGCTGGACTATGCGAAGGCCAAGGACGTGCCCGGGGTCATCCAGGACATCATGTCGGACCGCGGCAAGATCAAGTTCGATGAGCGAACGAACACGGTCATCGTCTCCGATGTGCCGGCCTCGCTGTCGCAGATCCGCGAGGTCATCGACCGCATCGATCAGCGCACGCCGCAGGTGCTGGTCTCGAGCAAGGTGGTGGAGACGAAGCTCACGAAGGATGACGTGCTGGGCATTGACTGGTCGAATTCACTGACCTTGACGCAGGGCACCCACACGTTCGCGAACTCGACCTTTCCGTTCCCCCTGGAGTCCACATTCGGCGAACTCGGGCAGGTCTTCAATTGGCCCTCCCTCCGGGAGGGGACCGTCACGGCCGGGACCGTCACATTGGGCTCGTTGACCACGAGCCAACTCCAGACCGTGCTGAACTTTGTGAAGTCCCGCACAGACACGCACATCCTCTCGAACCCATCGATTGCGATTCTCAATAACCAAAAGGCGAAGATCCATATCGGGACTGAGTACCCGATCCCCAATTACACGATCGACCCCACGACCGGCAACATTCAGATCAACGGGTACGAAACCAAGGATGTCGGAACGTTGCTCGAGGTCACGCCGCACGTCAATCCCAGCGACGAGATCGTGGTGGACCTCAAGCCGGAGGTGATTGCCGTCGGCAGCGACGTGACCTATACGACCGGCTCGGGCGGGGACATCGACCTGCCGCAGTTCACGATCCAGACGGCGGAGACCTCGGTGCGCATCAAAGACGGCGAGACGATCGCGATCGGTGGGTTGATCAAGACGGCGGAGAACACCGTCGTGTCGAAGGTGCCGCTGCTGGCCGATATCCCGGTGCTCGGGGCGCTCTTCCGGAACACCGACTACTACACCGGCAGCGAGCCGAACCGGCAAGATCTCCTGATCTTCCTCACGGTGGATCTCATGGATCAAGAGCCGGGCGAGGGCGAACAGACCATCCCCGCGACGCCCCAGCCGGCCGCTCCCTGAGCGGCCGAAGTGCCGACCAGGAGGTGCGCGATGTCAGCGAGTCAGACACGGCGTGTGCGTGCGGTAGTGTGGGCGCTCCTGGTCGGGCTCGTGCTCGGATGGGGCACCGCGCCCGGTCCGGCGACGGTCGGAGCCGCGGATACGGAAGGCAAGTCGGAGTTGCGCCAGATCCTCAAGAAACTGGATACGCTCCTGGACAAGCACGACGAGCTGGTGGCGAAGCTCGATGAGCAGCACCAGGGGGTGCTGACCGAGCTCAACTATGTCAAGGCGCGCGCCTTCCAGGCGCGTTGACCTCTCGGCCTTGAGACCCGGCAGCGTGCTGGCACGACCCACTCTGCCTATGCGGGACCCTGCTCAGCTTCACGTCAGCACAAAGCCCAAAATAAGGTAGCGCTACCTTGACGCCCGCTTGCAGCGTCAGGTAGACTTGCTTGAGAGCCGCGAGCGCACCGTGACGACCTGGCCGAACTGGGTTGACTTGATCATTGTAAGTATATTCCTGAGAGCCTGTTACAACGGATTTAGCCGCGGCCTCGTATCGGAAATCTTAGGGCTTGTTGGGGCGGTCGGCGTGACCTGCCTCAGCGTCAACTACTGGTACACCGTCAAAGGGTGGCTCGAGCCCTGGCTTTGGGTGAGGCCGCACCTGGCTGGGGCCATGGTGTTCGCCCTGGTGTTCTTGGCGGCGCTGCTCCTACTGCGGTTAGCCCTGGAGCGGATCAGCACGATCCTCAAGTGGGAACGCCTGCACTGGGGGATTCAAGGGCTGGGGCTGTTGCTTGGGGCCCTGCGCGGGTTGTGGTGGGCCGGGCTGGTCCTTGTCCTGCTGACCTCGAGCGGGGTGGCATATTTGCAGGCCAGCGTCATGGAGAAGTCTGTGCTGGGGCCTCGGCTGGCCGAGCAAGCCGAAGACCATCTGGCGCGCATCGCGGCCCGCTTCCCCGGAGCGGCCCAGCGAGGACCGGACTTGCTGCCGGCGGTCAAGTGAGTGGTCAGCGGCCAGCGTTCGGTAGCCAGTGCGACGCGCTCACTGACCACTGGCATAGGACGAGCGGGACTGAATGAGTCTGATCCCTGAACAAGTCATTGACGATGTTCAGGCAAGGGCCGACATCGCCGAGGTGATTGGGCGCTACGTGCCGCTCAAGCGGGCCGGGCGCCACTTCAAGGCGCTGTGCCCGTTTCATCGGGAGCGGACGCCCTCCTTCATGGTCAACACGGAGAAACAGATCTTTCATTGTTTCGGGTGCGGCGTGGGCGGGAACATCTTCTCCTTTCTCATGGAGCACGACCGGCTGACGTTCCCCGAGGCCGTGCGGCATGTCGCCGAGCAGGTGGGCGTCGCCGTGCCGGAGACGCAGGCGACGGCGGGACACGAGTCCGCCCGGGGACTGACCGCGCTCCTGGAGAAGGTCTGCGCGCACTTGGAGCGGCGGCTCGCGCACCCGCAGCAGGGCCGGGCCGCCCGCGAGTACCTCGCCGAGCGCGGCGTGTCGGAGGCGACGGCGAAGCGGTTTCGCCTCGGGCTGGCGCCGGAAGGCTGGCGGCATCTGCTGACGGCCGCGCAGGGTCGCGGGGTGAGCGACGCGCAATTGGAGGCCGCCGGCCTCGTGATCCGGGGCGCGGCCGGGGCGTACGACCGGTTCCGCAACCGACTGATCTTTCCAATCCTGGATGCGCGCGGACGGGTCGTGGGGTTTGGCGGCCGCAGCCTCGATGGCACGGAGCCGAAGTACCTGAACAGCCCCGAGACCGCGGTCTACACGAAGGGGCGGCACCTGTACGGGTTGGCGCAGGCGAAGGACGCGATCCTGGGAGCTAAGCGCGCCGTGGTCGTGGAGGGCTATTTCGATTGCGTCGTGCTCTCCGGGGCCGGGGTGCTGCCGGTCGTGTCGCCGCTGGGCACGGCGCTGACCACCGAGCAGGCGCGGCTCCTGAAGCGCTACGCGGAGGAGGTCGTGCTGGCGTTTGATGCGGACGCGGCCGGCGAGGCCGCGACGCTGCGGGGCATGGACGTGGCGGTCGAGGCTGGGCTGGCGGTGCGGGTCGCGCGGCTGCCGGCCGGGGTGGATCCCGACGAGTACGTCCGCGCGCACGGCCGCAAGGGCTTCGAGGCCCTGGTGGAGCGCAGCGACACCGTGTTCGATTTTCTCGTCGAGACCGCCCTCCGGCGCTCGCCGCCGCGCAGCCTTGAAGGGAAGGTGCGGGCGGCACAATTTGTGCTTCCTACGTTGGCGAAAGTGCCGAATGCCATGCTGCGCCGGGAGTACGTGCGCCGGTTGGCCGAGCGGCTGGGCCTGGACGAGAGCGCCGTGGCGGAAGAGCTGCGCAAGGCCGCGCCCCGTGGGACGGGACGCGAAGCGCCGCAGCCCAGCGCCGCGGCCTCCACGCCCGCGCCGGGGCCGGAGCGCATGCTCACGGCGCTGGTGCTGGACGACCCCTCGCGGTGGGAAGCCGTGAGCGCGCGGGTCCGGCTGGACGACATCGGGGATCCGGCGTTGCGGCGCGTCCTGAGCATGGTGTGCGAGTTGGAAACCAGGCGGCACCGGGCCACGCCCGCACAAGTCGTGTCCCGGCTGACGGAGGACGGGCACGGCACGCTGATTACAGCACTCGTGGACCTGGCCCAGACGGTCGAGGATGCGGACGCCGTCCTGGCCGATTGCATCGGCCGGGTGCGGCGCGCTGCGCGCGCCCAGCGGGTGGCCGGCCTGCAGCGGCAGTTGAAGGACGCGCAGGAGGCCGGACGGGACGCCGAGGTGCAGCGGTTGCTGCGTTCCGTGCAGCAGGCGATCAAGGAGGCGTAAGACAGATGGCGGTGGCCAGCAAGATCGCGGGGAAGAGCAAGTCGTTCCGCGAGCGCCTCGCCCGCGTCATCACGGTCGGGCGGGACAAGGGACGGCTCACGTACGACGAGCTCAACAATTTGCTGCCGGAGGACGTGGCCTCGCCGGAGGAGATCGACGAGCTCCTGACGCTCCTGGGCAAGGAGAACATCGAGATCGTCGACAAACCCAGCGCCGCGCCGCCCTCGCGGCTCGAGGAGCGCGAGGAGAAGGAGAGCCGCGAAGAAGAGGCTCAGGAACCCGTCGAGACCGGCCAGCTGGACGACCCGGTCAAGATGTACCTGCGGCAAATGGGCCAGATCCCGCTCCTCACGCGCGAGCAGGAGTTGGCGCTCGCCAAGAAGATTGAGGCGGCGGAGTGGGCCTACCGCGGGGCGGTCTATCAGCTGCCGATCCTGCGCCGCGAACTCCTGCGCCTCACGGACTTCCTCATCGATGGGGACCTCAATCCCGAGGACTACTCCAAGGACGACCCGAACCTCAAGCGCGAGGAGCTCGTCGCCCAGTTGACCAAGATCCGACGGCGCCTGCGCCGGGTGCGCGCGCGCAAGGGCATCCTGCGCGTTGTGCAGGACTACCACCTGACCATCCAGGGCGTCGAGTGGCTCATCGAGCAGGTGGAGCGGTACGTGCGCAAGGTCGAGACGCTGGAGCGGCAGATCGTCCAGGCCAAGCATCGGCGCCAGCGCAGCAAGGTCCGGCAGTTCCAGCGTGCCCGGCTGGCGGCCGTGCGGCTGCTCGGCGGGCCGGCGGCGAAGATGCGGCTCGCCCTGCGGGAGATCTACCAGCGCGAGTTCGCCTACACCCGCGCCAAGAAGGAGCTCGTCGAGGCCAACCTGCGCCTCGTGGTGAGCATCGCCAAGAAGTACACGAACCGCGGGCTCTCGTTCCTGGATCTGATCCAGGAAGGGAATATCGGGCTTATGAAGGCGGTGGAGAAATTCGAGTACCGTCGGGGCTACAAATTCTCGACGTATGCGACCTGGTGGATCCGCCAGGCCATCACGCGCTCAATCGCCGACCAGGCGCGCACCATCCGCATTCCGGTCCACATGACCGAGACGATCAACAAGTTGATCCGCGTCTCGCGCGCCATCGTGCAGGAGACCGGCCGCGAACCCATGCCGGAGGAGGTCGCGCGCGCCACCGGCATCCCGGTGGACAAGGTACGCGGGATTCTGAAGATCGCGCAGGAGCCCATCTCGCTCCAGACACCCATCGGTGAGGACGGCGACACGCATTTCGGCGACTTTATTGAGGATGAGCGGGCGGTGTCGCCGGCGAACGCCACCGCGTACCGCATGCTGCGCGAGCAGATTGAGGACGTGCTGGTCTCGCTCTCCGAGCGGGAGCAGCAGGTGCTGGCCCTCCGGTTCGGCTTGCAGGACGGCTCGCCGCGCACGCTGGAAGAGGTCGGGCAAATGTTCAACGTGACCCGCGAGCGCGTGCGGCAGATCGAAGCCAAGGCCCTGCGCAAACTCCGGCACCCGACGCGCAGCCGTCGGCTGCGGAATTTCCTGGAAGTGACCTTCGCGCCCGAGAAGGGCCGCGTGATATAAGACGCCCGTCCGGCGGACGGGCCGGGCGGGCGGAGCCACGGAGCGAGTGCGCTCCGTGGCGTTTTGTTTGTGGCGCCACGGGCCGGTAGCTCAGTGGCAGAGCAGGTGGCTCATAACCACTTGGTCGGACGTTCGATCCGTCCCCGGCCCACTCCCCTAGGTGCCAGGCACCTTTTGCCCAAAAGGTGCCTGGCACTTCTTGGTGAAAAGGTGCCAGAGTGACGCTCAGATACCGAGTTCCCCTGGCAGTTCCCCTACTAGACTGGTAAAATATGCTGCTCTAGTCACGACTGGGGGCGCTTAGCTCAGCCGGTTAGAGCGCATGCCTCACATGCATGAGGTCACAGGTTCGAGTCCTGTAGCGCCCAGGGTTTTCTCACGCGAGGGGGCCCGCAGTGCCTGATGTCATTGAGCCGCTGAAACGCCTGCAGGACGTGGACGGCGAGCTCTTCCGGCTGCGACGGGAGCAGGAGGCGAAGCCCGCCGAGCTGGAGGCCGCCCAGTCCGCCGTCGCCGCCGAGGAGGCCAAGGTGAAGGCCGCCGAGGAGCGTGTGAAGCAGCTCCAGCTCGCGCAGAAGCAGGACGAGATCGACCTGCAAACGAAGGAAGCCAACGTCAAGAAGCTGCAGGGCCAGCTCTTCCAGTTGAAGACGAACAAGGAATACGCCACCATGCAGCAGGAGATCAGCGGGCTGAAGGCGGACAACTCGCTCCTCGAGGACCGCATCCTGAAGCGCTTCGACGAGATCTCGCAGGCGACCGCAGCACGGCAGCAGGCGCAGCAGGCCGCGACCGAGGCCCAGGCGAAGCTGAGCGCCGAGCGCGCACGGGTGGACCGGGAAGTCGCCGAGATTGACCAGCGCGTCACGGAACTGGAGCGCCAGCGCGAAACACTCACGCCCGAGGTGGCCAAGGAGGCGCTCGCCACCTACGAGCGGGTCCTGCGCGTGCGGGAGGGCCTGGCTCTCGTGCCGCTCATCAACGACGCATGCGGCGGCTGCTACCGGCGGATGACCGCCCAGGTCATCAGCCAGGTCTATCTGCGCGACAAGCTCATTACGTGCGAGAATTGCAATCGGATCCTGTTCTTTGATGAGGCCCGCTCGAAGCTGTGAGGTGTTCGTGGATGGGGCCAGCCGGGGCAACCCCGGCCCGGCCGGCATCGGTGTCGTCCTCCTCGACGGGGACGGCACGGCCCGCGAGTTCAGCAAGTCGCTCGGCCGCACCACGAACAACGTCGCCGAGTACGCCGCGCTGCTCTACGGCCTGCAAGAGGCCCTGCACGCCGGGTGCACCGCGGTGACGGTCAAGACCGACAGCGAGTTACTCGCCCGGCAGGTGAACGGCCAGTACAAGGTGCGCGACCAGAACCTGCGGTTGCTGCACGACCTGGCGAAACACCTGCTCGGGACGTTCGAGACGTGGCGGATCGTCCACATTCCGCGGATCCAGAATGCGGCCGCCGACCGGCTGGCCGGCCGCGCCGCCGAGGGCCGCGAGACGCCCGCCCTTCCTTGACAACCGGACCGCCAGCCGACTGAGAACCGGATGGTCGCTCTGCACCTTCGGGGTGCAGGGAGGAAAGTCCGAGCTCCATGGACACGCGTACCCCGATAACGTCGGGGCATCCCCAAGCCGGCTCGCCGCGAGGCGGGAGGGCGCGGGGGTCGGATCAGAGCCACAGAGACGAGTCCTCCCTGGGCGATGAGCCTGGGGAGGGGTGAAACGCGGCAATCTCTACGCGGAGCAAGGCCAAACATCCCGGGCTCCCGGCCCTTCGGGGCCGGGGGGCGGCCCGTCCAGCCGCGTTCCCGCTCACGCGGGATGCCGGGGAGGTCGGCCGCAGGACCCTGACGGCAACGCCAGGGCCAGATGGATGACCATCCCCGACGCCCGGGTCAGGCCCCTTCGGGCCCAGGCCCGGGTTGAGGGACAGAACTCGGCTTATAGGCTCTCAGTCGGCGCGGTCCGGTCTTCGTTGCCCCACGGTCCCTGACCCCTTGCCTGCGCCGGGACTGCGACGGGGCTTGACGTCCGGGTCAGGCCCCCTTCGGGGCCCAGACCCGGTACGCCTTGACGCTCGTCGGGATGAGGCGTATACTAGGCGGCAACTTACACACCGAGAAGCAGATAGGGTAGCGCATGGGCGCCGAAGCCGCCCAACAGACCGCCGAGCAAGTCCGCCTCCATAACAGCGACACCGGGTCCCCCCAGGTGCAGATCGCCCGGGTCACCGAGCGCATCAACAGCCTGTCGGCCCACCTCCAGAGCCATCGCAAGGACCACGCCTCGCGCCAGGGTCTCCTCAAGATGGTCAGCCGGCGCCGCCGGCTGCTGGAGTACGTCAAGCGCCATGACGAGGAGACCTACCGCCAGCTCCTCGATCTGCTGAACCTGCGGAAATGAGTCGTCCCCCGTCCATCGGCCCCCGAGGCCGAGGCTCCGCCGCCGGCGGAGAAGTGGCGGGCACCTAGGACCCCATCACATGACGATCCGCGTGTCTGCACCGTTGGGCACTTCCTCTATCACGCTCGAGACTGGGGCCCTCGCCCGCCAGGCTGATGGCGCGGTGGTGGTCACGCAGGGCGCCACCGTGGTCCTCGTGACCGCGGTCGGCGCGCCCAGCGTCAGAGAAGGCATCGACTTCTTCCCCCTCACCTGCGACTATCGCGAGAAGACCTACGCCGCCGGCAAGATCCCCGGCGGCTTCTTCAAGCGCGAAGGCCGCCCCACCGAGAAGGAAATCCTGAGCGCCCGCCTCATGGACCGGCCCATCCGCCCACTCTTCCCGGAGGGCCTTTTCCACGAGATCCAGGTCATGGCCGCGGTCCTCTCCTCTGACGGGGAGTATGACCCGGACGTCCTCGCGGGCCTGGGCGCCTCAGCGGCGCTGCGCATCTCGTCCATCCCGTTCGCGGACACGCTTGGCATGGTGCGCGTCGGCTGCGTGAACGGGCAATTCATCCCGAACCCCACCTATGAGCAGTTGAAGCAGAGTACGCTCGACCTCGTGGTCGCCGGGACGGCGAAAGGGATCGTCATGCTCGAGGCCGGCCTCAAGGAAGTCCCTGAGCAGCAGCTGATGGAGGCCATCCGTTTCGGCGACGAGCAAGTCCGTGGGCTCATTCGCCTCCAGGAGGACTTCGTGGCGCGCGCCGGCAAGCCCAAGAGCACCGCCTTCGAGGTGCGCGCGGTGCCGGCCGAGGTCCTGAAGAAGGTCCGCGCCATCGCCGAGCCAGCCTTCAAGCAGATCAACACCCCCAAGACCAAGGACGAGCGCTACACCGCGGTCGCGGCTCTGCAGAAGTCCGTCCTGGAGACCCTGGCCGCCGACGAGACGATCAAGCCCGCCGACGTGGCCGAGGCGTTCCACCAGGTCGAGTGGGAGACGACCCGCCGCGCGATCCTGGAGGGCAAGCGCCGCACGGACGGCCGCGACTTTACCTCCCTGCGCGAGATCAACTGCCAAGTCGGGGTGTTGCCGCGCACGCATGGCTCTGGCCTCTTCACCCGCGGCGAGACCCAGAGCCTCGCGGTCACAACGCTGGGCACCAGCGACGATGAGCAGTTGGTCGAGGCGCTCGAGGGCGAGTCCTACAAGCGCTTCATGCTGCACTACAACTTCCCGCCGTTCTCAGTCGGGGAAGTGCGGCGGCTGAGCGGCCCGGGGCGTCGCGAGATTGGCCACGGCGCCCTGGCCGAGCGCGCCCTCGAACCGCTCGTGCCCTCGAAAGACGAGTTCCCGTACACGATCCGTGTTGTCTCCGACATCCTCGAATCGAACGGCTCCTCGAGCATGGCGACCGTGTGTTCAGCCTCCATGTCCCTCATGGATGCCGGGGTGCCGATCCGCGCGGCGGTGGCCGGGGTCGCGATGGGCCTCGTGCAGATGGACGGCCAGGCCGCCGTGCTCACCGACATCGCCGGCGTTGAGGACCACCTGGGCGACATGGACTTCAAGGTCGCCGGCACCAAGCTGGGCACGACCGCGGTGCAGGTGGACGTGAAGGCGCGCGAAGGGCTGAGCCTTGACCTCGTGGACAAGATCCTCAAGCAGGCCCACCCCGCGCGGATGTCCGTCCTCGAGAAGATGACCGCGGCCGTCGAGCGGCCCCGGGCGGAGATCTCCATGTACGCGCCGCGTATCACGGTCATCAAGATCAACACCGAGAAAATCCGCGATGTCATCGGCCCAGGCGGGCGCGTCATCCGGAAGATCATCGAGGAGACGGGTGCCACCATCGACGTGGAGGACGACGGCACGATCTCCGTGGCCTCCAGCGACGCGGCCAAGTCGGCCAAGGCGGTCGAGATCATCCGCAACATTACCGAGGACGTCGAGGTGGGGAAGATCTACCAGGGCAAGGTCAAGCGCATCATGAACTTCGGCGCCTTCTGCGAGATCCTACCGGGCAAGGAGGGGCTCGTGCACGTCAGCGAGCTGGACGACAAGTACGTCAACAAAGTCGAAGACGTCGTCAAACTCGGTGACGAATTCCCGGTCAAGGTCATCGAGATCGACGAGCAGGGCCGCGTGAATCTCTCGCGCAAGCGAGCGATGCCCACCTATAAGGAAGGGGAG
>SBAZ01000034.1 GCA_005239935.1 Planctomycetales bacterium | reverse complement strand
GAAGGGCGTCGCGGTGGGTCGCGTCGATCTTGAGGATCGCGCGGAATTCAGCTTGCGCGGCCTCATACCGCCCTTGCTCGAGCAGCTGCTGGCCCGCGGGCGCCAGCTCAAGCAACTCTACCAGCAGGGACTCGCCCTCCACCGTCAGGCCCGCTACGCGGAAGCCATCCAGCTCTTCGAGCAGCTGGCCCTCGTCGATCCTGCGCATCCCCTGGTGAAGTCCGCGCAGGCGCTCATCGCCCGCTCGGAGAGCAAACTCGCCGAGGCGCGCGCCCGCGCCGGGTTCCGCGAGTCCGGCGAGGCCGGGCTGGCCGAGCTCGAGTCGCAGTTGACCGCCAAGCGCATCGAGCTCGAGACCGTCCTGAAGTTTGCGAAGCAAGCCCTCCGGGACCGCAAGTACGACCTCGCCATCCAGCTCACCCAGCGGATTCTGGTCCAGGATCCGGCGCATGCCCAGGCCCAGAAATTCCTTGAGCAAGCCCAGCTGGCGAAAGCCGGCCAGGAGCAGCAGCGCCTGGAGCGGCTGGTCCAGCAGGACGAGCGCGGCATGATCCACGACGTCCTGCGTGCGCAGCAGGTGCCGCCCACGCGGACGATCGGCTTCACGCCGCCGGCCGGCGCCCGGGGCCCGGGCTCGGCAGGATCTGACAAACTCATGGCGCCGGTGAGCTTCGCGTTCGAAGAGGTCCCGCTCAGCGACGTCCTGGAATTCCTCGCCGACGCTGCAGGCGTGAGCATTCTCCCCTCGCCGCAGCTGGACCTCAAAACCCGCCTCGTCAGCCTCAAGGTGGACGCGCTCCCGCTCGAGTCGGCGATCAAGTACCTGGCGAAGAGCCAGGGCCTCGCCTTCCGCGTGGAGGGGGACGTCGTGCTCATCGCCTCGGCCGAAGAGTTCGACGCGGCACCGATGGAGACCCGCGTCTTTATGCTGCGCAGCGGGCTCACCCCCCTGGCGCTCGAGACCTCCGCCGTGGCGCGCAATGAGGCGCTGGCCATGGATTCGCTGCGCAGCCTCATCGACCAGACCGTCCCCCAGCCCTCCGGCAGCAAGGTCGTGCTGGATGAGCGCAGCGGCTCGCTGATCTTGACCAACACGCCGGAGAACCTGCGCCTCATGGAAGATCTCCTCCGGCAGCTGGATGTCGCGCCGCTCCAGGTGCTCATCGAGGCGCGGTTTATCGAGTTGGTGATGACCGAGCTGGAGCAGTTCCAGCTGGAATCGGTGCTGACCGGCGCCGCCAGCCTGAGCAAGAAGGAGCTTGGCGCGAGTACGGGGCCGGGCACCGACATCGCCAGCGGCGGCGGGTTCAAGTTCCCGTCCCTCGACCGCGAGGGCGAGGGCGTCAACCTGACCCTGCAGGGCGTGCTCACCGGGACGCAGTTCGAGACCACGCTGCATGCGCTGCAGGAGACGGACAAGAGCAAGACCCTCTCCGCACCCCGCGTGACGACGCTGAACAACCAGACCGCCCTCATCCGAGTGGTCGAGGAGTTCCGCTACCCCACGCGCTATGAGGTGTCGCTCATCCAATTCGACATCAACGGCGACGGCGACTTCGACGACGCCGGCGAGACCGAGTTCGCCAACGTGCCGCAGGATTTCCAGAAGCGCGACGTCGGAATCCTGCTGGCGGTCACGCCGAGCGTGAGCCGTGACGGCAAGACGATGACGCTCATCCTGTCCCCGGAAGTGAGCGCGTTCAGCAAGTTCCGCGAGCTCGAAGGGGGCGTCATCCTGCCGGAGTTCACCACGAGCCAGCTGACGACCAGCGTCCTGATCGAGCACGGCCAGACGGTGGTGCTGGGCGGGCTCATGAAGGACACGACCACCGACCTCCTCTACAAGATCCCGGTCCTTGGCGACATCCCGCTCCTGGGGGGGCTCTTCCGCCAGCACAAGACATCCAGTGCGCGGCGCAACCTTCTCATTTTCATCACCGCCCGCGTGCTGGCCCCGAGCGGGTCTGCGGCCTGATGCGCGCGGGCACCCTCGTCGCAGCCGCCTGGCTGCTGACCGCGGCCCCGTCGGCCGGCGCGGCGCCCTTGACCGCGGCAGGCAGCCCTGCCGCGGCGTCGGCCGTCCGCGCGCGGCTGCAGGCGCCGGTCACCGCGAAGTTCCAGGAAGTGGAGTTTGCCTCGGCGGTGGACTTTCTGGCCGAGAGCGCGCAGATCAACATCATCCTGTCCCAGGACGCGCGCACCACGGCGCGCCCGGTGACCGTCCACATGGTGGAGATGGCGCTCCAGCGCGCACTCGACTATCTTGTCCGGGGGCAGGGGCTGGTGTACCGGCTGGATGAGGACACCATCTGGATCGCCACCCGGGATGAGATGGAGGCCGAGCCCCTGGAGACGCGGGTCTACTTCCCCGCGCAGGGCCCGGGCGTCCGGGCGGCCTTCGCGCCGTTGTCCGAGACGCGCGAGAGCGTCGCGCTGCAGGCCACCGGCCTGCAGAGCGTGCACACCTTCCGCGACCTGCTGATCGAGGTCATCCCGCAGGTGCAGGACAGCTCAGTCGTGCTCGATGAGCGCACGGGCGCACTCATCATCACCCACGTGCCGTACTACCTCGAGCAGGTCGAGCGGCTGCTGGAGCAGGTGGACGTCGCGCCGCCCCAAGTGTTGATCGAGGCCCGGTTTCTCGAGGTGACGCTGGCCGACACACGGGAGTGGAATTTCGAAACCGCCCTCACCGGGAACGCCGCCCTCACGAAGAAGACCGCCGGCGACGGCACCAGCGGCTCCGGGTTCCAGTTCTCGCAGCTCGGCTCCCTGAGCAAGGGCACCGAGACCGACTTCGTGGCCTTCACCCAGCAAGCGTCCGGCAACGGGCTCAACCTGACCCTGCAGGGAGTCCTCTCGGGCACGCAGTACGCCGCGGTGCTGCACGCGCTCGCCTCGACGACCCGCAGCAAGACGCTGTCCGCGCCGCGTGTGACGACGCTCAATAACCAGACGGCGACGATCAAGATCGTGACCGAGTTCGCGTACCCCACGCGCTATGAAGCCTCCGTGAAGCGCGAGGACCTGAACAGCGACGGCGACTTCGAGGATGTGTCCTCCGCCGGCGTGCGGGAGACTCGCTTCGTCAACGTGCCGCAGGACTTTGTCACGAAGGACTTAGGCATCGTCCTGAATGTGACTCCCAGCGTTGGACACGACCTACGGACGATCACCCTGGCGCTCAAACCCGAGGTGAGCGAGAAGAAGACCGACGACAGCTTCGGCGGCTCCGTCACCCTGCCGCGGTTCACGACTCGCAATCTCGAGACGACGGTGGCCGTGGAGAACGGTGAGACCGTCGTGCTCGGGGGCCTCATGAAGGATACGACCAGCATCATCAAGACCAAGGTCCCGGTCCTCGGCTCGCTGCCGCTGGTGGGGCTGCTCTTCCGGAAGGACAGCGAGTCCGTCGAGCGCTCGAACCTGCTGATTTTCGTGACCGCCCAGCTCGTGGCTCCTTCCGGCGTCCAGCTGGCTGCCGAGCCCGCCCTGTGAGCCGCGGGGCGTAGTCCAATCCGACCTGCACCCAGGGGAGTCACCGCATCCATGAAGAGCACGATCGACATCGGCCAGGTGGCGACGGCCGCCGGGGTGTCCACGACCACCGTATCCCGGGTGATCAATGGGATCGCCACCGTCTCGCCCGAGAACCGAGAGCGGGTCCGTGCGGCCATCAAGAAACTCGGGTACCGGCCGAACCGCAGCGCCCAGCAGCTGGCCGCGGGCCGACGCACGACGACCGTCGGCATCCTCATGCCCCGGTTCGAGGGCATCTTCCATTCGTACTACGCGCTCCAGGTGCTGCGCGGCATCGGGGGCGGGGCGGAGCGGCTGCATTGCGACCTCCTCCTGCACATCACCGACGGCAAGACCGCCCCGCGCGGGGTGGACGGCCTCCTCTTCATGGACGTGTTCGGGTGCACCGAGCTCCTCGATCAGATGCTCGATGAGGGCGTGTCCTGCGTCGTCCTGAATCACTATCTCGAGGACCTGCCGGTGAGCTGCATCGCCATCGATAACCGTACCGGGTCGGAGCGCGTGGTGGACTACCTGGTCCGGCTTGGCCACAAGGACATCGCGACGATCACCGGCGATCTGAAGACGCAGGCCGGACTCGACCGGCTGGACGGGTTCGTGAAGGCCCTGAAAGCGCGCGACATGCCGGTGCGGGATGAGTACATCCGCTTCGGCGACTTCGGGCTGCCCAGCGCCCGCGCGGGTGCCGAGGCGCTCCTGAAGCTCTCCAACCGGCCGACGGCGATCTTCGTGGCGAGCGACGACATGGCACTCGAGGTTGTCGGCGTCGCCGCGGAGAAGCGCCTGCGGGTTCCAGAGGAACTCTCCATCGTCGGCTTCGACGACAATCCGGCCGCCGCGCACGGCCGGGTGCCGCTCACGACGGTCCGCCAGCCCTTGGCGGACATGGGCCGCCGGGCGCTGGAGGTCCTGCTGCAGCAGATCGGCGGCAAGAAGAAGAGCCCCACGAAGCTGCTGCTCCCGACGCAGCTGGTCGAGCGGCAGTCGTGCCGCCAGACCTGGCTCGAGCGCTGATCGGCCAATCGTCTCAGAGACGTATCAGACACGAGGTGTCCTAAGGTATCCATGAGCGCTGAGCATCCTGTTCGTGTGGCCATCCTTGGAGCCGGAGGGTTGGGCCGGGCCGCGGCCCGCATCATCGGGCTGAAGCGCGAGGTCTGCGTCAGCGCGGTGTGCGACAGCAAGGGCTTCGTGGTGGGCCGCGGGGCCCTGGATTGCGACACCCTCGCCGGGGTCACCGGCGACCTGGTGGAGAGCTACCGACGGACGTGGGCCGGCCAGGAAGGCGGCGGCACGGCGGTGGCAGCCGACGTCGAGGCCGAGCACGCAGCGGATCCCCTCGGGGGCCTCCTGGAGCGGGCGGACGCGTTTGACGCGGTGCTGGTCGCGCTGCCGAACCTGCCGAATGAGTTCATCCCGAGCGTGGTGGAGCGCTTCGTGCGCCGCCGGCAGGGACTCGTGTTCGTCGACGTCTTGAAGCGCACCACGGCGGTGCGGCTCATGTACGGGCTGGACCCGCTGGTGCGCGAGGCGCGCAGCGTGGTGCTCACCGGCTGCGGCGCCACGCCGGGATTCCTCGCCGCGGCCGCCGTCCTCGCGGCGCAGTCCTTCATCAGTGTCGAGCACGTGAACATCTGGTGGGGCGTGGGGATCGCCAACTGGGACGCGTACCAGGCGACCATTCGCGAGGACATCGCGCATCTGCCAGGGTACTCCGTGGAGCGCGCCAAGGCGATGACGGACGCCGAGGTGGAGGCGCTGCTCGAGCGAACGAACGGGCTGCTGGAACTGCGCCGGATGGAGCACGCGGACGATGTGCTGCTGCAGCGGGCCGGCGTCGTGGACCGGCTCGAGCAGGTCGAGGTCGGGGGCGTCATGGACACGCGCCATCCCAAGAAGCCGGTCTCCACGACCATGACCCTGACCGGCATCACGCACGAAGGCAAACGGGCCAGCCACAAGTTCATCCTCGGCGACGACACCACGATGGCCGCCAATGTCATCGGACCCGCGCTTGGGTATCTCATGCGGGGCGCGTGGCTCAAGGCCCGCGGCCTCTACGGCGTCTTCGGCTCGACCGAAGTCCTCCCGATGGTGGCCCGGTAAGACCAGTTCAGAGTTCTGAGTTCCGAGTGGCGAGTTGGTGGCCGACAGGCCATCGGCGGCAACCCCGCCCCCACCGCGCATGTCTGATCCCGTCAATGCCTACGACCGCCTCATCCGCGACCTGGCGGGCGAGCTCGACGCGCTGGCTGCTGCGGGGCTCGAGCGGACCTGCCGCGTCATCGATGCGGTGGACGGCCCCGAGGTCGTGCTCGAGGGCCGGCGGGTCGTCGCGTGGTGCACGAACGATTACTTGGGACTGAGCACCCACCCGCGCGTCACGCAGGCGGCCGCTGCGGCGGCAGCCGCATGGGGGGCCGGGAGCCGCGCCTCGCGCCTCTTGGCCGGCACGACCAGCATCCACGCAAGGCTTGAGCGCGCCCTCGCGGCCTGGCATGGCACGGAGGCCGCGCTGGTCTTTCCCAGCGGGACGCAGACGAACGCTGGACTGCTCGCCGCCCTCCTGACGCGAGATGATGCGGTCGTGCTGGACCGCCTGGCGCACGCGAGCTTGGTGGACGGGGCCCGCGCCAGCGGGGCACGTCTGCGCGTCTTTCAGCATAACGACCCGGCGCACGCCGCGCAGGTCTTGGCGCGCCTGGGGGCGCGCCGGCGCCGCCTGTTGGTCACCGAAGGCATCTTCAGCATGGAGGGCGACCGCGCTCCACTTCCGGATTTGCTCGAGGCCGCGCGCGCGCATGGGGCGCTGCTCCTCGTGGACGACGCGCATGGGGCGTTCGTCGAGGGCCCGCAGGGGCGCGGCAGCCCCGACGCCTGGAACCTGCCGGTCGACGGCTTCCTCTATATGGCCACGCTGGGCAAGGCGCTTGGCGCCCAGGGTGGATTCGTGGCAGGCCCCCGCCTGCTGATCGACGCGCTCATCAGCCGGGCGCGGCCCTTCATGTATTCGACCGCGCTGGCCGTGCCGGTGGCCGCGGCGGCGCTGGCCGCGCTGCAGGTCCTGGAGCACGACTCCCAGCCGCGCGCGGATCTTGCGCAGCGCAGTGCGTGGCTCCACGAGGCCCTGGGGACCGCCGGTCTGCCGCGCCCGCCAGGGCCGTCGCACATCGTGCCGATCATCCTCGGCGAGTCTGACCGCGCGGTGGCCGCGTCCGCCCGCCTGCTGGCGCGAGGGCACTGGGCGCCGGCCATCCGGCCGCCCACCGTGCCGCGCGGCCGCGCCCGGCTGCGTCTGAGCCTGACCGCCCGGCACACCCGCGTGCAGATCGAGGATCTCACAGGCGCATTGGCCGACGTCTGGGCAGGGGCCGAGGCCGAGGTGTCATGAGTGGGCGCGGGCTCATCGTCACGGGCACAGACACCGGGGTCGGGAAGACGGTGGTCGCGGCCGCCCTCGCCGCCTGGGCCCGGAGGCGTGGGGTGGAGATCGGGGTCATGAAGCCTGTCGCGACCGGCGGCCGGCCCGGCCGTGGCGGTTGCGTGTCGGACGATGCCCGCACGCTCGCCCGCGCCGCGCGCGCGGCAGATCCGTGGCCGCTCGTCACCCCGGTCTGCCTTGAGGAGCCCTTGGCCCCATGGACCGCCGCCCGGCGCGCGCACCGCGTCATCCGGCTCGCGCCGATCCTCGCCGCATTTCGCCGGCTGGCAGGGCGTCACGGCTGGGTGATTGTGGAAGGGGTCGGCGGCGTGCTCGTTCCGCTGAGCCGGCGCGTCACGGTCTTGGACCTCTTCGCGAGGCTGCAGCTGCCGGCGGTGGTCGTCGCCCGGCCGGACCTGGGCACGCTGAATCACACGCTGCTCACGCTGGCGGCCTTGCGCCGCGCGCGGGTGCCGGTCGCCGGAGTGCTGATCAGTCATGCGCGGCCGCGCCCGCGCAGCCGGCATGCGCGCGTGGCCCAGCGCACCAATGCCGCGCTGCTGCCGGGTCTCGCAGGGGTGCGGCTCCTGGGGGAGTGGCCCTATGCGCCGCGGCTGCTCGCGCGCCCGCCAGAACGGGTGGCGCGGTGGGTGGAAGCGCACACCGACCGCCGCTGGCTCCGCGCCGTGTGCGCCGCCGGGCGCCGGAGGCGCTGAGTTGACACTCCCAACACGCTGTGCTACAGTCGGATGCGTCGCGGATGCAGTGAGCCCGCGATGGCCGACGAGACGGGTTCGCAACCAGGAGCCGCATCGCGCATGAACCAAAGCGGGAAACTGTTGGTGCCCGTGCTAGGCATCTTGGCTGCGCTCGGCGTCAGCGCCGCCGGGGTCGCGCTCGTCATGCACATGCAGGAGCGTGAGAAGCGCGTGGCCACGGAGCAGGAGCTCGCCCTCGTGGTCGGCGAGCGGGACGAGCTGAAGGGCCGCCTGACCGAGGTCGAGCGCGTGAAAGCGGAGACTGACGTCCAGCTGAGCCGCGTCCGGGCGGATTTGTCGAAGGTCGAAGCAGACCTGGCGACGTCCCAGGAGACCCAGAAGGAGCTGGCCGCGTCGGTCGAGAACCGTGAGCAGGAGATTGCGCGGCTGACCAAGGACCTGACGGCGCTGCGCGACGAGCGAGGCACCCTCGCGGCGCAGGTGGAGGAGCTGACGCGCGAGCGCGAAACATTGCAGACGCGGCTCACCGACCTGGAGGCGGCGAAGGGGGATCTCGAGACGAAGGTCATGGAATTGTCGGACCAGCCCACCGTCGAGCTCGAGAAGGTGAGCGTGAGCGGTGCGGCCGTCCCGGCGGCGGGCACGGTGCAGCCGGCCATGGCCGTCTCGAGTGCCGTGACCGATGGGCAGGTGGTCGTCGTCAACCGCGAGTACGATTTCATCGTGATGAATCTGGGCCGCACCCATGGCCTGGCCGTGGGCCAGGAATTTTCCATCGTGCGCGGGGACGAGGTGCTCGGGCACGTGAAAGTCGAGAAGATCTACGACGAGCTCTCCGCCGCGGCCATTCTACCGAATTCCAAGAAGGACAGCATTCGCGAGGGGGATCAAGTCAAGGCGCTGTGACGGTTGGCGGACCGATTCGCAGGACACGGTGAGGACGGCCCCAGTGCGGGGCCGTCTTTGTTGTTCGGAGCTGAGACGATGGATGCGGTGATCCACGGACCGGCAGCGGTGCAGGGTACGGCAGTCGTGCCGGCGGACAAGTCCATCTGCCATCGGCTCGTGTTGCTGAGCGCGCTAAGCGAGGGCGAGACGACGCTCGGCCGGTGGCCCCAGGCCGAGGACTGCGAGCGCACGCGAGGGCTCGTCGAGGCGCTCGGGGCTGGCACGACGCTGACCGGCACGCAGTTGCGGATCCGGGGCGTCGGGCCTTCCGGGCTCCGCGCCCCATCAGGACCGCTCAACTGCGGAGCGTCAGGGACCACCATGCGCCTGGCCGCTGGGATCCTCGCCGGCCAGTCGTTTGCCTCGGTCCTCACGGCAGCGCCGTCGCTGGCCCGCCGGCCCATGCGGCGGATCGTCGAGCCGCTGGCCCAGATGGGCGCGCGCCTCACTGGCGAGGCGCGGGGCGGGGACGTCTACCCGCCGCTGCGCATTGAGGGCCGACGCCCACTGCGGGCTATCCGCTACACCCTGCCGGTGGCCAGCGCCCAGGTCAAATCCGCCATCCTGCTCGCCGGGCTCTTCGCGGATGGCCCCACGACGGTCGTCGAGCCGCAGCCGACGCGCGACCACACCGAGCGCGCGTTGGAGCGTTTCGGCGTGCGGGTGACGCGGGAAGGCCCCGCCGTCACCCTGACGCCATCGCCCCTGCGCGCTCCAGGCGACTTGACCGTCCCCGCGGATCTCTCGGGCGCCGCGTTCTTCGTCGTCGCCGCCGCGGCCCGACCCGGCAGCGCACTCACTATCGACCTGGTGGGCTTGAACCCCACGCGCGACGGGTGTCTGCGCGTGCTGCAGGCGATGGGCGCGGACCTTGAGACCCAGGCACAGGGTCCACCGGGCGAGCCGTTCGGCACACTCGTCATCACCGGCAGGCAGCTGACCGGTGTGACGGTGGCGGCCGAGCAGGTGCCGACGCTGATCGACGAGCTGCCCGTGCTCCTGGTGGCCGCGACCCAGGCCGCCGGCCGCAGCCGGTTCGAGGGCCTGGGCGAGCTGCGGGTCAAGGAGACGGATCGGATCGCCTCCATGCTGGAGGGCTTACGGCGCCTGGGCGCCGCGGTCAGTCTGGAGGGCCCGGATACGGTCGTCGTGGAGGGAGGGCGGCCGCTGGCCGGAACGGCCGTGGACGCTGCCGGCGACCACCGGACCGCCATGAGCCTGGCCGTCGCCGGCCTCTTCGCGCAGGGTACGACACGGATTCGCGGGGCCGAGTGCGTGGCCAAGTCCTTTCCGGATTTCTTCGAGCGGCTGGCGGGAATTGCCGGTTCCTCGACGGTGAAAACCGTTGACAAGGCTGGGGGCCTCTGTTAAGATGCCGCCAACTTGCCCTCCCCATCACACCGCATGCGCAACGGTTACTTTCAGCGGCTGAGCGAAGCCGTGCAGTCTGCCTCGCACGGGCTCGTCGGCCTCTTTTCGAACGACGTGGCCATTGACCTGGGCACGGCGACCACCCTGGTCTTCATCAAAGGGCGGGGCATTGTGCTCTGTGAGCCCTCGGTGGTGGCCGTCGAGCGCGGCACGTCGCGCGTGCTGGCGGTCGGGGACGAGGCCAAACGCATGATCGGCCGCACCCCGGGCAACATCGCCGCCATCCGACCGATGAAAGACGGCGTCATCGCCGACTTTGAGGTCACGGAGGCGATGCTCCGATACTTCATCAAGAAATCCCAGCCCCGGAAGGTCAATAAGCCCTTGGTCGTCGTGGCGATCCCGTCGGGCATCACGGAGGTGGAGAAGCGTGCGGTGCGCGACTCGGCCCTGCGGGCCGGGGCACGCGAAGTGTATCTCGTCGAAGAGCCGAAGGCCGCGGCCATCGGCGTGGGGCTGCCGATCCACGAGCCCGGCGGCAACATGATCATCGACATCGGCGGCGGCACGACCGAGATGGCCGTCATCTCGCTCGACGGTGTCGTGGTGTCCCGCTCACTGCGCATCGCCGGAGACGAGTTGGACCACGCGATCATCGAGCACCTGCGCAAGGCCTATAACCTCATGATCGGCGAGCGCACGGCCGAGGACATCAAGGTGCGCGTCGGGTCGGCCTACCCGCTCGATGAAGAACTCAGCATGGAGGTCCGGGGCCGTGACCTCGTCACCGGGCTGCCGAAGACCGTCGCGGTGACCTCCGAGGAAATCCGCGAGGCGCTCTCTGAGCCGGTGCATGCCATCGTCGAGGCCGCCCGGCAGACGCTCGAGAAGACGCCGCCGGAATTGTCCGCCGACCTCATCGACCGCGGGATCGTCCTCGCGGGCGGCAGCTCCTTGCTGCGCGGGCTTGACAAGCTGCTCGCGGAGGAAACCGGACTGCCGGTGCACGTCGCGGAGAATCCGGTGACGGCGGTCGCGCTCGGCGTCGGCAAGGGGCTCGACAACATCCGTTACCTGCGCAGCCGCATCGCGCTCTCATCCTCCCCAGAATACTAGCTCCCTGACCTGGTGCGTCCGTGCGCCGGTCCCGTCTGCGCATCGTAGGCGTTGCGTTGCTGGGCGCGGTCCTGGCGTCCCCGGAGTCCGTGCGGCAAACGCTCCTCACCGTCCTGCGTGGGCCATTCACGCTCGTGCGGTCCGCGGCCGCGGTTCTGGTTGATCTTCCGCACGTCCCCTCCTGGCGCGACGAGCGCCGCACACTCCAGGCCCAGGTGGTGCAGCAAGCGGCCGACCTGGCCGCCCTGCACGAGCGGTTGCGCCGCGACGAGGCGGCCGACCGACTACGCGAAGGTCTCCCCAGTCACACCGGCCGCGTCGCCGGCATCATCGGGCGCGCGCTCCTGCCCACCCAGCAGACCGTGCTGCTCGACCGCGGGGCGCGCGACGGACTTGCACTTGCCGGCCTCGTGGTGGATGCGCACGGCGTCGTCGGCCGCATCCTCGATCTCCACCCCGCCTCGGCGCTCGTCGTGCTCCTGACGGATCCCAACAGCCGACTGGCCGTGATGGTGGACCGCTCGCGCGAGACCGGTCTCCTGGTTGGTCGGGGCCTTGGCGCCTGCGAGCTCATCTATTTAGATGATGATGCGGACATCGCAGAGGGCGACCAGGTCGTCACGGCCGGCCTGAGCGGCGCGGTCCCCAAGGGTCTGCCTGTGGGAACGGTCATCCACGTCACGCGCGACCCGGTCCGCGGGACCGCGCGTGCGGCCGTGCGTCCGGCCGCCCCTCTGGGCCGGCTGGAGGAGGTCCTCTGTCTCCTGCCCGCCTCGCCCTGATCCTCGTCGCGTGCGGGCTCCTGCACGCTGCGGCCGCCTCGGTACTGCCGCCGTGGTGGACGCCGAACCTGACGGTCGCCGGCCTGGTGGCAGCGGTCGCCGTGGCGCCGTCCGCGTGGGGGTGGTCGGCAGCCCTGGCGAGCGCCTGGCTGCTGCCCTGGGCGGTGCGGCATCCCGCCGCGCTGGTGGTGTGGCTCGTGGGACTCGCCGCGCTGCTGCGGTGGGCGTCTCGCGCCGTGGACTTCACGGAACGCTCTCTGCTGCTGGGTGCGGTCCTGGTGGGCGCCCTCGGGTGCTCCGTGGTCGGGGTCTGGGGGGACGCGATGTGGTCCTGGCACCTCGTCGGGCCGCTCGTGGGACATGCCGCCCTGACGGCGGCCTGCGTCCCGCTCATCGTGCGGTGGATGCTGCGGCCGGCGGCCGCGCGGTGAGGTGGCGATGACCCGCCTGGCGCGCCTGGAAGCGCTGCTGCTCGCCGGGCTCGTCCTGATTGTGGGCCGCCTGGCCCACCTGCAGGGTGTGCACGGCGCGCGGTACCGGGGCCTGGCGGAGTCCAACCGCCTGCGCATCGTGCCGGAGACAGCCCCGCGCGGTCCCATCCTCGATCATCGCGGCCGACTGCTGGCCGGCAGTCAGACGGTCTTTCGGCTGGCCGTCGTGCCGCAGGACACCAATGATCCGGAGGCCCTGCTGCGCCACGTGGCCCCGGTCGTGGGGCGATCGCCGGAGGCCCTGCTGCGCGCCTTTCGCAAGGCACGCAGCCTCGCGTTTCAGCCGGCGAGCGTGGTCTTCCCACTCCCCAAGCCGACCGCGCTGCACCTGGAGGAGGAGCGCTGGCGGTTTCCCGGCCTCGAGGTCGACCCGGACACCACGCGGGCCTATCCGCGCGGCGAGGCCGCCGGTCACGTCCTCGGGTACCTCAGTCAGCCGACCGCTGAGGAATTCACCGTGCTCCGCGAGGAGGGCGTGCGCCGGGGCGACCTCGTTGGCCGCACCGGCATCGAGCGGTGGGGGGACCGCACCCTGCGCGGACGCGCCGGCGGGCGCCTGGTTGAAGTGGACCACCGCGCACGCCAGGTGCGCGTGGTGGGGGAGCGTCCCTCCGAAACCGGGACCGCCTTGACGCTGACGCTCGATGCTGAACTCCAATCGCTCCTCGAGCAGGCGCTGGGCTCCCAACCTGGGGCGGCCGTGGTGCTGGACCCCGCCGATGGAGCGGTGCGCGCCATGGTCAGCCGGCCAGGATTTTCCCCGGAGGCGTTCGCGGTTTCGGACTCTGAGCGGATCCAGGCGTACCTGGACGATCCCCGCGCGCCTCTCATGAATCGGGCCACGCTCGGCGTCTACCAACCCGGCTCCATCGCCAAACTGATTGCGGCCGCAGCCGCCCTGCGGCACGGCGTGCTGACGCCCTCCACGACCATCGTCTGTCCCGGAAGCCTGCGCGTCGGTGACCGCACGTTCCGTTGTTGGAACCTCGACGGGCACGGGCCGCTCACCCTGCCTGAGGCGCTCCGGGAGTCCTGCAATGTCTTCTTCCTGCAGGTCGGGCGGTGGCTTGGGGCCGCACGGCTCCGTGAGGCCTATGAGCAGGCCGGGTTCGGGCAGGCAACCGGCTGGCTGCTCGACGAGCAGCGCGGCCATGTGCCGCAACGGCGGCTGACCGAAGGCGAGGTCGCGATGTTGGCCATCGGCCAGAGCGAGCTGCTGATCACCCCGCTGCAGGCCGCGGTGGCCACAGCGATGTTCGCGAACGGGGGTTGGCGGATGACCCCATGGATCGTGGAGGAGACCGCCGGGCAGGACCGGCGTCACCCGCCCGGTCGCCGTCATCGCCCCTGGGGCGCGGAGGAGCTGCGCGTCGTCCAGGAGGGCATGCTCGCCGTGGTGGCTGATCCCCGAGGCACCGGGTTCCGCGCCGCCTCCCCGACCGTGCGCATCGCCGGCAAGACTGGCACGGCCCAGACGCACCGCCCGGGGCAGTCTCACGCGTGGTTTGTGGGCTACTGCCCGGTCGAGGCGCCGCGGGTCGCGTTCGCGATTGTCGCGGAGTTCGGCGGCTCCGGCGGAGACTTGCCGGCGGAGATCGCGCGCAGCCTCTGCGAATACGTCGCCGCCGATGCGCCTCCGGCGCGCGTCCCGGAAGACGTCGGCCGCAGCCTACCGCCGGCCCCGGCACTCCCGTCGCCACCCCACCCTGCGGGCGAGGCCCCCGGCTCGGTCGCGGCCGAGCCCTCGGAGTCGCCGCGGGGATGAGGCCCAAGGTGTGGTGGCAGGACTGGCTCTGGAGCCCGCGGCTGCTGGCCGCCGTGGGGATCATCGCGGGCCTTGGGGCGCTGGCCATGGTCAGCGCAGCGCCCAGCGTGCATCCGTCGCTGGCCTGGCGGCACCTCGGGGCCCTCGGGGTGGGTCTGGCGGCGGGGCTGGCCGTGTCACGCACCAACTACCGGCAGTGGACCGCGTTCGGCTTTCCGCTCTACGGCCTCGCGCTCGCATTGCTGGGGCTGGTGGCGGTGGCCGGGACGGCCCGCCTGGGCGCGACGCGGTGGCTCACGGTCTTCGGCGTCAGCCTGCAACCCTCCGAACTGGCGAAGTTGGGCCTGGTCCTTTGGCTGGCGCATCTGCTCGCAGCCAGGCCGCAGCCGCTCCAGGGCCGTGTGGTGGCCGGCTCGGCGCTCTGGGCCGCGGTGCCGGCTGCCTTCATCTTCCTCCAGCCAGACCTAGGCTCAGCCTCGGTCCTCGCCGCGATCTGGCTGATCATGGTGTGGGCCGCCGGCCTGGCTGTCCGGCACCTGGGACTCCTCCTCAGCGCAGGGCTCGCGGTGCTGCCCCTGGGATGGCACCTGTTGCGCGGGTACCAGCGGGACCGCCTCCTCGCCTTCGTGAACCCGCATGCGGATCCCCTCGGGGCGGGCTACACGATCAGTCAGTCTTTGATCGCCATCGGCTCCGGCGGGTGGTTCGGCCGCGGCTGGGGGCACGGGACGCAGCATCAGCTGAACTTCCTGCCCGAGCACCACTCGGACTTCCTCTTTGCGGTGGTCGCGGAGGAATGGGGATGGCTCGGCGCCGCGATCGTGATCGCCGCCTTCGGACTGCTGCTGCGGGAGGGATTCCGCATTGCGCGGGAAGCGCCTGAGCCGCAGGGACGGCTGTTGGCGGCCGGCATCTGCGGATGGATCGGCTACCAGGCACTGGTCAACCTGGGCATGGTCACCGGGCTGCTGCCGGTGGTCGGGGTGCCGCTGCCGCTCATGAGCTTCGGCGGATCATCCATGGTCGTGCTCCTCACCGCGCTGGGGCTCCTCGAGAGCGTCCGACGCGCGGGCCGCGCCTGAGGGAAGGGAAGAAGTGCACTCGTGCACTGCTGACAATTTGTCAGGAGGCATTTTTTTCCTAGTGGCCTTGTCGCGTTCCGCACGCATGTGATATAGTTCGGACACGCGCGCCACCGGATCGCGGCCGCGCGGTCGCTGACAATTCGGGTTCGTGTTCATCCGTGTGAAAAACGGCAAACCATCCGCGAGGATGGGGCCTCCGGACCGGAACGGGTCCGGAGCGGCGCGCCCCGTCGGGCGCGCCGGCAAAGCCGCGGATCCTACGCTCGGGTCAGGCCCCTTCGGGCCCAGACCCGGGGAGGAACGCCGGGCTGCCAACGGAGGAGGCAACCAGATGCCCCACGGGTGTCTGGTTTTTTCATTCGATCACCAGGCGGCGCATGGACACCCCAGGCGCTAATCCGCACGCGTATCCCCACGCCCACCGCGTCATCGCGGCCCTGAACCGCGACCAGGTGGACTATCTCGACAAGATCGGCAAGGACGCGCAGTTCTCTTCCGGCACCAAACTCTCCCGGACCCAGATCCTGGCGGCGATGGTCAACGTCCTGCGCCGCCTGAACCTCACCGGGGTGGGCATTGCCACGATCGACGAGTTCGAGCAGCGCATTCTTGACGCCATGATCCGGCCGCACCGTGCGGGGCGTCCCCGCGGGCGGCGCAACGGCGCGCCCGGGAGGGACCGGCGCCGGGTCAACGGGGGCCGGTCCGGGGGACCGGCGTCCCAGCCTCCGGAGGAATCCCCATGACGGTCGCGGCCAAGCCGACGATTGAGAGTCTTCTGCGCCAGCTCGTGGAGCAGGGCGCGACGGATCTGCACCTCTCCGCCAACCAGCCGCCGCACTTGCGCATCGACGACCGGCTGGTGCCCACAGACCACACGCCCCTCTCCGGCGCGGAGGTCAAGGAGCTCGCCTACAGCCTGCTCTCACCGGACAAGGTCGAGCGGTTCGAACGCTGGAAGGAGCTGGACTTCGCCTTCTCGATCGAAGGGCTGGCCCGCTTCCGCGCCAACTTCTTCATCCAGCAAGGCTACATCGGCGCGGCGCTGCGCATGCTCCCCTTCCGGATCATGAACTTCGCGGAACTGGGACTGCCAGGCCAGACGATGACCACGCTCTGCAACAAGCCGAAAGGGCTCATCCTCATCACCGGGGCGACCGGGTCGGGGAAGACCACCACGCTGGCCGCCATGCTGGACTATCTGAACGCGAACAAGGAGTTCCACATCATTACGATCGAGGATCCCATCGAGTACCTGCACACCAGCAAGAAGTCGATCGTGGACCAGCGCGAGGTCGGCGCGGACACCCAGTCCTTCGCGCAGGGGCTCAAGCACGTGCTCCGGCAGGACCCGGATGTCATCCTCATTGGCGAGATGCGCGACCTGGAAACGATCGAGACCGCGCTCATCGTGGCGGAGACCGGCCACCTGGTGCTGGCGACGCTGCACACCTCGGACGCGGTGCAGACCGTCAACCGCATCGTGGACGTATTTCCGGCCCACCAGCAGAACCAGGTTCGGGTGCAGTTGTCCATGGAGTTGCTGGCGGTCTTCTCGCAGCAGCTCCTTCCCAAGGCGAGCGGGCGGGGTCGTGTCCTCGCGTCGGAGGTCCTGATCGTGAACCACGCCATTCGCTCCCTCATCCGGGAGCAGAAGATCCACCAGATGTACTCGATTCTCCAGACCGGACAGAAGGAAGGCATGCGCACCATGAACCAGTCGCTCTATGACCTCTACGCCAACCGGGTGATCACCCCGGAAGAGGCGTTGGGCCGCAGCAGCGACCCGGACGATCTCTTGCGGCTGTTGAACCGCTGAGGGGAGGAGCCGACCAGGCTCAGGACACCCGATGGCACGACGGATCATCACGAAGCGGCTCGGGGAAGTGCTGCTCGAGCGCGGCGTGATCAACCAGAAACAGCTCGAGAAGGCCCTGGAGCACCAGAAGGCCCACGGGGGCCTCATGGGGCAGATCCTCATCGAGCTCAAGTTCGTCACGGAGGAGGAACTCGCGCTGGCGCTGACCGCGCAGTACGGGTTCCCCTACCTGCCGCTCGAGAGCTACGAGATCGATGAGGAGCTCACGCGCCTCATTCCGGAGGACATGGCCCGGAAGTACTGCCTCATCGCGGTGGACCGGATCGGCAACGCCTTGACCCTGGCGATGTCGGATCCGTCCAACGTGCAGGCGATCGAGGACGTGGAGCTGCAGACGAAGTGCGTCATCCAGACGTTCGTGAGCACCCCCTCGGACGTCCTGAAGGCCATTGCGAAGTACTACAAGAAGCACGGGCCCAACGGCTCGACGGACGCGTAACCATGGCCAGCCTCAAAGAGCGGATTTCTCAGGTCCTCCTCAGCCGCGGGCTGGTGACTGAGGCGCAACTCGCCCAGGCCGCCGCCGCGCAGCGGGACAAAGGCACGAGCCTCCAGAAGGTCCTCATCGAGCAGGGGCTCGTCAGCGAATCGGACCTGCTCGCGGCGATCAGCCAGGGCCTCGGGATCCCGCCGATCACGCTCGCTCGGTACAAGCTGGACCCGAACCTCAAGGCGCTGGTGCCGCGCGAGATCGCGAGCCAGTACGAACTGCTCCCCGTGTCCTGTATCGGGCAGACGTTGACCGTGGCCATGTCCGATCCGCTCAACCTGATGGCGCTGGACACGCTGACCGCGATGACCGGGCTGAGCATCAACCCGTTCATTGCCGGCTCCAAGGACATCCGCGAGGCGATCGACCA
This sequence comes from Planctomycetales bacterium, assembly GCA_005239935.1. Lineage (GTDB taxonomy): Bacteria > Omnitrophota > Gorgyraeia > Aquiviventales > Aquiviventaceae > SBAZ01. The sequence goes on along the minus strand of SBAZ01000034.1, from coordinate 6,242 downwards.
GTACTACGGGGCCGGCGTCGAGGAGACCCTGCGGACCATTGTGCAGAAGACGGAAGCCGATGCCCTGGAGTTCATCGCCGAGAAGAAGGAGACCGAGGAATCGGTCGGGCTCTCCCAGATCCAAGAGGCGCCGGTCGTGCGCTACACCGACGCGATTTTGACCTCAGCAGTGCGGATGCGAGCCTCGGACCTCCTCATCGAACCGCGCGAGCAGACCGTGCGCATCCGCTACCGGGTGGACGGGGTGCTGCAGGAGGGCAAGGCCCCGCCGAAATCGCTGCACGCCGCGATTGTCTCGCGCCTGAAGGTCATGTCGGAGCTCAACATCGCGGAGCGGCGCCTGCCACAGGACGGCCACTTCACCTTCCGCGTGGACGAACGGCTGATCGACTTCCGGCTCTCCATCCTTCCGGCGACGTTCGGGTCCAACGTGTGCGTGCGCGTGCTCGACAAAGGAGCGATCAAGCTCGACATTGACACGCTGGGGTTCGATCCGGACGATCTCAAACGGCTCAAGGCCTGCGCGAAGCGCCCGCATGGGCTCATCCTGGCCACCGGCCCGACCGGCTCCGGCAAGACCACGACGCTTTACGCCCTGCTGCGGATGATCGAGAGTCCCGACAAGAACATCGTCACGGTCGAGGATCCGGTCGAGTTCGACCTGAAGGGCATCAACCAGGTCGGCGCGCGCCCGGACATCGGGCTGACGTTCGCGGCGGCCCTGCGCTCCATTCTGCGGCAGGACCCTGATGTCATCATGGTCGGCGAGATCCGCGACGGCGAGACCGCGGACATGGCGGTGAAGTCGGCGCTGACAGGCCACCTGGTGTTGACGACGCTGCACACCAACACGGCCGTCGGCTCGATCGTCCGCCTGATGAACATGGGGCTGGAGCCGTTCCTCATCAACTCCTGCCTGATGGCGGTGGTTGGCCAGCGGCTGGTGCGGCGCGTCTGCCGACGTTGCGCGCAGCCCTATGAGCCGAGCGAGGGCGTGGCCAAGCGGCTTGGGCTGCCGAGGCCCGACGGCAAGAGTCCGCAGTTCGTCCGGCCGGCCGGGTGCCGCGCGTGCTTCCAGTCGGGCTACGTGGGCCGCGAGGTGCTCGCGGAGACTCTGATCCTCACGCCGGAGATCCGAGAACTCATCCTGAAGCGGTCGGTGGAGCGCGACATCGAGGAGATGGCGAAGCGGCAAGGCATGCGCGGGCTCCGAGACCTGGGCCTGGCCAAGGCCCTGGCGCACGTGACGACGCTGGAAGAGGTGTTTCGCACGACGACCGGCGAGGTGGTCGGATGATCCCACCACCTGCCGGCCGACCGGCCACTTCATGGTTCTTCTCGGCCGCGTGGCCGGGCGTGGCCCGCGTCATGTTGCCCGACACCAAGTCCGCGGGCCGCTGCGCCTGCGGCGCAGCCCAGCAGGTGGTGGGATGACCCCCTCACCCGCGAAGCAGCCGCCACCGGGCGAAACGCGCGCCACGGCCGGGTTCCGGCAGCGCATCATGGACCTCCTCGTGCAGCAGCAGGTGGCCGCCCGGGCGGAGCTGGAGCAGGCGGCTGCGGAGGCGGCCGCGCAAGGGAAGAACTTCGCGCGCTTGCTGATCGACCGGGGCCTCATCACCGAGGCAAAACTGACCGAGCTGCTCTCCAGGGAACTCGGGCTGCCGCTCATCTCGTTGGCGAAGTACCGGATCGACCCCGCCGTTGCGCGCCTCATCCCTGAGCGCATGGCTCGGCGGTATCACCTCGTCGCGCTCTCGAAGTTGGGCGAGCGGCTGGTGGTGGCGATGTCGGATCCGCTCAACATCTTTGCCATTGACGACCTGAAGGCGCTGACGCAGTCGGCCATCGACCCCGTGCTGTCCACCGAGAGCGAGGTTCGGCGGGCCCTCGAGCAGATCTACACGGGGCAGGATGCCGCGCTGAACCTGCAGGCCGCGGTGTCCGAGGACGAGGACGCGGACAATCTTAGTACGGCCGTGGCCCTCATGCTCAGCGAGGCCGGCGATGACACGGCACCGGTCGTCAAGATCATCAACCTCATGGTCACCGAGGCACTGCGCCGCCGCGCCTCGGACATCCACTTGGAGCCGATGGAAGACTGCCTGCGGGTGCGGTATCGCATCGATGGGCGGCTCACGGAGGCGCACCGCCTGCCCAAGGGCGTGCAGGGCCCGGTGCTGACCCGGCTCAAGATCATGTCCGGTCTTGACATCACGGAGTGGCGACTCCCACAGGACGGCCGCTTCAAGGTGCGGCTGGACGAGCGGGAAGTGGATTTCCGGGTTTCCGTCCTGCCGCTGACGCACGGCGGCAAGGTCGTGCTGCGCGTGCTCGACAAGGGCAATCTCTCCATCGGGCTTGATCACCTGGGCTTCCTCCCGGAGTCCATCGAAAAGTTCAAGCGCGCGGTCAGCCGGCCCTACGGCATGATCCTGGTGACCGGCCCGACCGGATCCGGGAAGTCCACCACCCTCTACTCCGTCCTGAACTCGATGAACCAGACCGCGCGGAACATTATCACGATCGAGGACCCGGTCGAGTATCAAGTGGAGGGGATCGTCCAAGTCCAGGCGAACGCCGAGGTGGGCCTGACCTTCGCCAGCGGGCTGCGCGCCCTGCTGCGCCAGAGCCCCGACATCGTGATGATCGGCGAGATCCGCGACTTCGAGACGGCCGACATCGCGATGAAGTCCAGTTTGACCGGACAACTGGTGCTCTCCACGCTGCACACGAACGACGCCCCATCAGCGGTGACGCGTCTGGTGGACATGGGTGTCGAGCCGTTCCTGGTGGCCTCCAGCGTGAGCCTCATCGAGGCCCAACGGCTTGTCCGGAAACTGTGCACCAAGTGTCGGCGGGCGTTCACGCCACCACCGGAGCTCTTCAAGGAACTCGGGTGGACCCCGCCCGGGGACGCGACGCTGTTCGAGGCCAACGGTTGCCGGATGTGCAACAGCACCGGCTACCGGGGCCGCATGGGCATCATTGAGGTGATGGAAATGGATGATCGGGTGCGTGAGCTCATCATCGGGCGGGCCCAGTCCTGGGAGATCAAGGACCACGTGATCAAGGCGCAGGGGATGCGCACGCTGCGGGACGACGGACTGCGGAAGGCGGCCATGGGGCTGACCACCCTGGAAGAAGTCATCACGGTGACCAGCGAGGAGTAACGCGGGACCACGTGGCCAGGAGCCATCAGATGCCGACATTCGCGTATGTGGTGAAGGACAAGACTGGCAAGACGCACACCGGGACGCTGGAGACCGCCTCCCGCAGCGCGCTCATCGAGCAGCTGTGGAAGCAGGACTTCATCATTATCTCGGTCGACGAGCGCCAGCGCACGGGCGGCGGTAGCCTGCTCAAGGTTGGCCAGCCACGGGTGAGGACCGAGCACCTGGTCGTCTTCACGCGCCAACTGGCCACCATGGTGGACAGCGGGATCCCGATCGTCTCAGCCCTGGAGGTGCTCGGCGACCAAGTGGAGGGTGGGTTCCAGCAGACGCTCCGCAAACTGCGCGATGATGTCGAGGCTGGCTCCAGCTTGTCGGAGGCGGCCGGGCGCCATCCCCGGGCCTTTTCCGAGTTTTTCGTGAACATGATCCGCGCCGGAGAGTCCTCGGGGCGCCTCGATGAGATCCTCGACCGCGTGGCGTCCTATATCGAGAAGGCGGACGCGCTGCAGCGCAAGGTGAAGGCCAGCCTCTTCTACCCGGCCTTCGTGTCGTTACTCGCCTTCGCGATCACCGCGTTCCTGGTGGTCTTTGTGGTGCCGAAGTTCAAGGAAATCTTCACAGCGCTGGGCGGCCAGCTGCCCTTCGCGACGCAGCTCCTCCTCTCGGTCAGCGACGCCACCCGCAAGTACTTTGTGCTGGAGGTCGCGGGCCTCTTTGCCGCCGCGACGCTCTTCCGCGTCTACATCAGCACGGCGGCCGGCCGCGTCTGGTTCGACCAGATGACGCTGCGTGTGCCGGTCATCGGCAAGTTGCTGCAGAAAGTCGTCATCGCGCGGTTCTCGCGCACACTCGCGACCCTGGTCAAGTCCGGCGTGCCCATCCTCAGCTCCCTGGAGATCGTGGCGAAAACCTCGGGCAACAAAGTCGTGGAGCGGGCGGTGATGGCCGCCCGCAGCAGCATTAAAGAGGGGGAGAACATCGCCGACCCCCTGGCGCACAGCAAGATCTTCCCCAGCATGGTCACCCGGATGATCGGCGTCGGGGAAAAGACGGGTGAACTCGAAAAGATGCTCTCGAAGATCGCCGATTTCTATGAGAATGAGGTGGATGCCGCGGTCACGGCCCTCACCAGCCTCATCGAGCCGCTGGTCATCGCGGTTCTGGGGGTCGTCATCGGCGGTATCGTCATCGCGTTGTTCCTGCCCGTCTTCAAGATCTCCACACTGGTTTCCCGCTGACGGTAGGGTCAGACCCGCTCGGGGTCTGACCCGGCTTTTGAAAGTGGCTTGGGAAACGCGCTCAGGGCCCACCCGGAGAATCGGCTTGACGGCGGGTTCCGGCTTGTGGCATAGTTTAAGCACAATTCAGGTTACAGCGATCAAGCTACACTCGCCGTGAGGCGGGGTCGGAAAACTACAGACCCTGTGGAGTCGAGTGAGCAGCGAGTCGGCAAGGCGGTCTTCCCGGGCCCCGAGCCGGCTCCAGACGCATCACAGGGTAGCTGGGTTGCCGCTGGCAGAACGAGTTGGAGTCACGCCATTGCCGTGCGGCAATGGCGTTGTGTGTTGTGGAATCACGCGAGAGGAGGTGGGAACCCGAAAACTCAGTGATCAGTGGCTAGTGGTCAGTGGTCAGTGCAAGGCAAGAACGGGCAAGTGGGCTTCATCCATACATGCAGAGTAGTCAACAGGAGCACACAACGATGAAACGGTCAGCGCGAGGCTTCACGCTCGTTGAAATCATGATCGTCGTCGCGATCATCGCGCTCTTGGCGGCGATCGCGATCCCGAACGTGCTGCGTGGCCGCACGACCGCGAACGAGTCGGCCGCGATTGGCAACCTGCGGGCTCTGGTGAGCTCGCTGGAGATGTTCCGGTCCGTGAACAACGTCTATCCTGCGACCGCGAACTGGGTCGCGAACATGTACACGACGCCCGACCCGGACTTCGGACCGCCCTCGTTCAACCACGTGATGGACGGGAGCGCGGCTTCGTTGACGCAGGGGTTCGTGTACACCTACACGTCTGGCGGCGCGGGGACCTACACGATTCTCGCGGCACCCCAGACGGTGGGCACGACCGGGACCCGGACGTTCTTGGCGAACGAGACCGGTCTGATCCGTCACTGCAGCAACCCGCCGGCCGGTGTGGCGGCGAACATGACCGACGCCACGCCCGCGCCGACGATCGACGCGGCCGTGGTCGCGTGTGACTAATCGGCGAGACCGTGTGACGGGTCTTGCGCAACGTGGAGTGCGAACGGCCCGGCCGGACGAGTCACCGCCGGGCCGTTCGCGTTTTCCTCAGGCGGCGGCCACGTGAGGGTTGCCATGCGGTGCGGACGCGCTGGCTTGACTTTGATCGAACTGGTGCTGGGGGCGCTGACGCTGGCCATTGCGCTGACGGCGATCCTCGGCGCCTACCTGGGGCAGATCACGCTGAATGAGCATGCGCGCAACCTCTCCGTGGCGGTCCAGGATGGCAACCGGGTCATCGAAGCGATTCGCGATCGGACCAGCAACTGCGGCGCGAATCCGCCCAGCGCCGTGTCGCCGGTGGCGGGCGGGTGGGATGCCTGGCTGGAGGCCCAGAATCCCGGCAAGGGGATCTCGAGCGCAGATCCGAACAATGAAGAGTTCATCGTGGTCACCTGCCAGGATGCGAACGGCGGCATCCTCAACACCGATTACTGCGGCACCGGGGGTGGAGCCGCGGCGCAAATGGACGCGACCGGATGGCGGGTGCAGGGCGGGACGACGGCCTTCGATCCGCTCCGGATCACCGTCACGGTGTGCTGGCGCCACCGGCAGCGGGTGGTCGGCGAGTGCAGCTGGAACGGCGCGACCCTGGTGGCCGGCGTCGGCGGAGCGGATCCGAACAATGACGGCGTCATTGGGTCTCCGGCCTCATTAACCACCTTGGTGACATGCCGAGGATGAACCACGTGTCGAGTGTCGAGTGTCGAGTGTCGAGTGGGTTTTCATTCGACATTCGTCATTCTCCTCTAGCCTCTAGCCTCCCGCCTCCCGTACCATTCAGTCAGGATGACTCCCTTCAGCTCGCGCAT
>SBAZ01000025.1 GCA_005239935.1 Planctomycetales bacterium | reverse complement strand
GGATGGCCGGGCAGGGAGGGTGGCAGCGGCTGGATGCGACCATGATCGGATTCATGGCCGCGTGGGGCATTCGGCTGCTGCGCATCTGCCTCGGGGTCGTGTTCGTCTGGTTCGGTACTCTGAAGGTCTCCGGGCACAGCCCGGTGGTGGCGCTGGTCACGGCAGCGGTCCCCTGGTTCCCGCCGGACACGTTCATGCCAGTTCTCGGTGTCTGGGAAATCCTGGTCGGGGCCGGGCTGCTCTTCGCCGTGGCGTTCCGCCTCACGCTCCTACTCTTCTGGCTGCAGATGGCGGGGACGTTCCTCGTGCTGATCCTGCGGCCGGACATGGCGTTTCAGCACGGGAACCTGCTGCTCCTCTCGACGGAAGGGGAGTTCGTCATCAAGAACCTGGTCCTGATCGCCGCGGGGCTCGTCGTCGGCAGCACGGTCCAGGGCGCAGGACTGTCGCGGAGCGCCGCGAAGCGGTAAGATAGGCTCGGCATGGGCACACAGCACGGCAAGCGGGGCTTCTGGACGACGGCGCCGGGCATCATCGCCGGGGTGCTCGGACTGGTCACCGCCCTCATCACGCTGGCCAGCACCCTGATTGGCTCCGGGCAGACCCCGACCGCGTCGGTGCCGGCCGGCCAGGCGGCCAGTCCCCTGCGCGTGCCCGAGGGCGGCTGCGAGGCCATGGCCGGTACCTGGTCCTGGTCTACCGGCGGGGTGACGACCATCGGGGTCGACGGCACCTTGGCGTGGCGCAAGGCGGCGCATGACCCGCTGCCCACGGTCGTCGGCCAATGGATCTGTCTGGACCGCGGCGCCCGGCGCGCGTCCTTCCGCTGGAGCCACGGCTACACCGATACGATGGCCCTCTCGCGGGACGGGCAGGTCATGGAGGGGGCCAACGACCAGTCGGGGTTCGTGATCATGGGGTCCCGACGCTGATGGCCCGCTCGAGCTGGATGGCCCCGGGGTCTGCCTCGGCGCCCTCGCCGGACGCCCTGCGCCGGACGGCCAGGATCCTCCAGGTCGCTGGGCTCTACACGATTGTCGTCGGTGTCGCGGTTGCCTGGTGGCTAGGCCAGAAGGGCTTGCCGCAGGCAGGGCTTGTTGGGCTCGTGGTCGCGGGCAGCGGCGTGTTGGATCTGGTGCTGGCCGGCGTCTTCCGCCGGCGGGCCGACAGGGTGGCGCCGGACACGCGCCTCGGGCGCCGCGGGACGCCCACCGGATGATGCTCGGTCCTCGGCCACAGCGCCGGTGAGCTCTGATGGCACGCCAGATGTTGGCCGTCGTCAAGGATGGCGGCACGACCGAGCTGCGCCAGGTGCCAGCCCCGGAAGTCCGCCAGCCCGGCGAGCTGGTCGTGCGGGTCATGAAGGCGGGAATCTGCCGAACGGATCTGCTGGCCGCGGAGGGGCAACTCGATACTGCGCCGACGCTGGTGCTCGGGCATGAATTCTCCGGTGTGATCGAGGCCGTGGGGAAGAACCCGCACCGCCTGCGAGCAGGGGACCGCGTGACGGTCAATCCGGTCGGCGCGTGCGGGAACTGCGAGCAGTGCCAGGCCGGGGACCGGACCAACTGCATGGAGCCGCGATTTCTCGGCCTGCGGGTCGACGGCGGCTTCGCCGAGTACGTGCGGCTCACCGCCGACGCGGTCATCAAGCTGCCCAACCGGCTCTCGTTCACGGAGGGCGCCTATGCAGAGCCGGTCGCCGCCGGGCTGGCGGTGCTGAAGGCCGGCATCCGGCCGGAGGACACCGGCCTCATCTGCGGGACGAATCGCATCGCCAGGCTCATCCAGCGCATCCTCTTCGCCCGCGGGTTCCGCGCGGTGGAATGCGTCGATCCTGCCGCGGGCCCGCGCCTGGGCCCGGGGCGCTATGACTTCGCCATCGAGACGGATCCGAGCCCCCGGGACTTCGCCATGATGCTGGGGGCGATCCGTCGGCGGGGGACCATCATCCTGCGCAGCCGCCTGCACCGGCACATCGAGTTTCCGCTCTCCGCCGCGCTCCACAAAGAACCGGTCCTGCAGGTTGTGAACTACGGGCCGTTTGGAGACGCAGTGGACCTTCTGGCCTCCCGCGCGCTGGAATTGGGAGACCTGTTCGGGCGGGAGTACCCGTTGGAGGACTTTGCCGCGGCCTTCGCCGATGCCAGGAACGGGGAGGCTAAGAAGCTGTTCCTAGCCGTCGGGCCGGACTGATTGGGACCGGCATGGCCGGGCCGGGCCGGGTGTTCGTCTGCTATGTCCCGGGCTGCGACCTGCGGCGCCTGGGCCCGGCACAGACCCCGTACATCGCCCGTCTGCTCCGAGACTTCCCCTGGGCCAAGGCCCGGACCTACCCCAGCCCGGAACAGCTCTCCACACTCATCACCGGCCAGCGGCCCCACGGGCATGGCATGTGGCAGGCCCAGTTGCGGCCCGCGCGGCCCCGCTCGGCGCTGGAGCGCCTGATCGATCTCCTGCCTGATTGGCTGACCACCACGGGCCAGTGCGCGCTCCACCAGCTGACGCGCCGCTTCGACGTCCCCACCGTGGCGCCCAGACGCCGTCGGTGGATGGAGTTCCACCGGCTGAAGTTCTACGGGCGGGCGGACACGGGACGGCTTGGGCGCGCGCTGGGGGCGCGGCCGTCGCTGGTCAGCGCGCTCGGTCCGGCGTTCCGCTACCGCTTCACCGACGCCTGGGAGGACCGCGAGGCCGTTCTCCGGCAGGGCGTGGGAGACGGCGCACGCCTGGACCTGCTGCAGTTCCACGCCCTGGACGTGGCGGGGCACTGGGCCCTGGAGGCGGCCGAGGACTTCCGGACCTATTACGGCGGGGTCGACGCGCTCGTGCGTGACCTGCACGCGCAGTGCGAGCGCGCCGGCGTGACGATGGTCCTGCTCTCCGACCACGGGCAGGAACAGGTGCGGGAGAGCGTGGACCTGCGTCCCTGGCTGCGGCAGCTGGACCTCCCGCCGGAGGAGTGCCTGTACTACCTGCAGCCCATCACGCTGCGCTTCTGGTGCCGCACGGAGCGCGTCCGGCGGGCCGTCGCCGGCCTGCTCAAGGCACTGCCGCACGGCACCGCGCTGACGTACCAGGACCTGCGGCGCTACCAGATCGCGTTCGAGGACCCGGCCCACGGTGCGTTCTACTTCATCGCAGATCCGGGCTGGCTGTTCTTCCCCCACGACTTCCACCACCCGCTCGTGAACGTCCTCTTCGGGCTGCGCCATCCGCAACAGCGCCGGCGCCTGCGGGACCCGCGGCACCTCGCCTACCACGGCTACCTGCCCCACCACGCCTCGGAGCAGGGGTTCATGGCCGTGCTGGACCGGACCCGCCAGGTGCGGACCCCAGAGATCGACCTGGCCGACGTGGCGCCCTCGCTCTTGCGGCTGCTCGGGGAGGCAGTCCCGACCTTCATGCACGGGGAGGCGCGGTTCGCGTGAGCCCGAGCCTGGCCCTGCCGGGAGCGAAGGGCTAGAATAGCGCACAGCGGGGACGCTGCTGACGGGGTGCTTCTGACGCGTACGGTGGAGAGCCACAGGAGGTGGGCATGAGCGAGGCGGAACCGGTACAGGCGGGTGGGGAGACCAAGGAGCAGAAGTTCGCGCGGCTGGCGACCAAGCGCACGCAGGCGGCACTGACGAAGATCCGGCTGCTCGGGAACCTCACCGGGTCCAGCTACCGCTACACCGACGAGCAGGCGAACAGGATTCTCGGCTCGCTGCGACAGGCAGTGGATGAACTGGAAGGAAAATTCCGCAAGGTCCGCGGCCAGCGGATGGGGAGCGAACCCTTCGCGCTCTGAGCGGCGGTCCGTCGGGCCGGAGACTAGCGCAGCGACTGCCGGGCCAGGCGCGTCACGTACATCGTCGAGACCATGGACGCGACGATGGCCGCGCAGAAGAAATAGACGCCCTGCTGGGGGGTGACATTGGCCAGGGGGCCAAGTTTGACGAGGACGATCATGATGGCCACGACGAAGACGTCCAGCATGGACCATTTGCCGAGCACGGCAAGCCAGTGCAGGATGCGGGCGCGCTGGGCGTCGGCGAGCCGGACGAACCAGATGACGGCCAGCGCCGCCAACTTCGCGATCGGGAAGACCATCGAGAAGAAGAACAGCACCGACGCCAGCGCGTAGTCACCCTCGTGCCACAGCGCCGCGACCCCCGCCCACACCGAGTACCGGCTCTCCCAGGTCTTCCAGAGGAAGCGTTGCTCGGCCTCCAAGAGCGGGAGCGAGAGGCCCAGCACGAGCAGCAGGGCGGACAGGATGAGCGCGGCCGGGACGAGGCGCTCGTGGCGCGGATAGCGCTCCTTGAGCGAGCGACGGCCGGCCGGGCCGCTGGCCATGGCTATGGTTATAGCATGGGCCGCCTGCCGACGCCAGGTTGAACAGCCCAGACGCCGGGGACATTTCCGCCGCCCTAGCCATCTCGAGGGCGTCGGGAAACGTCCCCGGGAAAGCGGGGACGTTTCTCATGGGGCCACTTCTTGCCGGGCAACGCACAAGCAGCCGCACGAGACCCCTGCCGCGCTGTCCCTGGCCGACGTTCGACGATCCACTGTATCTTCAGTATCACGACGAGGAATGGGGCGTGCCGGTCCACGACGACCGCCGGATCTATGAGTTGCTCGTCCTGGAGGCCTTCCAGGCGGGCCTGTCCTGGCGGACGGTCCTCCACAAACGGCCGGCGTTCCGCAAGGCCTTCGCCGGCTTCGATCCCCACCGGGTGGCCCGCTTTACCGCCCGGGATGTCCACCGGCTCCTGCAGGACGCTGGCATCATCCGCAATCGCCAGAAGATCCACGCCGCCGTCGCCAATGCCCGCCGGTTCCTTGAGGTTCAACGCGAGTTCGGGACGTTCGCACGATACATGTGGTCTTGGGTGGGCCACCGGCCCATCCAGCACCGGCTGCGCGGCCTCACGGACTATCCAACGTACACAGACGAAGCGGTGGGATGGGCCAAGGACCTGAAGCGCCGCGGGTTCACGTTCCTGGGCCCGACGGTGGTGTACGCGCATATGCAGGCGGCCGGCATGGTCAACGACCACACGATCACCTGCTTCCGCCACCGGGCAGTGGCCCGCCTCCTAGGCAGCTGAGGCGCCGGGCCCTTGACGCCATCCCTTGGCGTCAGCCATAGTTGTGATGGTTGACCGAGCGAACACAGCGGGAGAGCATGCCGTACGCACCTGCCGAACCAACCGACACACGGCCCGCGCAGCGCATCCTCGTCGTGGACGATGATGACCGGGCGGGGGACATGCTGCGCCGGTTCCTGCAAGCCGAGGGGCATTACGTATCCCTGGTGCGCGACGGGAATGAGGCCGTCGCCCTGCTGGGCCGCGGGCTCGAGTTCGACGCCATCTTCCTGGATGTGCGCATGCCGCGCCTGGACGGGGTGACCGCCTACCGCCAGATGACTGTCCGCCTGCCGATGCCGCAAGTGGTGTTCATGACCGCCTTCTCGATCACCCCGGATTTGGAGCAAGCACTCCGGCAAGACGGCCTGGAGTATCTCCAGAAGCCCTATACCTTCGAGGGGGTGCGGGAGGCGCTCGGCCGGATCCGCATCAAGACCGGGCGATCGCGCGTCCGCCACAACGAGTCCGACTGGTAGTCCCGGCGCGGGCCAGGCTGACGGCCGCCAGCTGTTGCTGGCGGCCGTTTGTGTTGACCAGCCGGCTGGCGAACCGCCGGCGAATGTGCGAAAATGCTGGGCAACACGGAGGCAGCCAACGCATGGCGGAAGTGTTCGCGATTCTGGTTGCGGTGACGGCGCTGGTCGTCGGCCTACTCGTTGAGGGGTGGGCGTTCGGCGACTTCCAGCGTCAGAAGACGAACATCCCCCCGCAGGGCTCGGCACCATCGGCGTAGCGTCGGGACGACACGGGAGGTAGACGATGCATGGAATTGGGATCCTCCTGCTGGCCTCGGCCGCAGGCTACTGGGTCATTGAGCGCGCCCTGCTGCACAAGGGGCAGGTCAAGCACGTTGGACTGCTCTTGGGGAGCCTCATCATCTTGGGAAGTCTGCTGTCCGCGCTGGTGAGCGCCACGTCCTGGAGCGGCTGCCCCATGGGGAAGTGGGGAACGGGCTTCGAGCGGTCGTGGCAGGCCCCGGCTCCTCCGGCCCCGCCGTCTCGCTAGGCGCGTCGCCCCGCCCACCGCGTGTCCTCGCGGGGTCATGGAGCCCCTTGCGGAGGCGGCGGATCGCACGCTCGCTGCGTACGAACGGCACGCCCGGCGCGCCATCACGAGTTGGGCCTCTTGGCGGCGCCCCTCGCACTTCCTCCAGGCGTTCGCGCGCCGGCTCCCACGGGGTGCGCGCATCCTCGACTACGGCTGTGGAATTGGCACAGACCTGACGTGGCTGCACTGCCGGGGCTTCAGGGTCGAGGGCCTTGATGGCACGCCGGCCTTCGTCCGGGAAGCCCGGCGCCGCAACCCGGACGTGCCGGTGACCCTGCAGCGCTTCGCCGCCTGGGCGCCCTCCGGCGTCTACGACGGCATTTGGGCGAACGCCTCGCTCTTCCACCTGCCCCCAGGCCTCCTGGCCACCGAACTGAGCAAACTGCGCCAGGCGCTCCGGCTGGCGGGGATCTTGGGACTCTCACTAGCCTGGGGACGCCGCAAGAACTACCTCGTGAACGACTGGATTCCAGACCGGTATTGCGCCGGCTTTACGAAGCCGGAAGTCGTGCGGCTCCTGAGGGGTTGGACGATCGACGATCTGCGGGTGGTCGCGCACGACGGGCGGGAAGGGCGCTGGATCCACGTGCTGGCCTCGCCGGCTGGGAACGGGCATGCCGGGCCGGCGTGATTGGCGGGCGGTGGCCTCAGGCGCCGCAGGCAGTGTGCTCGGGCTGGCGTGCGCGACCTTCTTGGTGCCGCGCGCGTGGAGCGATGGCCTCGTCCTTCCGGTGTTCCTGCTCACAACCGGGGGCTGGTGGGCCGCGCTGTATCTGGTGCGCGGTGCGGCGGTCCTCGCCGGACTGCTCGCCGGGGCGGTCGCGCTGCTGGCGTGGGGCGCGGTGAGCGTCGCCCGGTACGACGCCGCGCGGGATCGCGCGGCCCTGGGGGGCCTGAGACCATGGTTCCACACGCAACAGGCCAGCCCGCCGGCGGCGGACGAGCCGGCGGCGTCCGCGCCGCGCTAGCGGGTGGTGGCCCTCGCAAGTTGCGGGTCGTGCCGCGCTTCGAAGGCCGCGATAGCGGCGTCGCGTTTCAGGGTCAGGCCGATGTCATCGAGCCCGTGGATCAGGCGCTCCTTCACTGCGGGCTCAATCTCGAAGTGGAACGAGACTTCCTCCGGTAAGTGCACGGTGACCCGCTGGTGATCCAGATCCACCGTGGCTTCCAGACCGGGGAAGCGGTCCACCAACTGAAAGATCTCCTCGATTTCCGGCGCGGAGAGCTCAACGGTCAGGAGCGCGTTCTTGCCGGCATTCGAACGGAAGATGTCGGCGAACGCCGGCACACGCACGCCCCCGCGCTCTTCCCAGGGCGCGAGGACGACCCGGAAGCCATCCTGCAGGACCGCCCACACCGCGTGTTCGCGGCTTGAGCCGCACCCAAAGTTGTTTCTGGCCACCAGGATGGACGCTCCCCGATATCGCTCGGCATTCAAGGGGAACTCGGGGTTGGGCGACCCATCGGCGCGATACCGCCAGTCGTGAAACAAATGCGGCCCGAAGCCGGTGCGCGCGATGGACTTCAGGAACTGCTTCGGAATGATCTGGTCGGTGTCCACATTCGCGCGGTTCAGCGTGGCCAATGTGCCGCGGTGCGAGCGGAAGGCATCCATCAATTGGCGGCCCAGGTGCGCACGTCCACGAAGTGTCCCGCCACGGCGGCCGCGGCGGCCATCTCCGGGCTGACCAGGTGCGTGCGGCCGCCCTTGCCCTGGCGGCCTTCGAAGTTGCGGTTCGACGTCGACGCGCACCGCTCGCCGGGCTTCAGTTGGTCCGGGTTCATGCCCAGGCACATGCTGCACCCGGACTGGCGCCAGTCACAGCCCGCCTCCTGGAAGACCGCGTCGAGCCGCTCAGCCTCCGCCTGCGCGCGGACCTGCTGGGAGCCGGGGACCACGAGCACGCGCACTCCCGGCGCGACCTTCCGGCCCTTCAACACTCCAGCGGCGATACGCAGATCCTCGATGCGCGCGTTCGTGCAGCTCCCGATGAACACGGTGTCCACCTTGACCGACGTCATCGGGGTGCCCGGCGTCAGCCCCATGTAGGCCAGGGCCTGCTCGACGTCGGCGCGGCCGTAGCCTGGTACGCTGCCCGGCTCGGGCACCCGGCCGGTGACATCGACGACCATGCCGGGGTTCGTGCCCCAGGTCACCTGCGGCGCCACCTGGGCCGCGTCGATCGTGAGGCTCCGGTCGAACTGCGCATCCGGCTCCGACGACAGACGCTTCCAGGACGCGACTGCCTGGTCGAACACCGCGCCCTGGGGCGCGAACGGCCGCGGCCGCGCCGCCAGGTACTGGAACGTTGTCTCGTCGGGGGCCACCAGGCCGGCCCGTGCGCCGGCCTCGATGCTCATGTTGCAGATGGTCATCCGGCCTTCCATCGACAGGGCGCGGATAGCCTCTCCAGCGTACTCCAGGACGTAACCCGTCCCGCCGGCCGTACCGATCGTGCCGATCAGCTTCAGGATAAGGTCCTTGGCACTCACCGGGTGCTTCGGGCGGTTCGCAAACTCCACCTTGAACGTTTTGGGTCGGCGCTGCGGCAGGCACTGCGTGGCGAGGACGTGCTCGACCTCGGAGGTGCCGATGCCGAAGGCGAGCGTGCCGAACGCCCCGTGCGTGGAGGTGTGTGAGTCGCCGCACACGACGGTGGTCCCAGGGAGCGTTAACCCTAACTCGGGCCCGATGATGTGCACGATGCCCTGGCGGTCGCTGTGCAGATCGTAGAGCGTGATGCCGAACTCGCGGCAGTTGCGCGCCAATGCCTCGATCTGGGCGGCAGAGATCGGATCACGGATGACCTGCCGGTCATCCGTCGGCACGTTGTGGTCCATGGTGGCGAAGGTGAGGTCCGGGCGGCGGACCCTCCGGCCGGCCAGCCGCAGGCCTTCAAAGGCCTGGGGACTCGTGACCTCGTGCACGAGGTGACGATCAATGTAGAGCAAGGCCGTGCCATCGGGGAGCGTTTCCACGACGTGGCGGGCCCAAATTTTCTCGAAGAGGGTCTGGCTCATGGGGGTCTCAGTATATCGGAAGGCTCCCACGTCGGCAACTGGCCGACGGGCTAACTACTTTGCGGACGGCCAGATACGTGGGGTATACTTCAGACAGGTCGAAACGCCACACCCCTGCCGGAGCACCGGCAGGCCCTGCCGCCTTGCCCGAGGCGGGGCGGAGCAATCCGGGGCCGGAACGCCATGGGCCCTGCCACACCGCGGGGCCGCCAGGCTGCCGAACCGAACGGTTCGGCTTTTTTATGGCCACGATGCCCACGCAAATGCAGGCACAACGCGGGTACGTGCTCCTCTGGGCGATGTTCTTTGTCGCGGCCGTGCTGACCCACGTCACGGTCAGCATGACCCAGGCCGCCGCCGAGATCCTGGCGGTGCACGCCTACATCGAGAAGCAGCGCACGTTCCATGCAGCCGAATCCCTGGTGGACCACGCCATCGCGGAGGTCAAGCGGCAGGTCACCGCGGCCGGACAGTACCCGGCGGTGCTGCAGGCCATCGCGCCTCCCGTCCTTCCCGGCACCCCTGTCGGCGCGCTGAGCGTCCAGCGATTCGCCGTCTCGTACGTCGGCCAGCCGGACGAAGGCCCGGTGAACCCCGCGATCGAGGGGCTGGCGCGGTTCCAGGGCATGACCGCGCTCGCCCAGGACGTCCGTATTGTCGCGGACATTGCGAGTTCCCGCGGCCCGGCGACCCGCCTCGTGCAGGTCGTGACCTTCCATCTGATCCCGATCTACCAGTTCGCCGTGTTCGACTGGAACGACTGGACCTTCAGGCCCGGGCCCCTGGCGCTCATCAACGGCCCGATCCACGCCAACGGCTCTATCGGGCTGGGGCCCGCGAGCGGCCTGACCATCGATGGGACGGTGACGACGGCCGAGCACTTCGTCCATCTGGAGCCGCGCAATGGGTTCGTGCGGATCGCAGACGCGGACGGCGACTTTCAACACATGCAGGTGGGGGGCGAATGGCTCGAGAGCACCGACGCCAACTGGGAGACGGAGTCGGTGGCCCGCTGGGACGGGCGCGTGCAGGCGCACGCCGCGCCGATCCAGCTCCCGCTGCCCCTGGACGCGAGCGGGCAGCCGATTGACCCGATCGAGGTGATCCGTCCGGGCACGGCCGCCGACCCGCCGGAGTTGATTGGGGTGCGCTACTACCACCGCGCGGGCCTGCGGATCACGAACACGGGCAGCGCCGTGGACGCGTCCGGCGCTCCGGTGGTCCTGCCGGCCGGGACGGTGAGCTGCGCGACCTTCTTCGACGCCCGGGAAGGGCAGAATATGAGCGTCACGCAGATTGATGTCGGCGTCCTCAGTGTGGCGGCGCCGGCGAATCGCATCGTGTACGTGGACGCCAACCAGCTCGGCTGCGGCAGTGCCGGCGTGCGGCTGGTCAACGGCGAGCAGCTCCCCGCGGGCGGCCTCTCGGTGGCGACCAACAAGCCGCTGTACATCCAGGGAGACTTCAACACGCAGACCAAGCAGCCCGCGTCGGTGGCCGCCGATGCGGTCACGGTGCTCTCCAACGCCTGGACGGACGCCGACAGCACTCAAGTCACCGGCAACCGTGACGCGACATCCACCACCGTGAATGCGGCCCTCATGGCTGGACGTGCCTGGCAGGTGGAGGAGGCGGCCCTGGCAGGGGACTACCCCTTCCTGGACCACGGCGTGGCCAGCGAGCATCTCATCCGCTTCCTCGAAGACTGGAGCGGGCAGACGTTCACCTTCGTCGGCTCGGAAATCAGCCCCTGGGACAGCGATCTGGCCTCGTCCGCCCTGGCCTGCTGCGGTAGCCTCGGGGCGTACAGTCCTCCGCAGCGCATCTGGGTGTTCGACACCTCGTTTCTCGGCGGGCTGCAGGCCTTGCCGCCCGGCACGCCCAACATCCACGTGACCGTGGGCACGGTCTGGCAAGACTGCGGCGACGCGACCCACCCGGGCTGCGAAGACTGATCCGCCGAGCCCCGCGGCCGCGGCGCGCCCTCCCGCCTTTGCAGTAACTCTCTGCCGGTGTTATACTACCGCCATTCTCCGACGGAGTTTCTGTCTCTACCGGTGGGCGATGGCAGGTCACTCCAAGTGGGCAGGCATCAAGCATAAGAAGGCCATCGTGGATGCCCAGCGCGGCAAGGCATTCTCCAAGGTTATCCGAGAGATCACGGCAGCCGCCCGCCTGGGCGGTGGCAGCCCGGAGGCCAACCCCCGCCTGCGCCTGGCCATCGCGAAGGCCAAAGAGGTCAACCTCCCCAAGGATAAGCTCGATACCGCCATCAAGCGCGGCACCGGGGATCTCCCGGGCCAAGCCTTTGAGGAAATGGTGATCGAGGCCTATGGGCCGGGCGGCGTCGCCATTCTCATCGAGCTGCTCACGGATAACAAGAACCGCACCTCCGCGGAAATCCGCAGCGTGCTGACCAACCACGGCGGCAGCTCCGCCGGCGCAGGCAGCGTCTCCTGGCTCTTCCACAAGAAGGGCCTCATCACGCTCGACGCGCGGCTCACCGGTGAAGAGCGTCTCATGGACGTCGCGCTTGAAGCCGGGGCGGAGGACCTGAAGGTGGACGGCGCCCAAGCCGTCATTACGACGGATCCGCACGCCTTCGAGCCGGTGAAGCAGGCGCTGGGGCGGGCGACGATCCGCTGGGAGAGCGCGGAGCTGAGCCTGGTGCCGACGACGACGGTGCGCGTCGAGGATCCGGTGCAAGCAAAGGCGCTCCTCGGGTTGCTCGACGCCCTCGAAGACCACGACGACACGCAGCACGTCTACGCGAATTTCGACATCCCGGATGCGATCCTGGAAGCGCAGGCGGCCGGCTAGATGGTCATCCTCGGCGTGGACCCGGGCCTGAACGCGACCGGCTATGGCGTCATCACCGTCGAGGACGGACGACTCCGGCTGGTGACGGCTGGAGACATCCGCCCGCCGCGCGGGCGCCCGCTCCCGGAACGGCTCGAGGTGCTGCGGGCGGGTCTGGCCGACGTGATCGGACGGCATCGGCCGCATACGATGGTGCTCGAGACGGTGTTTACGCACGAGCGCTACCAGGCCACAGCCGCGCTGATGGCGCATGCGCGGGGCGCCGCGTGCCTGGCCGCGCAGGCGCAGGGCGTGCCCGTCGCCGAGCACGCGCCGGCGCGGATCAAGAAGGCCCTGGCCGGCACCGGCAACGCCTCCAAGGGGCAGGTCGCGCGGATGGTCGAGCACTGGCTCGGCCGCGTGGAGGCCTCACTCTCCGCCGACGCGACCGACGCGCTGGCGCTGGCCATCGCGCACGTGCACATGCAAACGCAGCGGGATCGACTGCCGGCGGGGACCACCGGATGATCTCGCGCATGCGGGGCGCCATCCGCGAGGTGGGGGAGCACTCCCTGCTGCTGGAGGTGGCCGGCATCTCGTACGAGATCCTCATTCCCCCCTCGGTGTTGCGCGCCATTCAGGAGCGCGCCGAGTCCGCCGGCGACCTCGAACTGGTCACGTTTCACTACCAGCAGCTCGATGTGGGGCGGGGGATCCCGGTGCTCGTCGGGTTC
This sequence comes from Planctomycetales bacterium, assembly GCA_005239935.1. Taxonomy (GTDB): domain Bacteria; phylum Omnitrophota; class Gorgyraeia; order Aquiviventales; family Aquiviventaceae; genus SBAZ01. Next base: position 24,874 of record SBAZ01000025.1, on the reverse strand, counting down.
CTGAACGAAATCGAGCGGGAGTTCTTCGAGCGCTTCATCAGCGTGGCCGGCATCGGGCCGAAGGCCGCCCTGCGGGCCTTGACCCAGCCCATCCCCATCATCGCGCAGGCGATTGACGAGGGGGATCTGGGCCTCCTCCGGTCGTTGCCAGGCATCGGCGAGCAGCGCGCGCGCGAGATCGTCGCGAAACTGCAGGGCAAGGTCGGCAAGTTCGGGCTCATCCAGACGCGCGGCGAGGCGCACGCGCCGCCGGAGCCGTCCACGAGCGCCCTGGAAGATGAGGCGCTGGCGGTCTTGCTCCAGCTGGAGTACAAGAAGGCCGAAGCGAAGCAGATGGTGCGCGCCGCACTCGAGCGCAACCCCAAGGTCAAGACCGCGGAAGATCTCCTCAACGAGGTCTATCGCCAGCAGCGGCTGGTCGGGGAGCCAGCCTAGCCATGCGGGAAGACGTAGCCGCCGCGCACGCCAGGCGCTTGGCCTCGCCGAAGACCGCGCCGCGCGCCGGCGCGATCCCCCTGCTACCCTCCCAGGACACCGACGACGACCGCATCCTGAACCTGAGTCTGCGGCCCAAGCGGTTCGATGAGTTCGTGGGCCAGCGGCAGGTCGTCGAGAACCTCGGCGTGGCCATCCAGGCGGCGCGCCGGCGCAAGGAGCCGCTGGAGCATGTCCTGCTGGCCGGCCCGCCCGGCCTGGGCAAGACCAGCATCGCCCACATCGTCGCGCAGGAGATGGCGGCCAAGATCACGGCCACCAGCGGGCCGGCGATCGAGCGGGCCGGCGACCTCATCGGCATTCTGACGAACCTCGGCGAGGGGGACGTCTTCTTCATTGACGAGATTCACCGGCTCTCGAAGATCGTCGAGGAGTTCCTCTACCCGGCCATGGAGTCCTTCGAGATCGATTTCGTCATCGACAAGGGCCCCTATGCCAAGACGATCAAGTTTCGGCTCAAACGCTTCACGCTGATCGGCGCGACGACACGCTCCGGGCTGCTCTCCAATCCGCTCCGCAGCCGCTTCGGCATGGCCTATCACCTCGACTTCTATGCGCCGGAGGACCTGCGGGAGATCGTCAACCGCTCGGCGAAGATCCTGAGTGTGGCCCTCGAGGCCGAGGCCGCGCGCACCATTGCCCAGCGCGCACGGGGCACCCCGCGAATCGCCAACCGGCTCCTACGGCGCGTGCGGGACTATGCGCAGGTGAAAGCCGGCGGGAGGATTTCGCAGGCGGTGGCGGAGGCGGCGCTCTCGGCGCAGGGTGTGGACGCGTTCGGGCTCGATGCCATCGACCGGAAGGTGCTGAAGACCGTGATCGAGCACTTCAGCGGCGGGCCCGTCGGGATCGACGCGCTGGCGGCCTCGCTGAACGAGGAACCGGATACCATCGTGGACGTGGTGGAGCCGTTCCTGCTCGCGGCCGGGCTCCTCAAGCGCACCGCACGCGGGCGCAAGGCGACCCGGCTGGCCTACCAGCATTTTGCCGATCTCAAAGCCAAACCCCTGGAGCTCTTCGCGGCCGCGTGAGGCATGTCGGACCTCTCCTCCCTCGGTCGCGCCCTCATCATCGCCGGGGTTCTCCTGGCTCTCGTTGGGCTCCTGGTGCTCGCTGGGCCGAAGATCCCCTGGCTCGGCCGGCTGCCAGGGGATCTCGCCATCCGCCGCGAGGGATTCTCGGTGTACGTGCCGATCACGAGTTCGATCCTCATCAGTCTGGTGCTGAGCGCCGTGTTATGGGTAGTAGGGCAGTGGCGTCGGTGATGCGCCGCGTCGTGGCGTGCCTGCTCGCACTCGCCGCAGGGCCGGTGTCCGTGGCCGCCCAGCCGAACCCGGAGTCGATCCGGGTCGCGGTCGTGCGGGACGGGCCGGAAGTCCTGGTCGAAGTGCACGGGCGCTGGACCATGAGTGACGCGCAGAGCGGTCAGCCGCTACAGGAGGGCCGCCGGCTGCGCCAGACCGCCGTGCGGGCCGGCGATGGGGGGCTGCGCTTCGGCGACGAGGTCTTGCCGGTGGCCGGGGTGCGGCTCGAACCGGGCCGCGAGGCCTCGATCGACGTCAATGGCAGTCGGCTGCGGGGTCGCCTCGAAATCGTTCGGCAAGACGACGGGCGACTCCTCGTCATCAACCACGTGGCGCTGGAAGATTACCTGCGCGGGGTGCTCAGTAAGGAAGCCCCCGACTACTGGCCGGAGGAGGCGCTCAAGGCTATCGCCGTGGCGGCGCGCACATACGCCGTGTACCAGCGCTTCACGAAGGAGCAGCAGGCCTACGACGTAAGCGGCGACGTCATGTCGCAGGACTACGGCGGCCACGCTGCGGAGAAGGACGCCACGGACCGAGCGGTCGCGGCGACCGCCGGCTGGATCGTGCTGGAGGGATCCCGGCTCTTCCCGACCTTCTACCACTCGACGTGCGGCGGTCGGACCGAGCACGGCCTGGCGATGGGGACATTCGAGGTGCGGCCGTTGCGGGGCAACATCGAGTGCACGTTCTGCCAGGCCTCGCCCTTCTTCAGCTGGCAGCGGCGGCTCACCAGGGCGGACGTGAACTGGGCGCTCCGCCAGAGCCGGTTCGGGCCGGTGGGTCCGGTGCGCGGCATGCGCGTCGTAAAGCGCACGCCCTCGGGACGCGCCGAGCAGATCGCCATCATCGGAGACCGGACCCTGACCCTGAGCGGCTACGAGTTCCGATCGGTGTTTGGCTTTGAGACCATCCGCAGCCCGCTGCTCACGATCGTCCCGCTGGCGGACGCCTTCGTCGTCCAGGGCCATGGCTGGGGGCACGGCGTCGGCCTGTGCCAGTGGGGCGCGGCCGAGCTGGCCCGACGCGGCTGGACCGCCGCGCAAATCCTCGCCTACTACTACCCCGGAGCAACGCTGGCGGACATTGCCCGCCTGACGACCGAACCGATTGACGTGGCGCGAGGAGGTCCGTAATGCCCGAGCCAGGTGCTGCCGCCCCAGGACCGTTCGCGATGCTCTTCCCGATCGCGGTCATGTTCTTGATCTTCTATGTGCTGGTGTTCCGTCCGCAGGCCAAGGCGCGGAAGGAGCACGACCAGATGCTCAAGCAGCTCAAGAAGCACGACGAAGTGGTCACGACGGGGGGGCTGTTCGGCACCGTCGTGAACGTCAAGCCGGACCGGGTCACCCTGCGCCTGGATGAAAACGTCCGCGTGGATGTCGAGCGCTCGGCGGTGACACGGCTCGTGAAGCGCGCCCAGGGCGGGGAGACGACCGGCTGATGCCCTCCAGCTTCCGCTGGAAAATCCCGCTCGTGGCGGTCGTCGTCGGCCTCGCCGTCTGGTTCGCCTTCCCGCTCTCGGAACGGATCAACCTCGGACTCGACCTGCAGGGCGGGATGCACCTCATCCTCAAGGTCGACACCACCAACCTGCCGCCGGAGGCGCTCAAGCAGGACGTGACAGGGGTGGCGCTCGAGATCATCCGCAACCGCATTGACCAGTTCGGCGTGCGTGAGCCGCTCATCCAGCGCCAGGGCACCGACCACATCCTGGTGCAGCTGCCCGGCATCACCGATCGGGAGCGGGCCCTCAAGCTCATCGGGCAGACGGCCCTCCTCGAATTCAAACTTGTCGCGGACAGCCAGCGCCTGCTGGAGCGCGCCCTGGACGGGACCGTGCCGGAGGGCCATACGCTCGCCTACGATGAGACCGGCGATCCACTCCTGCTGGAGGAGGCGGATCGCCTCACTGGCGGCATCCTGGCGGACGCCTGGGTGGAGCCGGGCGACTTGGGACTGCCGGAAGTCAGTTTCCGCATGACGCGCGACGGGGCCCGCACGTTCGGGCGGCTCACCGGATCCAACCTCAACCGCCGCCTGGCCATCGTCCTGGACGGGATCGTGCAATCGGCCCCGGTGATCCAGAGCCGCATTACGGACGCGGGGCGCATCACAGGGCAGTTCACCCGCGCGGAGGCCCACGACCTGGCCATTGTGCTGCGGGCCGGTGCGTTGCCTGCGCCGATCGCCATCGAGGAGGAGCGCACCGTCGGCCCAAGCCTCGGGCGGGATTCCATCCGCTCCGGCGTCCTCGCCACGGCAGTCGGCGGTGCGCTGGTCGTCGTCTTCATGATCGTCTACTATCTGCTCGCCGGCGTGATCGCCGTCACCGCCCTCGTCCTGAATCTGCTCCTCGTCCTGGGTGGCCTCGGATATCTCAGCGCGACCTTGACCCTGCCGGGCATCGCGGGCATCCTACTGACGCTCGGCATGGCGGTCGATGCCAACGTGCTCATCTACGAGCGCATCCGGGAGGAGGTGCGGACCGGACGGCCGCTGAGCCTGGCGCTGAGCGCGGGCTACGACAAGGCCTTCTCGGCGATTCTGGACTCGAATGTGACGACCTTGTTTGCGGCCTTCTTCCTGTACTGGTTCGGAACCGGCCCCATCCGGGGGTTCGCCACGACGCTCGGCATCGGGATCTCCGCCAGCATGTTCACGGCGATCTTCGTCACCCGGCTGATCTTCGAATGGCTCCTCAGCCAAGGGCTGCTCAAGAGACTGCCGATGCTGCAGGCCATCGGGGCGACGAAGATCGATTTCATCGCCAAACGCAGGCTCTGCTATGTGCTCTCAGCACTCGTCATTGCCGCGGGAGTGGCGGCGTTTGTCTCGCGTGGGGAGGCCCGCTACGGCATCGATTTCACCGGAGGCCTGCTGCAGGAGTACCGGCTCGCGGAGCCGGTAGCTGCGGATGCGCTGCGCGCGACCATGGGGAAGGTGGGGCTGGGAGACGCCGTCATCCAGCAGTTTGGCGGTCCTGCCGAATGGCTCATCCGCACTCCGGGGCAGACCGAGACGGAGGTCCAGCAGACGCTGGCGCTGACGCGGGAGGCGCTGACCGCCGACCACTCCGCGGCTGGCCCGCCGGAATTGGTGCGCGTCGAGCGGGTCGGACCGACGGTCGGAGCCATTCTGCGCCAAAAGGCCTGGTTCGCGATCCTCTGGTCCATGGTGGGGATCCTGGTCTATGTGGCGTTCCGGTTCCGACACGTCGACTTCGGCCTGGCCGCGGTGATCGCGCTGATCCACGATGTCATCGTCGCTGCGGGGGTGCTATGCCTCTTGGGCCGGCAGATTGACCTGATCATTGTGGCCGCGCTCCTGACGATCGCTGGGTTCTCGGTCAATGACACCATCGTCATCTACGATCGGGTCCGCGAGAACCTGCGCCTGCACCGCAAGCTGCCGCTGCTCGATGTCATCAACCTCAGCGTGAACGAGACCCTCTCCCGCACGCTGTTGACGTCGCTGACGGTCATCCTCACCGTGGTGATCCTGTTCTTCGCCGGCGGGGAAGTGCTGCGGGACTTCTCCTTGTGTCTGCTCATCGGCTTCGTCTCCGGCGTCTACTCGACGGTGTATATCGCCTCGGCGCTCGTCATCACGTGGCGGCGGCTCTTCGAGCCGCGGAGGGCGTAAGGTCTCCAGCGGCGGTCCATGCGCGCGATCTGGCAGATTGCAGCAGCGGCCCCAGCAGCAGCCCGGATGCTGGCCCGGGCGCTGGGCGTGCACCGGCTGACCGCGCAGTGCCTCCTCAACCGCGGCCTCGACACCCCCGAGGCCGCGCAGCAGTTCCTCGCCCCCAGTCTGCACGCCCTCATGGATCCACTGGCCCTGCCGGACATGGCCCGGGCGGTGGTACGCCTCCGGGCCGCCCTGCGGGCGCGCGAGCCCATCCTCATTTTCTCTGACTCCGACGTGGACGGCCTCACGGCCGCCGCGATTTTGGAGGAGACGCTGCGCGCGCTGGGCGGCGCGGTGCGGTCGGTCCACTCGAACCGCATCGCGGACGGCTACGGCCTGCCCATGGCCCGCGTGCGCCAACTCGCGCACTCGGCCGTGCGGCTGGTCATGCTCGTGGACTGCGGCACGAACCAGCCCGAGGCGGTCCGCACCCTCGCGGCAGCCGGCATCGACACGATCATCGTGGACCACCACGTGCCGATCGCTCCCAGTGCGGCACCGCACGCCCTGGTCAATCCGTATGCGGGCGACGGGCCTGGCCGTGAGCTCTCGAGTGCCGGACTCGCCTTCAAGGTCGCGCAAGCCCTCCTTGAAGAGGACGGCGAGCGACTCGCCGGCCTCCTCGATCTGGCGGCGCTGGGGGTGCTCGCGGATTGCTCGCCGCTGACGGGCGACACGCGGATCCTGGTCGCCGAGGGCCTGCCCCGCATCGGCGGGAGCCGACGGCCCGGCCTGCGGGCGCTGTGCGCGGCGGCCGGCCTGACGGGTCCCTCGACGGAGCAGGTCGTGCGCAAGGTCATTCCGCCGCTCAATGCCGGCGGGCGGCTGGGCGATGCGGCCGCGGTGTGGCACCTGCTGCGCGGCGAGGACGGGGAGGATCTGTCACCATGGATGCGCCGTGTGACGGAGGATCACGCGCGGACGCGGGCCCTGCACCGGCGGCATGTGGACGAGGCGCACGAACAGGTCAACCGGCTGCATTTCCGTGACGAGTACGTGCTCGTCGTGAGCGGGTCGGACTGGCACCAAGGCCTGATGGGGCCGCTGGCCTCGCAATTGGCGGAACGCTACGGCCGTCCGGCCATCGCGCTCGCGCTGCGCGATGATGCGGGCGTGGGGTCAGGCCGCTCGGTCCCGATGTTCAACCTGCTGGACGCCTTGCAAGGCTGCCAGGAGCATCTGGTCCAGTTCGGCGGGCACGCCCAAGCGTGCGGGCTGATGGTGCGGAAGGATCACCTCGCGGGCCTGCGCGCGGCGCTCAATGCGCGGGCGCAGGCGGCCCTCCAGCAGGGGCTGGCCGCCCCGCGCCGCACGGCGGACCTCGCCGTGCGCCTGCGGGACGTCGAAGTCGGCTGGGTGGGTGAGGTGGAGCGCTTTGCGCCCTTCGGGCGCGGCAACGCGCGGCCCACGGTGCTGATCCGGGATGTCGTCCTGGAGGCGCGGTCGATGCAGACCGGCTGGGTGCGCGACGGAGATCTGACGATGCCTGCGCGCGGACGGCTGCTGGCAGAGGCACCGGCGGGCCGGTGTGACGTGGTGGCCGCGCCGTGCCTGGCGCGGGGCGAGGTTATGCTGACGCTGGTTGACGCGAGCGCACCGGCGCCTTAACAACACGCCCGTTGCGCAGGCACCGCGTGCAGACGCGCACGCGTTGGACGCGCCCGTTGAGCAGCACGGTCGCGGGCTGCAGGTTCGGCAGGAAGCGCCGTAGGCTCGTGCGGACCGTTCGGCGGCCGACGCCGCCCTTCTTCTTCAACATGCCGCGGTGGGTGACCGCCCGCCCGATGGCCTGGTGCTTCCCGCAGATGGCACACGCGCGCATGATGGCTCCTGTGGGTCGTTGACGACCCCTCGACTCGGGTATCGAGCCATGCCGAGGATCCCTCGCTCGGGGTGTCGCCGAGAGGCTGTCGAGGGGTCGTCCCGAGCGAAGTCGAGGGACGACGAGACATGGCCCGGAGTTTTCCCGGGCTGCTCCACGAGAGCCGCCATTATACACACCCCATGACGACCACTCAAGTGCCCCCGACGCCGAGGCGTCCGGCGGCAGCGGCGCCCCGTGAAACCGCCGGCCGGGCGGGAGGCCCTCAGCCGCCGCCGGACGAGCAGCCCCTGCGCTACTGCAAGGGGGTGGGGCCGTCCCGGGCCGCCGCGCTGGCCCACCTGGGACTCCGCACGGTGGAGGATGCCTGCTACTTTGCCCCGCGGCGCTATGAGGACCGCACCCGCCTGCTGGCGATCAAGGACCTCGCCCCCGGGGTCGTCGCCACGGTGCGCGGGCGGGTCGCGGCGGCCGGCCTGCGCCGCGCGCGGCGTGGGCAGGCGATCTTCGAGGCGGCGGTGGACGATGGCACCGGGGTCCTCTCCTGCCTCTGGTTCCACATGCCGTATCTCGCCCGGCAGATCCGCAAGGATGACGACCTGATCCTCTACGGCACGATCGGCGAGGCCGCGCGCCCCCAGATGATCCATCCAGAGTTCGAGCGGCTTGACGCGGATGAGGACCCCGCGCTCCACCTGGGCCGCATCGTGCCCGTGTACCCGCTGACCGCCAGCGTGGGGCAGCGCTGGCTGCGTCGGCTCGTGGCCGGCGTCGTCGAGCAAGCCGCCGGACGGCTGGACGATGTCCTGCCGGCGCGAATCCGGGCCGCCCGCGGCTGGCCCTCCGTGGACGAGGCGGTGCGCACACTCCACTTCCCGCCCTCGTGGGATGCCCTGGAGCGGGCGCGAGAGTCGCTCGCCTTCGCCGAGCTCTTCCTGCTGCAGGCCCTGCTGGCCCAGCGGCGCGTGCGCACGCAGGCCAGAGTCAAACCCCAGCGGTATCAGCTGGACGGGCCGGTCACGCGGCGCCTCCGCGCCTCGCTGCCCTTCGCGTTGACCGCGAGCCAGTCGCAGGTCCTCGACGAACTGCTGGCCGACCTGGCCCAAGCCGCCCCCATGTCGCGGCTGCTGCAGGGCGATGTCGGCTGCGGCAAGACCATTGTCTTGGTCTCCCTGTTGGCCGTCGCGGTGCAAAGCGGGTATCAGGCGGCCCTGATGGCACCGACGGAACTGCTGGCCGAGCAGCACCGGCGGACCATCGCCCACTACCTGGAACCGCTCGGCGTGAGCGCCGCACTCCTGGCCCAGGGTGTACCCGCGGCGGAGCGGCGCCGGCTGGCGGCCCGAATCGCCGATGGGACAATCCAGGTGGTGGTCGGCACGCACGCGCTCATTCAGCGCGGGGTGGCGTTCAAGCGCCTCGCCCTCGTGCTCATCGACGAACAGCACAAGTTCGGCGTGGTGCAGCGCGCCCGGCTCGCCCGCAAGGCGCAGGAACCGGACGTTCTGGTCGTGACCGCGACGCCCATCCCGCGGACCCTGGCCCTGTCACTCTACGGGGACCTGGCGATCTCCACAATCTCCGAGATGCCGCCTGGCCGCCAACCGGTCACGACCCGCTGGCTGCGCGAAACCCAGCGTGAGGAGCTGTACGGCCTGATCCGCCGCGAGGCGGCGCGCGGACGCCAGGCCTATATCGTGTACCCGCGCGTGAAGGATGATGAACGCGAAGCGGTCCGGGGGGCCACCGCGATGGCCAAGCGGCTGCAGGCGGTCTTTCCCGAATTCGCCGTGGGGCTGCTCCACGGCCAGATGCCTGGGGAGGAGAAAGACCGCATCATGCAGGCCTTTGTGCGCCGGGAGTTCCACCTGCTGGTCTCGACGGTGATCGTCGAGGTCGGCTTGGACGTGTCCAACGCAACCCTCATGGTCGTCGAGCATCCGGAGCGGTTCGGGCTCGCCCAGCTGCACCAACTCCGCGGGCGCATCGGCCGGGGGCCGGACCCGGCGCAGTGCCTGGTGGTCAGCGATGCCCAGGAGGACGCCGTCCGCCGGCGCCTCGAGGCCTTTGTCGGCACGACGGATGGCTTCGCCATCGCCGAGCAAGACTTGGAGTTGCGCGGGCCCGGAGAGCTCTTGGGCCGGCAGCAGTCCGGGTGGCTGCGGTTCCGCATCGCGAGCTTGGCGCGCGACCGCGGCGTGCTCGACGAGGCCCGCACCGAGGCCTTCGCGCTCCTCCAGGCGAATCCCGCCCTCAGTGGACAGGACGTCGCGGGCCTGCGCCGCCGGTTGCTGGGAGCTCGCCGTCCCTCGGCACGAGCTCGGGACGGCGTCCCGAGCGGAGTCGAGGGACGCCGGCACACCGCATGACGCCCTCGCGCCGGGTGCCGCCGCGGCCGGAGCAGGGGCGGCTCACCGGCGGCCGGTTCCGGGGACGGCGGTTCGAGGTGCCGCCGAGCCTGCGGGCGACGGAGGCCAAGGTGCGGCAGGCGCTGTTCAACATTCTCCAGCACGTCATCGAGGGCGCGCGCGTGGTGGACGTGTTCGCCGGCAGCGGCGCGCTGGGGCTTGAGGCCCTCTCGCGGGGTGCGGCCTACGCCGCCTTCATCGAGTCCGACCCGGCCGCCGTCGTGGCTATCCGGGACAACCTCGCCGGGCTGGCCCCGGACGTGGACCGGGACGCCTGGCGGGTCCTGCACCTGGAGGCCGCGCAGGGCCTGCGCACCCTGGCGGAGACCGAGCCGCCGTTCGACCTGGTCTTCTGCGACCCACCCTACGCCGGCCCGGAGGCGGAAAAGGCCTTGAACGTCGTCGGAGAGTGTGCTATCCTCGCACCCGCTGGCCTCGCGGTTCTTGAGCACCCTGTGCAAACCGCGCTGCCCGAGGCAGTTGGAGGGTTGCGCCAGCAGCGACAGCACCGGTACGGCGATACGGTGCTCTCTTTTTATGGTCGGCCGGAGACCCCGGCAGGCCCATCGAGTGACCGCCCATGACGAAACGGGCCATCTACCCCGGGACCTTTGATCCGGTCACCTTCGGGCACATCGACATCATCCGCCGTGCCCGCCGCATCTTCCCGGAGGTGATCGTGGCCGTCGCCCATAACCCCGACAAGAGCCCCCTCTTCACACTCGAGGAGCGCGTCAGCCTGCTGCGCCGGGCGGTGGGCACGATGGGAGGCATTCGGGTCGAGTCGTTCGAGGGGCTGGTGGTGGACTACGCGCGGCGCCGGCGCTGCCCGGTGATGATCCGCGGGCTGCGCATGCTGTCGGACTTCGAATATGAGTTTCAAATGACGCTCACCAACCGGAAACTGCGGCCGGACGTTGAGACGATCTTCATGATGCCCTCGGAGCAGCATTCGTACGTATCCGCGCGGCTCATCAAGGAAGTGGCCGAACTCGGCGCCGATCTGGAGGCCTTCGTGCCCGGGTTCGTCGCGGCGGCCCTGCGCCGCAGGCTCCGCGGGTGAGGCGGTGGCCGCGCCCCGGCAGGAGGATCACGCCATGAAGATTCATGTGAACGAGGTGCCGGAGGACGGCTTGCGGGAGCGCGCGGTGTACGACCCCGTCGAACTCGACATGGCGCGGGAGGACGTGCACCCGCGCCGGCCACTGGAAGCCGACGTGCTGGCCACCGTCTCAGCGAGGGAGATGGTCGTCCAGGCCGCGATCCGTTGCCCGCTCACGTGCACCTGTGCCCGGTGTCTGACTGAGTTTGAGGCGATGGTCAGCCCGAGGGGCGTGTTTACGTACAAAGTGGCGCCCGGCACCGTGGTGGATATCACCGACGACGTCCGCCAGGAGGTGATCCTGGCGTATCCGATGACGCCCCTGTGCCGCCCGGCCTGCAAAGGGCTCTGCGGGGTCTGTGGGGCGGACCGCAATACGACGACGTGTGGGCACGAGGCGCCTCGCGGCGCCTAACGCGAGAGGCAGCATGGCCCTTCCCAAGCGGAAGTTCAGCCGCGGACGGCGGGACAAGCGCCGGGCCAACTGGCGCTTGACGCTCGGCTCGCTGACGCGCTGTCCGCAGTGCGCGAAGGCGATGCGTCCCCACCGCGTCTGTCCGGGCTGCGGGTTCTATCGCGGCCGGCAGGTGGTGGTCGTCCGCGAGCAGCGCGCGAAGAAGGCGGCCTCGGCCGCGTAAGGGCTGCGGCACCCGCGAGGGTCCAGCATGCGAATCGCACTTGATGCCATGGGAGGCGATGACGCGCCGGCCCCGATTGTCGCGGGGGCGGTCCGCGCCGCCCGCGAGCTCAGCGCGGAGATCATCCTCGTGGGCCCCCAGACGGTGGTCGAGGAGCAGCTGGCCCGCTACGCGAGGCGGCCCGCCAACCTCACCGTCCACCACGCCTCCGAGGTTGTCGGCATGGACGAGTCGCCGGCGACCAGCGTCCGCAAGAAGAAAGACTCCTCCGTTAACGTCGGCGTGACCCTCATGAAGGAGGGCAAGGCCGACGCCTTCGTCTCCGCCGGCAATACCGGCGCGGTGGTGGCGGCCAGCACGCTCTTCGTCGGCCTCCTGCCCGGGGTCGAACGGCCGGGCATCGCGATCCTCCTGCCGGGGGTCAAGGGCGATACGCTCGTGATTGACGTCGGAGCGAACATCGACCCCAAGCCCCTCCACCTGGTGCACTATGCCCTCATGGGGGAGGTGTACGTCCGGCAGGTCCTCCGCAAGCCGCGGCCGACGGTCGGGTTGCTGAACGTCGGGGAAGAGGAGAGCAAGGGCACCGACTTCATCAAGGAGACACACGAGCTCATCGAGGGCTCCGGCGTCAACTTCGTCGGCAACGTCGAGGGTCACGACATCTTCTCGGGCGAGGTCAATGTGATCGTCTGCGACGGCTTCGCCGGCAACGTCGCCCTCAAGACCGCCGAGAGCCTGGCCAAGGCCATCAACGTCCTGCTCAAACGCTCGCTGGCCAAGAGTTGGATCACCCGCCTCGGGGCATGGCTCGCCCTCGACGCCTTCCGTGAACTGCGCCAGGAAGTGGACTACGCCGAGCACGGCGGTGCGCCGCTGCTCGGTGTAGACGGCGTGTCGATCATCGCCCATGGCGCCTCGAGTGCCAAGGCGATCAAAAATGCCATCCGGGTCGCCTACGAGTCGGTCAGCCATGATTTGACGAAGACGATGACCGAGACGATCGCGACCTACAACGACCGCATCAAGACCCTCCAGGCATGAGTGCCCGCCCCGGCGCCGGCGGCCCTCCAGCCGGGGCCCGTCAGCCCCCTGGTTCCCGCATCGGTCTCCTCGGCTTAGGGATGTGCGTCCCCAGCAAGGTCCTCACCAACGCCGACCTGGAGAAGATGGTGGACACGACCGATGAGTGGATCCGCACACGCACCGGCATCCAGGAGCGCCGCATCGCCGAGCCCGGCACCACCACGAGCGACCTGGCCACGGAGGCGGGCCGCGAGGCCCTCGGTCAAGCCGGGCTCAAGCCGCAGGATCTCGACCTGCTCATCGTGGCCACCACGACCCCGGATATGCTCTTTCCCTCCGCCTCCTGCCTCGTCCAGCAGCGGCTGGGAGCCGCGAACGCCGTCTGCTTCGATCTCTCCGCCGCCTGCTCCGGGTCGGTCTTCGCGATGGTGACCGCCCAGCAGTACCTGGCCACCGGCCGCTACCGCAACGCGCTCGTCATTGGCGCGGAGGTGCTCTCCGGCTTCATTGATTGGACCGACCGCTCAACCTGCATCCTCTTCGGCGACGGGGCCGGGGCATGCGTCATGGCGCCGGTCGAGCGCGGCGGGATCCTGGCGACGGACATGCGCACGGACGGCAGCGCGGCGGAGTTGCTCTACATGGCCGGCGGCGGCTCGAAGCACCCGCCCTCCCACGAGTCCGTGGACCAGCGGTTGCACTTCTTGCGCATGAACGGCGCGGAGGTGTTCAAGATGGCCGTGCGGCGCATGGCCGAGTCAGTCAAGCGCGTCATGGCGGACGCCGGGCTGACGCCGGAGCAGGTCAACTGCTTCATCCCGCACCAGGCCAATCACCGCATCATCGAGTCCGTCGCCAAGTTCGCGGACGTGCCCATGGAGAAGGTCTTCGAGAACCTCCAGCGCTACGGCAACACGTCGGCCGCCTCCAACCTCATGGCCCTCTATGAGGCGGTCAAGGCAGGCCGCATCAACACGGGCGACCGGGTCGTCATGGTCGCGTTCGGGGCCGGCATGACCTGGGGCTCCATCGCCCTCGAGTGGTGATGGCGCGGGGCCTGGTCTTCCTCCTACCCGGCCAGGGCGCGCAAGCGGTCGGAATGGGCAAGGCCTTCTATGACCGCTTCGAGGAATCCAAGGACCTCTACCGCCGCGCGAACAAGGCCTTCGGGTTTGATGTCGCCGCCTTGTGCTTCGAGGGGCCGCCAGAGGCCTTGACCAAGACCGAAACCTGCCAACCGGCCCTCTTCGCCACGTCGCTCGCCGCCTTCGTCGCCTTTCGGCGCCTCATGCCCAGCTCGGTGCAGCCGCTGGCCGCGGCTGGGCTCAGTCTTGGCGAGCTGACGGCGCTGGCCGTGGCGCAGGCCTTCAGCTTCGAGGACGGCTGCTACCTGGTGCGCGCGCGGGGCGAGGCGATGGCCGAGTGCGCGGCGCGCCATCCCGGGGCCATGCTCGCGGTGGTGGGGTTAGAGGCTGGGGCGATCGAGGAGATTTGCCGGGACTCCGGTGCGCTGGGCGCCAACTACAACAGTCCTGACCAAGTCGTGCTCTCAGGCACCGCGGAGCAGATTGCCGATGCGGAAGGTGCCGCCAAGGCCCGGGGCGCCAAGCGGGCCATGAAGCTTGACGTGGCCGGCGCCTTCCACTCCCCCATGATGCAGCCGGCCGCGGACGTCCTCGCCAGGGCCCTCGAGAAGGTGAAGCTCCGGGAGCCTGACTTTCCCGTGATCACGAATGTCACTGGCCAGATGGTCCGCGAGGCGGGGCAGATCCGGAGCCTGCTCGCGCGGCAGATCGTCAGCCCGGTGCGGTGGGAAGCCTCCGTGCGGACGGCCCTCGCGGCCGGGGCCACCCACTTCATCGAGTTCCCGCCGGCGCGCGTCCTCACCGGCCTCCTGCGGCGCATCGACAAGTCCGCCACCGGCCTCGCGGTGGACGCGCCACAAGACCTGGTCAAGGTCGGGGAGGCGCTCGAGGTTCCGGTGGCCGTTCCGGAGTGAGGGCCGCGTCATGCTGAGGCTGACACTGACTCGTCCACGCACGTCAGGGGGATCGGCCGGATCCAGCTGGGTCCCAGTGGCCGCGTGTGTGCTGGCTGGGGTGCTCATGGGCCCTCCGTGCGTCGCCTCGGACGAGGCGCCCGCACCCGCAGGCGGCAGCACCTTCGTGCCAAGCCGTGAGGTGGACCGCAGCGCGGAAGCGAAGGCGCTGGAGGAGCAGCGCCAGCTGGATCGCGAAGAGCTGGACCAGCTCGTTCGGAAGATCATCTTTAGCATCATGGAGATCGATGGAGACACCTTGGCGAGCTACGGGCGGTTGCCGGGTCGCTTTCAGTCTGACGTGATGCACCAGGCCGCGCAGTTTCTCGGCGGGTATGCCAGCCGGACGGTGACCACCAGCAAGATCGAGCCGCAGGAGATCAACCTGACGAGCAAGTCGACCGCGAAGGTGATGCTGCTGGTGGAGCTGGCTACTGTGGATGCCATCGGCGGGCTGTCCTCGGCCAAGCGAACCGACATCTGGCGGTTCGAGAAGGTACGGGGGACCTGGTACCTCCTGTTCGATTGACAGCGGGGACGTTTCTCGGAGAAACGTCCCCGCTGTCCTTTTGCTTCAGACCTCGGGCTCAGGCCCCCTGCGGGGCCCAGACCCCTTCAAGGCTGAACCCCATCCCTGGCCATTTCCGCCCCGCCGGGCGGGGCAGGAAACAGCCCCCTTAAAAGCCACGGGGCCGCTTCTCGAAGAGAAGCGGCCCCGCTGTTGCTGGCCGGTGCCGGCCTAGCTGATCGCCAGCATCCGCTCGATCGGCTTGACCGCGCGCTGCGCGATCGCCGGATCCACCGTGACGACAAACTGAGTGTTCGCCAGCGACCAGAGGACCTTCTCGAGAGTGTTGCGCTGCATGTGCCGGCACCCCGCCTGCTCGCTCGCCGGATAGAATTGCTTGTCCGGGAACTGGTGGCGCAGCCGGTTCAGCAGCCCGGTCTCCGTCGCGATGATAAACTCCTGGCCCGCCGAGCTCGCCACGTGCCGCACCATCCCCTCGGTCGACAGAATCTGATCGGCCAGGTGCATGTCCTTGGTGAGGCACCCGCACTCCGGGTGCATGAGGAACTCGGCCTCCGGGTGCTGCGTGATGAGGGCTTCGACCTGCTCCGGCAGAATGGCTGCGTGCGCCGGGCAGTAGCCTTTCCAGAGGTGAATCTTGCGCTTGGTCTTCGCCTTGAGGTAGCTGCCGAGGTAGAAGTCCGGGACGAAGAGGATCTCCTTCTCCGCCGGGATGTGCTCGATCACCTTCATGCCGTTCGTCGAGGTCACGCAGTAGTCGCACTCGGCTTTGACCGCGGCGGAGGTATTGACATAACACACCACAACGCCGTCCGGATGCGTGGCGCGCCAGGCGCGGATCTGCTCTGGGATGATCATGTCGGCCAGCGAGCAGCCGGCGTTGAGGTCGGGGATGAGGACGGTCTTGTCGGGGCAGAGCATGGCCGCAGTTTCGGCCATGAAATGGACGCCGGCGAAGACGATGAGCTTGGCGTCCGTCTCGCGCGCCGTCTGCGCGAGGCCCAGCGAGTCGCCGACGAAGTCGGCGACATCCTGGATCGCGCCTTCTTGATAATTGTGCGCCAAGATGATCGCCTGCCGCTCCTGCTTGAGCGCGGTGATCGCCTGGCGCAGGCGGGCCTCAGCCGCCGGGTCCCGCCGGACGACGGCGGTCGTGCCCTCGGGGTAGGCCGTCACGGGGCCGTGGCCGTTGCCATGGCCGTTCCCGCGGCAGCCCCCGTTCGCGTGACCGTTCGCGCACTCCGCCATCGTCAGAAGGGGACGATGATCCCCTTTTCCTGCAGTTTCACGACTTTCGTCTCCGTGAAGGTGTAGAGCCGCGCCGGGCGTTGGCGGCCGGACGCCTTGAAGCGGTTCATCGCACGCAGGATCCCCAGCTGGAGCATCTTGCGGCGGAAATTGCGCTTGTCCAACCGCTGGCCGAGGATCACCTCGTAGGCCCCCTGCAGCTCGGTCAAGGTGAACTCCTCTTGCAGCAGTTGAAAGGCGATGGTCGTATAGTTCAATTTGTTCCGCAGCCGCTCGAGGGCATAGTCCACGATCTTGCGGTGGTCGAAGGCCAGTCCTGGCAGCCGCCGCACCGGGAACCACTCCGCGTCGCTGACCACCTCCCGCCGCGCGCGCAGCTGCATCCGCTGCCAGTTCACCAGGGCATAGTAGGCGACACTCAACACCCGCCCGCGCGGGTCGCGCTCGGTGTCCCCGAAGGTGTAGAGTTGCTCGAGGTACACGTTCCCGATGCTCGTCTCTTCTTGCAGCTCCCGCAGGGCGGCCGCGTCGACCGACTCCTCGGGCCCCACGAAGCCGCCCGGCAGCGCCCACGCACCCCGGAAGGGGGCGCGCTGCCGGCGCACGAGCAGCACCTTCAGCACGTCGTCCTGGATCGTGAAGAGCACCACGTCCACGGCCACGGCGTGCCGTGCAAAGCCGTTGAGGGAGACTGCGGCAGGACTCATTAAGTGTTCGGTAGACACTTACATCTATCAAGATAGTGTATGCGGGACACTTTAGTCAAGCCAAAAAATGCGGCCTACCGGCCGTAGATATCGGGCGGGGGAACCGCGTGGCGCGGCCCGGGCACGGAGCCTGTCGTCCGCCGCTGCACGAACATGCAGCCGGCCAAGGTGGTGAGGAGGACGACCACGATGAGGATTCGCATGACAAGGCCTATCCTACCGCCGCCTCGCGTCCGCGTCCAGTAGGTTATGGAGTGGGCGGGGCCGGCGGCCCGTGGGGCGCGGCAGGCGCCGGCGGAGCCGTTGCCTTGGTCCTGGCCGCCTTGCCCCGGCCCGTGACATGGCCGATGAGCACCCCGACAACCGTCCCGATGGGCGCAACCAGGTAACTGCCGGCGTAGGAGCCATAGGCTGGATACAGGATCTTGTAGGCGGCGCGCTCGTCCTCGACACCCGGCACTTCATGTTCGAGATACCCGATCGCTTCCGTCGAAGCCTGGTACTCCTGGTAGAGGTCCACGAAGGGAATGAGCCGCAGGGCGCTATAGGTGCCCTTGAGGCGCCGGCCGGCGGTGTCGTGGGCATGGCCGGCCTCATGCAGGGCGATCGCCGGATGGTCCGAGTAGAGGTGGACGGTGTTCGTCCAGGGGTTGTAGTAGTCGCCCCAGGGCAGGAGCCGACCTGGCAGCAACACGTCGAAGACAAGCGTCACCGGCAACCCCACGAGCAGCCGATAGGGCCAGGCCACGTGGCGGTTCTTCACGAGGCGCGCCAGGTCTTGGGCCGGGCGGTACTGGTTGAGCCGAAACTTGGTATCCTCCAACGCCGGCAGCTCGCGGGCATCCAGGTAGGCCACTAACTGGGCTTCCGTGTCTGGCGAGATGTGATGGACGTCGAACTTCCAGCTCCAGAGCAGGAGTTTCAGGGGCAGGGCGAGGACGTTGCCGAGGAAGTCGATCGGGGGGACCGGCGCGCCGCGCTCGAGTTGTGGATGCGGCCCTGGCCCGGTGTACGGGACCGCCGTCGCGCACCCCGCCAGCGCCAGACTGAGCAGGAGGCACGCCGCCCGTGTGTGCATGGCTATCATACTAGCTTCCGACTGACAGCCCGTCCACCGCGCCTGCATCTCATCAGCGATAGATGTCCCGCCGATGCCCGACATCGATAATGAGCACGAGCAGCTCGTGGGCCCGGAGAAGGTACAAGATGCGGTAGCTCCCAACCCGGAGCGACCAGCGACCGGCCAGAGGTCCCTTGAGCGGCTTGCCCCGATGTGGATCGCGGGCCAGATCGTCGATCACGCCGGCGACCCTCCGATAGCGTGCCGGCTCCCGCTGCGCCATGCGCGCCAGGACCCGCTGGGCCTGGTTGGAGACTGCAAGCCTATAGGCGGGCAAGGGAACGCTTGACCTGGTCCCAGGCGCGCATCCGCCCCGCGCGGAGGTCCGACTCCCCGCGGCGTAAGCCAGCCATGGCCCGGGGGTCGCCCAGGATGTCGAGCGTCTCGATGAGTGCCTCGTAATCCTCCACGCTCAGCATGACCGCCACCGGCTTACCCCTGCGGGTGATCACGTACCGGTCCAGCCGCCCATCAATGCGCTCGATGACCTGGGGCAGGGTAGGCCGCAGGGCTTTAAGACTGACCGTGTGCACCATGGCCGATCCTCCTCGGCCATTAAGTGTACACGAAAGAGTATACTTATGCAACGCGGGGGATCACTCCCCGACCGGCAGGCCCTGCTGATACGCCTCCAACACGACCCGCTCGGCCTCGGCCTTCGCCTCATCCGAGAGCGGCTTCACCGTGTCATACCAGCGACTGTCTTTGCCTTGCTGGCGCGGCATGGACACGAAGAGGCCCTTCTTGCCGTCCACGACCCGCAGGCCGCGGATCAGGAAGAGGTTCCCCACGGCCAAATCGCAGAAGGCCTTGAGCGAGCCCTCCCGGTCTGCCTTGACGAGCCGAGCCACGGTCAGTTCGGTGTTCCACCGGTCCATGCACCCTCCTCTGGGTTAGGGTCAATGCGCATCGCGCGGCTGAAGGCTCCACCCGTCAGGCCGTCGATGAGCGCGGTGAGTTCCTGAACGCGCAACTCCTTCTCGAGCACGACGTCCGGCCCCGGCGGGTCGCTGAGCAGGGCGACCTGCAGCCGCCGGCGCTCGTAGTAGAGCCGTGTGACTTGATCCACGAGGTCCTCGCGCAGTTGCACCATCAGCTTCGAACGCACGTCAATGGAGGTCTGGTCCGTGCTCCAGATGAGGTCGGCCAGGTCCCACGAGACCGAGAAGTCGAATCCGTGGTCCCGGTCGGTGGTCTCCAGAACCTGGAAGTTCGGGAAGGAGCCCTCATCCACGCTCGTATCTTGGGAGGTATCCGCATCGAATCCCACGCTGAACGACGGGAGCAGCGCCTTGAGGGCTGCCTGGCGCCGCCAGCGGGCAATCTTTTCCGGGTGCACCTCGGCATAGCGGATGGTCGCTTCTTGCACATCGCGGATGGTCGGCTCGTGGGTAAAGTTGCTGAGGAGATCGTGCGCCGATGGCGGCGGGGCAGGGAAGTCAGCGACCGGCCCCTGGAATCGATAGAGCCCCTGGTCGGTAGCCGCCCACAGCGTCGTGCCAGCCAGTGCCAGATCCCGCACAGCACCCAAGAGACCGCCAGCCATTGGCGCCCAGGCATCGCGGTGCGGCAGATAGGCGCCCACGCCATGCGGACCGGCGGCCAGGACGATGAGCGGCGAGTGTCGGTGCGCCAAGAGGGTGGCTGCCTGGCCCGTGGGGGCGCCGGAGAGCCCGCGGGCGCGCCAGGTCAGGCCACTATCCTCGCTGGCGAGCAGTCCCCTGGCTACAGCGAGATACAAGACTCCTTCGGCCGGGTCTACCGTCATGGCGCTGAGGTGGTGGAGAGAGTCGGGCTCCTCTCCCGTTCCCGTCTCCACATCCGACTCCTCCACCTCCAACTCCTCAGCGTCAACGGTTGTCGCCAGCACTTCTCGCCAGCCGCCGGCCAGGTCCACAGTGTGCAGCGCATGGTCTGTCAACACGTAGGCCAGATCGCGCCGCCGCGGGTCCCAGGCAACCTCGAGAGCGCGCCGCGCACCCGGGGGTGTGTCGAGCGCTGTCCACCGGCGCCCTCCGTCCCAGCTCAGCCACAGCCCGTCGTCGGTGCTCGTGAGGATCTGGTCCGGGTCTTGCGGGTGCACCGCCACCCGGCGGCCTGGGTCGGCACCGGCCCGCTTGCGCAAGGTGAGGCGCCAGTGTCGGCCGGCATCCCAGGAGACATGCACACCGCGATCCGTAGTCACGAGGAGGGTGGGCGGCTCAGTCGGAACGATGACGGCATCCGTGACCAGGCTCTCTCCGGGCGCGGGAAACGCCGGCTGCCAGGTCTGACCGCCGTCCTCAGACTGGTACACGGTGCGCAGGCTCGCCGACAGCAAGTGCTTCGGGTTACTGGGATCGCCATCGACTGCGAGGAACGCGTGATCAGGTCCCACTGAAACTCGTTCCCACGTGGCCTCAGCCCGGGCAGTTCCCGGCACAGCCACGAGCAGCGCCATCAGCCACGACATCCGCATACAGTCCTCCCTTCGAGTGACTCAACTGAGTCAGCAGAGTCTGGTGAGTGTGCCGGGACGCGCGGTGCGGACGGAGGGCACGACGCTGGGAATAATCAGCAAGCGCGGTGCCAACTCACCGACGGGACACTACTCCCCGCCAGTCCATCTCAGATGGTAGGCGGAAAGAAGCGGGGACGTTTCTCAGAGAAACGTCCCCGGTATCGGCTAGGTCAGGTCAGCGCAGGGAAACGAGGCAGGATGTCGCGGTTTCTCGACGGGATGGAGACCTGTCCCCATGAGAAACGTCCCCGCTTCAGCTGGAGGGATGGCGCGCGAGCGCGACCCGGAAGCGTTGGATCGTCTGCTCGGCTTTGAAGGATGGGCCCCAGACGGCGCTGCCGTGTTCGCCAAGGAACTGCTCGACGCGGGTGCGAAAGGTCGTGAGGGCGGGGGACCGGGGGCTGTGGCGTAGCGCCCTGGCCCAGTAAGAGACGAGCGCGCCAGGACTCGGGCGATGGGCGCTGAGCACAGCCACAAGGTCCCGTTCATCTTGGGGGAGATAGCGACTCAGTTTGCCGATGGCCCAGGCGGCCGGGTCAAGCAAGCGGAGGTTGACGGTTCCGAAGCGTCGGTAGGGACGGCTGCGACGCCGATAGTCGAACAGCGTGACAGATGACCAGCGGTCAATGTCCTCCGCATAATGCGGGCGAATGCCCGTCAGTCGGCTCACCCGGGCGACCGCCCGCTCGACGGCCGCCCACGACGCCTCACTGGAGCGGACTGGTGAGATGGCGAAGTCAATGTCCAGACTCGGGCGCACATGACCCATCAGCGATCCGGCCGCGGCTCCGGTGAGGATGACCGTGACCGGCTGCGTGAGCTCGCGCCCCAGCAGGCGAAAGAATCGGGCAATCTGTTCAGGACTCATGGCCGGCCTGCCGCTTCCGAGCCGCCACGCGCCTGAGCAAGGTCTCGACCAGTTCGGGCGGATAGGTGGCCTTAAGACCCAACCAGGCGGCCTCGGCGCGTCGCCGCCCGCCGCGCGCTGCGCTCGTGACGATGCAAAGCAGCTCTCCCAGGGCACGCTCGGCAGGATCGTCCGGCAACGGCCCCGAGTGCGCCGCGTCCGCGACTCGCTCAATGGCCTCCCGGGACAGCCGCCGCAGGCCGCCAGGCTGGGGAGGAGGCAGCCCGTCCACCAGGGTCCCGGGCGAGACCTCCAGGGACAGCGCGAGCGCCCGGAGGGTGGTGAGGGAAACCTCCCGGTGCCCGCGCTCAATGGCGCAGAGGTTCGGGCGCGGCACCGCGGCCGCTCGGGCCAACTGGGCCTGGGTCAAGCCGCGGTGTGTGCGCCACAAGCGCAGCGTCTGTCCAAACGGCAGCATGACCTATATGTAGCATATATGCTACATAGTTGTCAATGCCGCCCGGACCACCATGGGCACGTGGTGGTCATGAGGCAGTAGGCCCAGACCTGGAGCTGCCAGCGCTGGCTTTCCTCCTGCAGGAGGGCCAGGTAGGTGCGGTAGTCGTCGTCGCGGCAGAACACGGGCTGGCGGCGGTTGCCGCGTTGCGTGACGGGTAGGAAAATAGGGGACGGTTCTTATTTTTCATGAGGTGGCACCCGCCAGCTTGCGCGGCCGGCCCCGGGGCTTCTCGGGGAGCGGAGTGCCGGCCGTGCGCGCCAACTGTCGCAGGTCCGCGGTCGAGCCCACCGCCGCCGGGGCGGGGAGAGGCTGACGCAGCTGCGCCTGGAGGACCTGGCGATACTGGGCCTGCGGCAGGCGGTATCTCATGGACCTGGATTCGGTGGAGGACTGAGGACATGGCGATGACCGAGGGACAGTTGCGAGGCCAGGCTGGGCTCGACGCAGCCAGCGCCGAGGCGCTGGAGCGGGCCAAGAGCACGATGCAGGAGTGGCTCGGCCAGGCGATCAAGGACGACAACGCAGCCGCGGCGCGCGCGATGGCGATCAGCGTGGCGCTGATCGAGCGGCAGATCAATCGGTTGTTCGAGGCGGCGCGGTAGAGGGGACAACGCGATGGCGGACAAACCACGCGTCAAACTCGTCGGCACAGACGGCAACATCTTCGCGATCCTGGGCCGGTGCAAGCAGGCTCTGAAGGATGCGGGACAGCCGGATCAGGCCGAAGAGATGATGCAGCGGGTGTTCAAGGCGACGTCTTACGACGAAGCCTTGGGGATTTGCCAGGAGTACGTCGATGCGGAGTAGGACGCTCAGATCCGTCCAGGAGACTCCGCAGGGGCTGATCATCCGGGTCGATGACGACGTGTACCGGATGCTCTCGCGCCGGCGGGGCCCCGGCCAGAGCTTTAACGACGTGCTCCGCCGGCAGTTCGGGCTGCCGCGGAAGGCGAAGTGGATGCGGAAGCCGCGGCATGCCCCACGTTGAGTACCCGGCCTTTCAGCAGTATCCGGAGTTCAGAGGGGTGTTCGTCGGCGGGTGCGTCGACCGGGGCGATGGATCGAGCTTCCGGGCCAAGGCGCATGCGCACACGAAGGAGCCCAACCAAGGCTGGATCTGCGTGCGCTCCGCCAAGCGGCTTTATGTGCCGGGCACGGACCGACCCTCGAAGCTCATGTGGCATGAGCTGGCGCACATCCTGACCGGACATGGGCATGACGATACCTGGCGAAGGGAGGTGAAACGACTCGGAGGCACGATCCACCACTGGGAGACGAAGGCGTGGCATCGACAGCGGCGTGGCATCATGACGGGACCATCAACCAGCGAGGATACGATGACACCAGAGCAACGGAAGGAACTCCGCAAGAAGAACCAAGAGCACCTAGCGAAGAAGCGGGCCAGCCGTGAGGCCTTGGCAGCAGCCAAGAAAGGCCGGAGGCAGCCGGCGGAGGTCAAAACAGCCCAACCAACGGAGACGGCGCCGGAGCGCGCTCCAGAGGCACCCGCCACGGCGCCAGAAGCCCCTGAAACGAAACAACAGGCATCGCTCGGAGCGCTGAAAGCGCGAGTGAAGGAGACGTGGCCGGGAGCCAAGTACATGGCCGATGCCAAGCGGGACGAGCTGGTGGCGCTGCTCGAGCGAGGTGACGCGGAGCTCTTCAAGCAGTACCAGGAGACGTGGGCGAAGCGCTCCAAGGTCCGCTACGAAGCCTGGCTTAAAGGCGACAGCAAAAGCGCCCAGGCCGCCCGGGCAAAAAGCGCGGCGTGACCGGCGCACGCCTCGAAACGCAAACAGCGCACTCCCATCAAAGCGCTTGACAAATGACATACAGAGACATACACTCTGTATGTAATGCGCGCGAAAGAGCGATTCTCTCAGAAGCAGCTCGAGGCCCTGAAGCATATCCGGAACTGGCTCGTTCGCCAGGGCCGCGCGCCATCAGTGCGAGAGCTCATGACGGCGCTGGCGTACAAGTCGCCGCGATCGGCTCAAGACATCCTTGAGCAGCTGCGAGCGAAAGGCGCTATTCGCAAGCTGCCATCGGGCGAGTATCAGTTGATGAGCGATCCAGACCTCGGGCCTCTGCACCCCCAGACCGTGAGCGTGCCGCTCGTCGGGACGGCGGCGTGCGGAGGCCCGATGCTCGCCGAAGAGAATATCGAAGGATACATCTCTGTCTCCACCGCGATCGCCAGGCCCGGGCGCAAGTATTTTCTCCTCCGCGCTCGCGGCGATTCGATGGACAAGGCGGGCATCCGCGACGGCGACATGGTGCTCGTTCGGCAACAGCCAACCGCGGATCAGGGAGATCGCGTGGTGGCGCTGATCGATCAGGAGGCGACCATCAAGGAATATCGACGCGCAAACGGCATGGTAGTATTACGGCCGAGGTCGAGCAATCCGCGGCACCGGCCGATTCTGCTGACCAAGGATTTTCGGGTGCAAGGCGTCGTGGAGGCGGTGGTTTCCAACCTGGAGTAGCGCATGGCGAACTATCACGTGTCAAAGGACAAGGATACTGGGGTGTGGCGAGTGACCAAGGAGGGCGCGGAGCGGGCGAGCGATTTCAAGCGGACGCAGAGCGCGGCCGACAAGCGCGCGAAGCAACTCGCCGCGAGCTCGGGCGGCGGCGAGGTGAGGATTCACAGTTTGCGCGGGCCGATCCGTGATAGCGACACGGTGCCGCCGGCGAACGATCCGAACCCGCCGAAGGATCGCAGGCATTGACTCATGTGCTCGAAGCAGCGCATGACAGAACCGACTGAACGGCATAGAATATGGGTGCGTCATAAATCCCCGACGAATGAGCCCCTTAACAGAAAGCCACCTCGCGGGTAGATTGGTCCTGGAGCGAACGTGCTGTGGGACCGTGAAT
>SBAZ01000029.1 GCA_005239935.1 Planctomycetales bacterium | reverse complement strand
TGGGACTCCTCCGGCGCCAACGGCATCCGCGACCAGAATGGCTTCTTCACCGCGCAGTTTGAGGACAACGACACGATCGCGATCGACCGCGCCGGCGCGACGACCTACGCCAGCGTGTTCTGGCAGGTCATCGAGTTCGAGGACGGTGTCAGCGTGCAGCGCGGCATCTCGAGCCTTCAGTCGACCCAGCTCCAGAAGGACATCACGATTCCAGTCTCCGTCAATACCGCGAAAGCCGTCCCGATCATCACGACCCGCGGTGCCTTCACAACCCAGAACCAGACGGAGCAGTTTTATCTCCTGCCGACGTTTCTCAGCGGCACGAACTTGCGGTTGGACCGCAACCGCGCGACCGGCACCAAAGCCATGCAGGTCGTGTGGCAAGTCATCGAGTTCTTGACGGATGCCACCGTCTATACCGGCTCGGTGTGCTTCCCAGTGCCTGGCACAGCCACGAGCAACCAGACGGTGACGAACGACGGCGTGGATCCGGCCGGCAACTGCCCGGCCCGGTCCGGCGCCCTCAGCCCGGCCTTGTCCAATTCCGGCGCGAATGCGTTCCTGTTGGTGTACCCCACATCGCTCAGCACCGGGCTGCTCGGCTGGGACAACGCGCTGCACGTGCGCGGGACGGTCACGAACGGCACGACGCTGACCTTTACCCGCGGCGGCGGCATCACGACGGCCAATACGGAGGTCACCGTCCGCTACTATGTCGTGGATCTGACCGATGGCACGAGCCTCGTGCAGAAGGCGACTCAGCAATGGGTCAGCGGCACGCCGGCGAACGTCTCGGTCACCTCTTCGACCGATGCGACGCCCATCGCCGTCACAACGGCCACGCACACCCTGGCGACCGGGGACCGGATCAACATCAGCGGGCACGCGACCGCCACGCCGGTCAATGCCAGCTGGCTCGTGACGGTCACGAGCGGGACGCAATTCACGCTGCAGGGCTCGGCCGCCCATGCGCTGGGTGCTGGCAGCGGCGGCGCCCTGTCCAAGACGATCAAGTCGACGATTACCTCGATCACGCCGGCACGCGCCCTCTCCATGGTCACCTTCACGCAGCCCAGCACGGTCGCGAGCAACACGACCCGTGACTACGCGGACGACATGTTCCTGGCCAGCGAACTGCTGAACGGGACCACGCTGGCCACGCTGCGCTCGGCGACCGCCCAGGCGGCGGGGCTGACGGTGGACGCGCAGCTGTTCGCCGTCGAGTTCACGCCGCTGACCCTGACCGCGCCCAATGGCGGCGAGCTCTGGAAGGTCGGCGAGGTGCGCAACATCGTCTGGAAGCACAGCAACGACCTCGAGAGCGGCGGCACCTGCACCGGCGGCAAGCACAAGATCGTGATCGACCTGGATGAGAGCAGCGGCGCCGGCGGGTACACCCGGAGCATCGTGAACGCCGCGGCCAACCGCTGTGCCGACGCGGATGCGGGAAGTGCGGTCGCAGGGGAAGGGTCGTACGCCTGGACGATCCCGGCCGCGATCACCGTGGACCTGGACCGCGCCACCCTGCGCATCAAGGTGACCGATCCGGACCTCTCCGCCAGGAACTCCGACGTGTCCAACGCCGACTTCACGATCAAGGGCACCCTCACCGTCACGGCCCCGAACACAGCGGTGAACTGGTTTGTGGGTGATGCGTGTCCGGGTGCTAGCTGCCGCACCATCACGTGGTCGAAGACCGGCAACCTGGATGACAACGGGACCGTGACGCTCAAGCTGTACCGGGCCAGCGGTGCGACGTTCGACCAGAATATCGCCACCGGCCTGACGCCGAGTGCTGGCACGTATGACTGGACCTCGGTGCCTGACGATATCCGCTCTGACCTGCGGGTGCAAGCTGAGGCTTCCTGGGACGCGGCCGGGGTCGTTGACCAATCCAACGTGGACTTTGCCATCAAGGGCAAGATCACCGTGACGACGCCGAACGGCGTCCAGACGCCGCACTGGGAAGCGAACAAGGCCTACAACATCACCTGGACGTCCACCGGGACCCTGCCGCCTGGCGGCGTGGACATCTTCTACTCCAAGAACAGCGGTGGCAGCTACGTGCTGCCGAACGGCGACACGATTGTCACCGGCTACACCGGCGGCAGCCCGTACAACTGGACCATTCCGACGGCGGCCATCAGCACCTTTGACCGGATCAAGGTCCAGCAGAACGGGGACGCGACCACGTTCGATGAATCAGACGCCGACTTCACGGTGGTCGCCTCGATCGTCGTCACGAGCCCGAACCTGGGGACCGAGGTCTGGAAGGTCGGCGAGTCGCAGAATATCACCTGGACGATCAACGGCACCGGCATCACGAACGTCAAGCTGGAGTACGCGACCAACGGCTGCGCCGGCACGTTCAACACCATCGTGGCCTCGACCTCTGCAGGAGACGGCACCGAGCCCTGGACGATCCCGGATGCCATCGGCGGCAACACGTGCGTCAAGGTCAGCAATGCGGCCGACGCCAACGTCTACGACGTCTCGAACGCAGTGTTCCGCATCAAGGGCACCGTGCATGTGTTGGCGCCGAACAGCGGCGAGGTCTGGGCGGTCGGCTCGTCCCAAAATATCACCTGGGAGAACATCGGGTCGGTGTCCGGGACTGTGACGCTGTCCTACTCCACGAATGGCGGTTCCAGCTACCCCAACACCATTCTGAGCGGGGTGGCTATTGGGGCCTTGAGCCAGGCGTGGACGATCCCGGATGCCATCGGTAATACCCTGCGTGTCAAGATCGCGCCCTCCGACAGCACGAACGTCGCGGAAGATGAATCCGATGCCAACTTTGCGATCAAGGGCAGCCTGACGCTCAGCGCGCCGAACGGGGGCGGGACCTGCACGGTGAATGCGGCGTGCACCGTGTCCTGGACCAAGACCGGCTCCATCGGCAACGTCGAGCTGCACTACTCGACTGACGGCGGTGTCACCTTCCCGGCCGGCAAGCTGATCGCGACGGGGCTGGACCCGGTGACCGCCACGCCCTACAGCTGGACCACGCCCGATGACATTGACAGCGACATCCGCGTCCGGGTCCGGCTGGTGTCTGACACGACGGTGGAAGACCAGTCCAATGCCAACTTTGCCATCAAGGGCACCGTGACGATCACGGCGCCGAACAACGGTGAGGTCTGGAAGGTGGGCGAGACCATCCGGAACATTACCTGGAACCGGGTGGGCACGACCGGGGCGATGGCCGGCAACGTGGAGCTGCGTTACTCCACCGATGGCGGCGCCACCTATGGGAATGTCATTGCGGCCTCCGTCGCCAATACCGGCAGCTACAACTGGAACCCGATTCCGGATGCCATCGACACGGACATCCGGGTCAAGGTGACCCTGGTCAACGACACGTCGGTCCTGGACACCTCAGATGCGAACTTTACCATCAAGGGCCAATTGGCCGTCACCGTGCCTAACGGTGCGCAGACCTGGATCGTCGGGGCCTCCCAGAACATCACCTGGACCACAAGCGGCACGATCTCGCAGGTGAATCTCTTCTATTCCACGGATGCAGGCGTGACGTATCCACCCTCACCCAACATCGCCGGGCCGATCTCTAACGTCGGCTCCTATGCGTGGACCATCCCGGATGCGATCGGCACGCTGGTACGGGTCAAGGTGGTCAACAACGCGGATGCCACGGTCTTGGACGAGTCGGACGCCAACTTCACGATCAAGGGCAGCGTGACGCTGACCGCGCCGAACGGCGCCGAAGTCTGGCTCGTCGGCGATACCGGCCGGAACATCACTTGGACCAAGACGGGGACCCTCACCGGCAACGTGAAGCTGCTCTATTCCACCGATGGCGGGGCGACATTCCCGGATCCAGCCAATGTGATTACGAGCACCGTGGCGGTGACGGCGCTCACCTACAACTGGACCCCGATCCCGGACGTGATCGACAACGACCTGCGGGTCCGGATCGTCTACCTGAACGACACGAGCGTGACGGATGATGCCAACGGCAATTTTGAGATCAAAGGCTCGCTGACGATCACCGCACCCGACGGCGGTGAGGTGTGGGAGCAGGGCGGGCCGGCCCAGAACATTGTCTGGACCAAGACCGGCACACTGGGCAACGTCGAGCTGCGGTACTCGACTGACGGCGGTTCGACCTATCCCAACCTGATCACCGGTTCGGTCTCCTCGACGTCGCCGTACTCGTGGACAATTCCGACCGCGGCCGCGGCCTCCAGCAGCACCGCCCGTGTCAAGATCACGCTGCTGAGCGACAGCGCGGTCACCGACACCTCGAACAACAACTTCCGGATCAAGCCGAAACTGACCCTGAGCGCTCCGAACGGTGGCCAGACGTGGGTGGTCGGCAATCCGGAAAACGTCACCTGGACGCCGGTGGGTGGCATCACGAACGTGAAGCTCGAGTACTCGACCGACGGCGGTGCCACCTACCCGGCTGGCAACGTGATCATCGCCTCGACTGCGGCCGGTGCCGGCAGCTACACCTGGACGGTGGCGGACGGCATCAGCGCCCAAGGCCGCGTCCGGGTCAGCGATGCGGCCGACGCGTCTGTCCTAGACGCCTCGGACGCCGACTTCGTGATCAAGGGGAGCCTGACCCTGACGGCCCCCAACGGCGGCCAAGCGTGGGTCGTCGGCACGAGCCAGACTATCACCTGGACCAAGACCGGCACGCTGGCGAACGTGAAGTTGGACTACTCAGCGGACGGCGGCACCACATATCCGAACGCGATTGTCGCCTCCACCTCCGGCGGGGCGCTGAGCTACGCGTGGACGATTCCCGATGCCATTGGGACGAACCGACGGGTCAAAGTGACCTACGACACGACGCCGGATACGCTGGACCTCAGCGATACCTCGGACGCCAACTTCACGATCCGGGGCTCCATCACGGTCACGGCGCCGAACGGCAGCGAGGGATGGGCCATCAACTCGGCGCAGAACATCACCTGGACCAAGACCGGCACCTTGACCGGCAACCTCAAGCTCGAATATTCGACGGACGGCGGCGCGACCTACCCGGTCGGCAACCTGATCAGCAACACGGTCCTGGCATCTGCCACGACCTACGCGTGGACCGTGCCGGACAACCCGTCATCGCAATCCCGGGTGCGGATTACCCAGCTGGATGACACCAACGTCATCGATCAATCGGACGCGAACTTCAGCATCAAGGGCTCGCTCTTCATCCAGGTGCCCAACGGCGGCGAGGTCTGGAAGGTCGGCGAGAGCCGCAATGTCACCTGGATCCGCGGTGGTGCCATCGCGAACGCGAAGCTGGACTACTCGGTGGACGGCGGGGCTACCTTCCCGAACGCGATCGTGGCCTCCACCCCAGCCGCCAATCTGAGCTACGGTTGGACCATCCCGGACAGCATTGACAACGACATCCGGGTCAAGATTACGGATGTCGGGGATGCGACGGTCAACGACATGTCGGATGCCAACTTCAGCATCAAAGGCATTGTCACACTGACGTACCCGAACGGTGGCGAGACGCTGATCGTCAACGCGGCGCCGAATATCACCTGGACCAAGAGCGGCACGATCCCGAACGTGGAACTGCGCTACTCGACCAACGGGGGCACGACCTTCCCGACCGTGATCGTAGCCTCCACCCCGGGGGCAAGCCTCAGCTACGGATGGACGGTGCCGGATGCCATCGGCACGCAGGTGCGCGTGCGCATCACGAACGTGGACGACAGCACCGTGACCGACGACTCGAACGCCAACTTCACGATCAAGGGCTCGCTGACCCTGACCGCGCCGAACGGCGGGGAGACGTGGATCGTGGCAAGCAGCCAGAATGTCACCTGGACGAAGCAGGGCTCGATCGCCAACGTGAAGCTCGAGTACTCCAAGAACGGCTTCGCGGATGAGCTGCAGACGTTCACGATCACCGCCTCGACCGCGGCGGCGCCGCTCACCTATGCCTGGACGGTCGCAGACGCCATCGGCACGCAGGTGAAGGTGCGCGTGTCCGATGCGGCGGATTCCTCGGTCAATGATGTCTCCAACGCGAACTTCACCATCAAAGGCGCGCTGGCGCTGACCGCACCGAACGGGGCCGAAGTCTGGACCGTCAACAGCAGCCGGAACGTCACCTGGACGCGCACCGGGACCATCGCCAACGTGAAGCTGGAGTACTCCACCAACAGCGGCTCGACCTACCCGAACCTCATTACGGCCTCGACCGACGCGGCCACGGGCACCTACGCCTGGACAGTGCCTGACTTGATCACTCCGACGGGCAAGGTGCGGGTGACCGATGTGCTGGACGCGACGGTCTCGGATGAATCCAATGCCGTATTCAAGGTCGTGGGCACTGTTACGGTGACCGCGCCGAATGGAGCCTCGGATAAGTGGACCGTCGGCACCAGCCAAAACGTCACCTGGACCAAGGTCGGCACGATCGCCAACGTGAAGCTGGAGTACTCCACGAACAGCGGCACCACGTACCCGAACGTCATCATCGCCTCCACAGCCGCGTCCGCGCTCACCTACGCGTGGACCATCCCGAACACACCCACGGCCACGGCGAGAGTCAAGGTCTCGGACGTGGACTTTGTGGGCGACGTGAGCGACGCCTCGGATGCTGACTTCAAGATCAAGGCGGGGTTGACCGTGACCGCGCCGAACGGGGGCGAAGTCTGGACCGTGGCGTCCGCGCAGAACATCACGTGGACGACGGTCGGCACGGCCGCGAACGTGAAGCTCGAGTACTCGACCAACGGCGGCAGCACGTATCCGAACGTGATCACGGCCTCTGTGGCGAACACCGGCTCGTTCTCCTGGACCGTGGCGGATGCCATCTCGACGACCATGCGCGTGAGGGTGAGCGACGCGGCGGACGCGGACGCCTTCGACGACTCGAACGCGAACTTCAAGATCCGAGGTGCGTTGCTGCTGACTGCACCCAACGGCGGCGAGGCCTGGCCAATCAACTCGCCGCAGAACGTGACCTGGACGCGGACCGGCTCGCTGCCGAACGTGAAGCTGGAGTACTCCACGAATGGCTTCGCGGATGAGCTGCAGACGGTGGTGATCATCGGCTCCACCCCGGCTGACCCGGCACCGGCGGACAACAATGGAGTCTACAGTTGGACGATTCCTGACGCGCCGGGCACGGCAAACAAGGTTCGGGTCTCAGACGCGAGCGATGCCACCGTGAACGACCTCTCGAACGCCAACTTCAAGATCCAGGGCGTGCTCACGATCGCGGTGCCCAACGGCGGCGAGGTGTGGACGGTCGGGGCCAACCAGAACATCACCTGGACGAAATTGGGGAACATCGCGAATGTCGAGCTGCGGTACTCCAATGATGGCGGTAGTACCTATCCGGCGGGCAAGGTCATCGTGGCGTCCACCGGCGCGGCGAGCCTAAGCTACAGCTGGACGATCCCGGATGACATCAGCACGACCCTGCGCGTGAAGATCACGGACGCCGCGGACTCGGCGGTGACGGATGAGTCCAACGCCAACTTCAAGATCCGCGGGTCGGTCGCGCTGACCGCTCCGAACGGCGGCGAGACGTGGATCGTGGGGGCGTCCCAGAACATCACCTGGACCAAGACCGGTTCGTTCGCCAACGTGAAGCTGGAGTACTCCACGAACGGCGGCACGACCTACCCGAACGTCATCAGCGCGTCAGCCCCGGCCGGACCGCTGAGCTTCGCCTGGACCATCCCAGACGCCATTGGGACGCTTCTACGGGTGCAGGTCAGCGATGCAGCGGATGCGACGGTCGTGGACACCTCGAATGCGAACTTTGAGATCAAGGGGTCGCTGACGGTGACCTCTCCGAACGGCACCGAGGTGTGGAAGGTCGGGGAGAGTCGGAACATCACCTGGACCAAGACAGGGACCATTGCGCTGGCGAAGCTCGAGTACTCCACGAACGGTGGCACCAGCTACCCGAATGTCATCACCGCCTCCACGGATGCCACGACTGGCACGTACGCCTGGACCGTGCCGGATGCGATCGGAACCCAGGTGCGCGTGAAGATCACGAGCACCGCGGACGCGGCGGTCAACGACGCCTCGAACGCCAACTTCGAGGTCAAGGGCCAACTCACGCTCGGGGCACCCAACGGCGGCGAGACGTGGATCGTCAACGCCAGCCAGAACATCACCTGGACCAAGCAGGGCACCTTCGCCACGGTCAAGCTGGAGTACTCGACCAACGCGTTCGCCAACGAGCTGCAGACCACGGTGATCACCGCCTCGGCCGATGCGGTGCTGGGCACCCCCTACACCTGGACGGTGCCGGACGCGATCGGCACGCAGGTGCGCGTGCGCGTGACGAACAATGCCGACGCCGCCGTCATGGACGTGTCGGACGCCAACTTCAGCATCAAGGGCTCGCTGACGGTGGTGGCACCCAACGGCACCGAGGTCTGGACCGTGGGCACCTCGCAGAACATCACCTGGACCCGCGTGGGCTCCATCGCCAACGCGAAACTGGAGTACTCCACCAACGGCGGCACGACGTACCCGAACCTGATCATCGCCTCCACCGGCGCCGGTGCCGGGGCGTACGCCTGGACGATCCCGGATGCCATCGGCACGACGTTGCGCGTCAAGATCAGCGATGCCAGTGACGCCACCGTGAGTGACACGTCCAACGCGAACTTCAAGATTTTGGGTGGGTTCGCGGTGACCGCCCCGAACGGCGGCGAGGTCTGGGTCGTCGGAGCCTCTCAGAACATCACGTGGACCACCGCTGGATCGGTGGCCAACGTCAAGCTCGAGTACTCGACCGACGCCGGCGCGACGTACCCGAACACCATTTCAGCCTCGACGGCGAACACCGGCACCTTCTCCTGGACCGTGCCGGATGCGCTCTCGACCACGGTGCGGGTCCGGATCAGCGATGTGCTGGACGCGGCCGCGCTGGATGCCAGCAACGGCAACTTCAAGATCCGCGGCTCGCTGCTCCTGACGGCGCCAAACGGCGGTGACGCATGGCCGATCGGGACCACGCAGAACGTCACGTGGACCAAGACCGGCTCGATCGCCAATGTCAAACTGGAGTACGGCACCGACAGCGGCGTGACGTTCCCCACGCTGATCAT
Source organism: Planctomycetales bacterium (assembly GCA_005239935.1). Classification (GTDB taxonomy): domain Bacteria; phylum Omnitrophota; class Gorgyraeia; order Aquiviventales; family Aquiviventaceae; genus SBAZ01. The sequence goes on along the minus strand of SBAZ01000029.1, from coordinate 18,229 downwards.
TGCCTCGACCGGGGCGGCGGCCGGTACCTATGGATGGACGATCCCGAACGACCAGAGCGCGACCGTGCGCGTGCGCGTGACGGACGTGGCCGATGCCACGGTGCTGGATGCCTCCAACGCGGACTTCAAGATCAAGGGCGTGCTGACCCTGACCGCCCCGAACGGCACGGAGACCTGGATCGTCGGGGCCGGCAACAACATCACCTGGACCAAGACCGGCGCCTTCATCGCCAACGTCGAGCTGCGCTACTCGACCGATGCCGGGGTAACCTATCCGCTAGGGAAGGTCATTGTTGCCTCGACCTCGGCGGCGCTGTTGAGCTACAACTGGACCATCCCGGATGACATCGGCAACACCGTGCGGGTGCGGATCACGGACCTGACCGATACCAGCATCATCGACGACTCTGACGCCAACTTCAGCATCAAGGGCTCGCTCGCCGTGACCGCGCCCAACGGCACGGAAGTCTGGACGGTCGCCTCGAGCCAGAACATCACCTGGACCAAGACCGGCACCATCGCCAACGTGAAGCTCGACTACTCCACCGACGGCGGCACAACCTATCCGAACGCCATCATTGCCTCGGTGGCGTCCACACCGTCGACCTACGCCTGGACGATCCCGGACGCCATCGGCAACAGCGTCCGCGTGAAGGTCAGCAACGTAGCGGATGCCGGGGTGTTCGACACGTCCAACGCGAACTTCAGCATCAAGGGGTCGCTGACGGTGAGCGCGCCGGACGGCGGGGAGACCTGGATCGTGGGATCCAGCCAGCCGGTGAACTGGTCGCGCGTGGGCTCCATCGCGGACGTCAAGCTGGAGTACTCCACGGACGGTGGCGTGAGCTTCCCGAACGTGATCATCGCGTCGATCGCGGCTTCAACCGGCAGCTACAGCTGGACGATTCCGGACGCGATCACGACGACCGCGCGGGTCAAGGTGACGAACCTCGCGGACAGCGCGGTCAACGACGCCTCGAACGCGAACTTCAGCATCAAGGGGTCGCTGACGGTGACCGCGCCCAACGGCGGCGAGGCCTGGCTCATCGGCACCAGCCAGAACATCACCTGGACCAAGACCGGCACCATCGCCAACGTGAAGCTCGAGTACTCGACCGACGGCGGCGCCACGTATCCAGCCGGCAACCTGATCGCAGCCTCGGTCAGTGCCACCACTGGGACTCCATACGCGTGGACGATTCCGGACAACCCGACGACCCAAGCGCGAGTGCGGATCACCAACACAGCCGACACCACGGTGTTCGATGTCTCCAACGCCAACTTCAATATCCGCGGGTCGGTCACCCTGACCGCGCCGAACGGCTCGGAGGTGTGGGTGGTCGGGGCGAGTCAGAACATCACCTGGACGCGGACCGGCTCGTTCCCGAACGTGGAGCTGCGCTACTCGACCGACAGCGGAGTGACCTTCCCAAGCGTGATCTCGGCCTCTACTGGAGCGGGGGCGCTGTCCTACGCCTGGACCATCCCAGATGCCATCTCGACCACGGTGCGCGTGAAGATCACCGACACCGGCGACTCGGCCGTGACCGATACGTCGAACGCGGACTTCAAGATCCGCGGCTCTGTGACGGTCGCGGCACCCAACGGCGCTGAGGTGTGGATCGTTGGCGCCTCCCAGAACATCACCTGGGCCAGGACCGGCTCGTTCGCGAACGTGAAGCTCGAATACTCAACGAACGGTTTCCTCAACGAGCTGCAGACCGTCCTGATCAGCGCCTCGGCGCCGGCTGGCCCGCTCAGCTTCGCGTGGACGATCCCGGATGCCATCGGCACAGCGCTGAAGGTACGCGTCAGCGATGCGGCGGATGCGACGGTCGTGGACCCCTCTGACGCCAACTTCACCATCAAAGGGTCGCTGACCCTCAACGCGCCAAACGGCGGTGAGACCTGGGTCGTCGCGGCGAGCCAGAACATCACGTGGGCGAAGACCGGGACGGTGGCGAGCGTCAAACTGGAGTACTCGACAGACGGGGGGACGACCTACCCGAACGTGATCACCGCCTCCGTCCCCGGCGCAGACCTGACCTATGCCTGGACCATTCCCGATACGATCTCGGCGACGGTCCGGGTCAAGATCACGAATCTGGCTGATGCGACGGTCAACGACGCCTCCAATGCGAACTTCAAGATCGCGGGATCCTTGACGCTGACCTCACCCAACGGCGGGGAGGTCTGGATCGTTGGCGCCACGCAGAACATCACGTGGACCAAGACCGGCTCCATCGCGACGGCGCGGCTCGACTACTCGACCGATGGGGGCGTCAGCTACCCGAACGTGATCACCACCTCGGTGGCTGGCGGGGCACTGACATTCGCGTGGACTGTGCCGGATAACATGTCCTCGACCGTCAAAGTGAAGATTACGGATAATGCGGACGCGACCGTCAATGATGCCTCCAACGCGAGCTTCAAGATCGCCGGCTCGTTCACCCTGACCTCCCCCAACGGCAGCGAGAAGTGGGCAGCCGGGTCACTCCAGTCCATCACCTGGACGAAGACCGGCTCGATCGTGAACGCGAAGCTCGAGTACTCCATGGACGGCGGTGCGACGTTCCCGAATCTCATTGTCGCGACGACAGGGGCTGCGGCCGGTAACTACGCGTGGACGCTCGGGGCGGCCACGAGCACGCAGGTCCGCGTGCGGATCACCGATGTGTCGGACGCCACGGTCTTCGACGTCTCGAACGCGAACTTCAAGATCATGGGTGGCTTCACGCTCAGCGCGCCCAACGGTGGTGAGGTGTGGGTCGTGGGCGCCACCCAGAACATCCTGTGGGCCACGGTCGGCAGCGTGGCGAACGTGAAGCTGACGTACTCCACGGACGGCGGGGCGACGTATCCGACCGCCATCACGGCTTCTGTGGCGAACACCGGGTCCTATGGGTGGACGATCCCTGACGCCATCGGGACTACCCTGAAGGTGAAGGTCGAGGATGTCCTAGATGTCGATGCGTTTGACGTGTCCAATGCCAACTTCAAGATCAAGGGGTCGCTGACGCTGGGAGCACCCAACGGGGCGGAAATCTGGACCGTGTCCTCGAGCCAGAACATCACCTGGACCAAGACGGGCTCCATTGCGAATGTGAAGCTCGAATACTCGACGGATGGCGGCACGACGTACCCCGCAGGTAATCTCATCGCGGCCTCGGTGAGTGCCACGACCGGCACGCCGTTCGCTTGGACGATTCCGGATGCCATCTCGACCACCGTCAAGGTCAAGGTGACGGACGTCACGGATGCGACAGTGTTCGACGAGTCCAACGCCACCTTCACGATCCGCGGGTCGTTCACCCTGACAGCGCCGAATGGGGCGGAGAAGTGGACCGTGGGCACGACGCAGTCTATGACCTGGACGACCTTCGGGACGATCCCGAACGTCAAGCTCGAGTACTCCACAGACAGCGGGGCCAGCTACCCGAACGTGATCACCGCCTCCGTGGCCAACACCGGGACCTACAACTGGACGATCCCGAACGCCATCAGCGCCACGGTGCGGGTGCGCGTCTCGAATGCTGCAGATCCCGGCACCCTGGATACCTCGAACGCCGACTTCAAGATCCGCGCCGGCTTCACGGTGAGCTCGCCGGACGGCGGCGAAGTCCTGGTGGTGGGGGCGAGCCACAGCATCACCTGGACGACCGCAGGCACCGTGGCGAACGTGAAACTGGAGTACTCGACGAACGGGGGGACAACCTACCCGAACGTCATCGCCGCCTCGACACCGAACAACGGCACCTTCGCCTGGACGGTGCCTGATGCCATTTCGGCGACGGTGCGGGTGCGGGTCTCCGACGCGACAGACACGGCCGATGCCTTCGACACCTCCAACGGCAACTTCAAGATCCGCGCCGGCTTCACGCTCAGCGCGCCGAATGGCGGTGAGGCCTGGGTGGTCGGTACGAGCCAGAACATCGCCTGGACCTCGGCCGGGACGGTCGCTAATGTGAAGCTGGAGTACTCAACCGACGGCGGCTCGACCTACCCGAATGTGATCGCGGCCTCTACCGCCAACACCTCACCCTACGCCTGGACCGTACCGGATGCCATCACGACGGCCGCGCGGGTCAAGGTGTCTGACGTCAACGACACGACCGCTAGCGACACCTCAAACGCCAACTTCAAGATCCAGGGCGGCCTCACGATGACCGCGCCGAACGGCGGTGAAAAGTGGACCGTCGGATCGGCCCGGACGGTCACCTGGGATCGCGTCGGGTCCATCCCGTTCGTCAAGCTGGACTTCTCCACGAACGGCGGCAGCCTCTACGCACCCATCACGGCCTCGACCGCCAACACCGGCAGCTACGGCTGGACCATCCCGGACAACATCTCGACGAACTGCTTGGTCAAGGTCACGGACACGAACGATGCGACGGTCACTGATGCCTCCAACGCCATCTTCAAGATCCAGGCTGGGTTCGCGGTGACCGCGCCCAACGGCGGCGAGGTCTGGGGCGTGGGCAGCGCGCGGACGATCACGTGGACCACAAACGGGACCGTGGCCTTCGTGGCGATCGACTACTCCACGGACGGCGGCGCCACCTACCCGAACCAGATCAGCACGTCCACGGCCAACAGCGGCACGTACAGCTGGACGGTCCCGGACAGCGTCTCGGGTGCGGTGCGGGTGCGCGTCTCCCAGACGACGGACGCTGAAGCGTTCGACGCCTCGGACGGGAACTTCCGCATCCGCGCGGCCTTCACGCTCTCCTCGCCCAACGGGACCGAACAGTGGCGAGTCGGGCAGTCGCGGAATGTGACGTGGAGCGTGGTCGGGACCATCCCGAACGTGAAGCTGCAGTACTCACGGGACAACTTCAATGCCGATATCCAGACGATCGCGGCCTCCACCGCGAACACGTCACCGTACGCCTGGACCGTGCCGGACGCCATCTCCAACACCGTCCGGGTCCGGGTGTCTGACCCGAACGACATCGGGGCCCTGGATGATTCGAATGCGGACTTCCGCATCACCGGCAACTTCACCGTGACGGCGCCGAACGGCGGGGAGCAGTGGCTGGTCGGGACCGCCTACAACATCACCTGGACCAGCACCGGGACGATGACGAACGCCAAGATTGAGTACTCGACGAACTCCGGCGGAACGTGGACGACCGTCGCCGGGCTGACGCCGAATGACGGGGACTTCCTCTGGACGGTGCCGGACAGCATCACGGCGCAGGCCCGGGTGCAGCTGAGCGACCCGGCCGATGCGACCGCCTCAGACATGTCGAACGCCGACTTCAAGATCAAGGCGAACTTCGCCCTGACGGCGCCGAACGGCGGCGAAGTCCTGACCGTGGGTGCTAGCCAGTCGATCATCTGGACCAACACCGGCACCGTGCCGAACGTCAAGCTGACGTACTCGACGAACGGCGGCACGTCCTATGGCGGCACGATCAGCGCATCGGCGACCAACACCGGGACGTATGCGTGGACCGTGCCGGACGCGATCTCGACTCAGATGCGGGTGAAGGTCGAGTCGCCCACCGATGTCGACGCCTTTGACACCTCGGACGCGAATTTCAAGATCCGCGGCGCGCTCCTGGTGACCGCGCCCAACGGCGGCGAGGCGTGGAACATCAACCAGAACCACACGATCACCTGGACAACCACGGGGACCATCGCGAACGTGAAGCTGACCTACTCGACAAACGGGGGCGGCACGTTCCCCAACACGATCACGGCCTCGGCGGCAAACACGAACAGCTACCTGTGGCTCGTGCCGGATGTGCCGACGACCACCGCCCGCATCCGGGTGGAGGACGTCAACGACAGCACCGTCAACGACGTGTCCAACGCCAACTTCAGCATCCAGGGTAACCTGACGCTCACGGCCCCGAACGGCGGCGAGGTCTGGAAGGTCGGCGAGGTCAATAACATCGTCTGGAACTGGGGCGGCACGATCCCCACCGTCAAGCTCGAGTACTCGACAGACGGTGGCAGCACCTACCCGAACCTGATTGCCGGCTCGGTGGCACAGCCGGGTGGCGGCGCGACCGGCGGCACTGGCGTGACGTACGCCTGGACCCTCCCGGACGCGATCTCCGCAACGGTGCGGGTGAAGGTGACGGACACTAGCAACAGCGCGGTGTTCGACACCTCGAACGCCAACTTCAAGATCGCGGGCAAGCTGACCTTGACCTCGCCGAACGGCGACCCGGACGGGGCCGGCCCGCTGACGGCCGAGCGGTGGGTCTCCAACGAGACCAAGACAATCACCTGGATAACCGCTGGCACACTGCCCAACCTGGAGCTGCGGTACTCGACGGACGGCGGCACGACTTACCCAAACATCATCTCGCTCTTCGTGCCCAACACGGGAGTCAACGCCGGCAACTATGCCTGGACGATCCCGGATGTGACGAGCGCCAGCCCGCCCCTCAACAACGTCCGGGTGAAGATCAACAGCCCGGCCGACCCCACGGTAGAATTCGATGCGTCCGACAACAACTTCACACTAGACTTGTACCGGATCCAGTTCCGGGTGAAGGACCTGCTGACCAACAACACGATCAACAACGTCAGCGTCAGCGCCGGCACGCCGACACAGCCCGGCTCGACCCCAGCACCGCTCTACACGTGGGTCGAGTCGTTCCCGAACTCGCCCTTCACCAAGGCGTTGCAGGCCGGCAGCTGGTCGGTCAAGTTCACCGCACCCGGCTACGGTGACAAGGTCGAGAGCGTGGGCGTGGGCCTCCCGCTCGAGGGCACCGGGTTCGACGTGTTCATGGAGACGCAGGTCGTGCACATTTGGGAGGCGGTGACCGAGCTCGCCTACGTGCCCGCGCAAGCGGCTATCCCGACCAACGTCCCGCCGATTCCGGCCGTGACCGAATCCCTGACGGTGACGTCCACGCTGCGGCGCGACGGGGCCGTGGTCACGGGCGCGGTGTCCGGGAAGGTCGACATTTACGACGGAGGGACGCTGATCAAGACCTTCACCTGCAGCGGCGCGCCGGACGCCGTGGGCTTCTACCGGCCTGGGCTGGCTCAGTGCGGCAGCGGCTGGGATGTCTGGCTGACGCCGGGTCTGCAGAGCGGGAAGGTGTACAATGTCGTCAGCGAGGTCCGCATCGCCACGGGCGGCATCTTCAGGACGCCCCGGACCTTCACGGTGAACATTGAGAACAAGCTGCAGGAGACCAAGACAACGGTGGATCAGAAACTCGACATTGCGTTGACGAGCGCCTTCGGGCTGACCCCAGCCCAGGTGGCCGCGGGGACGACTGTCAAGAAGCTGCTGGACGATCAGAAGACCGCGATCGACGGCACACTCTCCAGCATCACCAGCTCCATCGGCCTCCTGAGCGGCGCCGCCTCGACCAGCAGCGCGGCCGCCAACACCCTGAAGGACGTGGCCTTCCAGCAAAGCGCCCGGATCCTCGCGCCGCCCGAGGTCACGACCGGCTTGCCAATGATCATCCGGTGGCGCGGCCCGGTTGCGCAGAGCGGGTTGCCGGTGCCGAATCTGACGCCGAAGATCTCGGTGGAGAACGCCGACGGCACGGCGATTGTGACCGACGCGGCCATGACGCCGGTCACCGGAGCCCAGAACCTGTTCGAGTGGCAGGACGCGGTCGTGAAGGCTGGCCTGTACCTGCCTGGCAAGAACATCATCATCACGGTCAAGGAAGACGCCATCAAGAGCTTGCTGACGGCAACCGCCTTCGTGGCCCGGCCGACCGGCAAGATCCTGCTCAAGGACACCGTGAAAATCGGCGACAAGGTGAAGATCCAGCTGGCCGGCTCCAGCAACTGGACGCCGATGATCGAGCTGTCCGTGGACGGCACGGTCATCATGAAGGCGTCGCAGATGCGCAAGGTGTCCGACGACGGCAAGGTCACGACATTCGAATTCGAGGTGCCACAGGCTCTGGACACGATGGTGAAAGTCGGCCAGGCGGTCACCGCGATCGTCACCGAGCCGCTGACCGGCTTCTTCGACCAGGCCAGCTTCGAGGTCACCGGCACGTCGCTGGACGACCTGCAGGGCCAGATCGCGGCGGTGGGCGCCTCGTCCGGGACCGTCAGCGACATCTACGACAGCGTCAAGGTGCTGGAGGGCAATCTAAGCCAGGACGGCCACCTCGGCCAGAAGCTGGAGACTGTGCGCAAGAAGCTGGACCGCCTGCCGCGGCAGCTGGCTGAGGAGGCCGGCAGTGTCGAGATGCGCAAGGCGATCGACACGGTGGCGGCGCGGATCCAGGAGCTGGCGGGTGACGAGGGCTACGACTTCAGCGAGCTGATTGAGCGGGGTCTTGAGGAGTCCACCTCGATGACGGACCTGCGCAAGAAGACGGACTCGGTGCAGGGCGCGACCGAGGTGATGCAGATCATCATGGAGAACAAGCTGGGAGGCGTGGATGACCCGGTCGTGCATGTCATCTACCAGTAACGCCGTCCTCTTGGCCGGCGTCCTCCTGGCGGCTGGCATGGCTCCGGCCTGGGCCGCGGCCGAGCGGGAGCCCATGACCCTTCGCGTGGTCGCGGTCAATCCCTCTGCTGAGAAGCCAAAGACGGTGCCGGTGCGGATTGACTTGCCCGCCGAGATCTCGCCGGCGGACGTCCTCGACAGCGGGGAGATGTCGGTCGAATTCGATGAGGAGCGGTCGCTCTACTATGTCTTCAAGGGCGATGTGGCGCTGAGCCCGAAGCAGACGAAGACATTTGAGGTCGTCGTCCGGGACGTCTGGTTCATCCCCGAACCGCAGCTGACCTCGCTCAAGTCGCACACCGACCTGGTGCTGAAGCGGCTGGAGAAGAGCCAGTACTACGAATCCGCCCAACAGCTGGCGCAGACGATCCACAGCCGCCTGGATGACATCTTGAGCGTCCAGGCGGACGAAGGCCTCAGCCGGAAGTCGCGCATCGGCGCCTACCGGCGGCATTTGCTCATGCTCGCGGAGATCAAGGACGACCTTGCCCGGATGGAGAAGCTCCTGACCTTCACCGGCGGGCCGCCGGTGCCCAGCATGCTCGAGGAGTCCCCGCTGCGCTCGGACGCGCCCTCGACCACCACCACCTGGCTCGTCATCTTCCTGATCGTGATTTTCATGGGCCTGCTGGCCGGGCAGTTCTTCTTCACCTGGCAGCGCCGGCTTAAGGTCACCCCCGCAGGGGGCGAGGAGTTCCCCGAAGCACCGGGCTCGCAGCAGCCCGCGGGTTCTCGTGATCGAGGGGAGGTCCGCTAAAGGCCGCTCCCGCAGACATTCAGGCAACAGGGCGCCGCCGGCGGGACCTCCCACCCAGTTCCCGCCGTTTTTCCCTCAGTGAGAGCCAGCACGGGGTGCCGCCCCGTGCATTGCCGCGCGTCATGTGATAAAGTCTCTAGTGCGAAGGAGTTGGGTGATGTTGCAGGTCACGGTTGTCAGCCTTGAGGGCGTGCTCTTCCGGGGCCCGGCGCGCAGCGCGAGCTTCCCGGGCGAGGCAGGCACGTTTGAGGTGCTGTCCCTGCACCGGCCGATTGCCAGCCGACTTGTGGCCGGCACCGTGGACATCGATGGGCAGGGCTTCCCGATCCGGCAGGGTGCTGTGAGCGTGGCGGATGACGTGGTGACCGCCGTGGTGGAGAGCCGGTGAGATGGGTCGCAACCTGGCCCTGACCATCATCTTCATCATGTGCATCCTGGGGCCCTCGCTGGTCATGGCCGCCACCGGGTTCTCCAGCATCGGGGCGCTGGGCCGGAATCCCTCATCAGCCCCAAAGATCCTCACCGCAATGACGATCACCTTGATTTTCGCTGAGGCGGTGGCCATCGTCGCGTTCCTGGTCGTCTGGCAGCTCTTCACGCCGTCATGAGGGCCGCGTGATGTCCGTTCTCCCGTTCCTGGTCATTCAGCTGGTGATCTTCGTCGCGCTCGTCATGATTCTGCGGCTGATCATCAGCCGGAACCTGACCGACGCCAGCGGACGCCTGCAGCGCCTCAGCGCGGAATACGCGCAGCGGCAGGAGGAGCTCAAGACGCGGCTGGACGAGGTGGAGCAGCAGTACACTGAGCGCATTGCGCGCGCACAAGTCGATGCTGACCGCATCGCGGCGCAGGCGCGGCAAGAGGCGGAATTGGGGAAGACCAAGACCCTCGAAGAGGCGCGGGCCGAGAGCGAGCGGATCGTGCAGCAGGGCATGGAGAGCCGCGAGGCGCTGCGCAAGGATTTGGACCAGCACATCAGCCAGCGCGCCCTTGAACGGGCCTGCGAGCTGGTGCAGCACGTCTTCCCGGGCGAGATCCGCCGCGAGCTGCAGGCCCAGTGGATGGACGACCTGATCAGCAACGGCTTCTCCCAGCTGGATGCGCTGCCGGCCGAGGAGCATGTGGAGGAGGCCGCAGTCGTCTCCGCGTTCCCCCTCACCGGCGAGCAGCAGCGCGCGCTCCAGGCGCGCCTGAAGGAGAAGCTGGGACGGACGGTCAAGGTGACCTACGGAACCGACGAGCGCCTGGTCGCCGGGCTCACGATCACGCTCGGGAACTTGGTGGTGGACGGCAGCCTGGCGACGCGCCTGCAACGGGCGGCCCGCAATGCTCAACGCGCAGACACGTGACGTGACGCGCCAACCGGCGGCGTTCGAAGTCCGGGAGACGGGGACAGTGAAGTCCGTCCGCGAGCTCATCGTCCGCGCCGTGGGGCTGCCCTCCGTGATGAACGGCCAGATGGTCGAATTCGCCAACGGGGCGCGCGGCATGGTGATGGGCTTCACGGAGCATGAGGTCCAGATCCTCATCTTCGGCGGCAAGGGCGAGATCCGCGCCGGCGATGAGGTCTACAATCGCGGCCAGGAGTTCCGGGTGCCGGTTGGCGACGCCTTCGTCGGGCGGGTGGTCAACAGCCTGTGCGAGCCGATGGACGGCCGGGGGCCGGTCGCCGCCGCGGAGGCGTATCCGGTCTTCGGCGACGCCCCGGGTGTCATGGAGCGGCAGCCGGTCGAGCAGACGCTGGAGACCGGCACGCGCATTCTGGACGCCGTGATCCCGATCGCGAAGGGGCAGCGCCAGCTGATCATCGGCGACCGCATGACCGGCAAGTCCACCCTGGCCCTGGACGCGATCCTCAACCAGCAGGGCCGCGACGCGGTGTGCATCTATGCCTGCACCGGCAAGACCTACTCCAGCCTGGTCCGGTTCATCCGGCTCCTGGAATCCCGCGGAGCCCTGGCGTACTCGATCGTCGTCAGCGCACCGGCCTCAACTCCGATTGGCGAACAATACCTCTCGCCGTACACCGCCTGCACCCTCGGCGAGTACTTCATGCGCCATGGCCGGCACGTCCTGGTCATGTTTGATGACCTCACGAAGCACGCCTGGGTCTACCGCCAGTTGTCGCTGCTGCTCGAACGCGCGCCCGGCCGCGAGGCCTACCCGGGCGACATCTTCTACATCCACTCGCAGCTGCTCGAACGCGCCGCGTACCTGAACCCTGAGCTGGGCGGGGGCTCTATGACCTTCCTGCCCATCTGCGACATCCTGCAAGGCGACGTGACCGGCTTCGTGCCGAGCAACCTCGTGTCCATGACCGACGGGCAGATCTACCTGAGCACGGCGCTGTTCAACAAGGGCGTCAAGCCGGCCATCGACTTCGGCTTGTCGGTGTCGCGTATCGGCAGCAAGGCCCAGTGGCCGGCCATGCGGGAGCTGAGCGGCCGCCTGCGCCTGGAATACGTGCAGTATCAGGAACTGCTGCAAATGACGCAGCTGCGCACGAACCTCTCCGCCGAGGCCGAGGGGCGGCTCAAGCGCGGGGAGGCGATCACGGCGTTGCTCATGCAACCCAAGCACCAGCCGGTGGCGATGGAGGACCAGATCCTCCAGCTCTACGCCCTGCGGCGCGGCGTCCTGGACACGCTCTCCGCCAGCCAAATTCGGCAATTCAAGCAGGAGTTCGGGCCGGCCGTGCGCGAGGCCGCACCCAAGCTGGTGGAGGAGCTGCGGGAACAGCGCGTGCTCTCGCCCGAGATGAAGCGAACGCTGGACGAGGCGCTGAAGCGCTACCTGCCACAGCTGATCGGCGGATCCTCCGGCGGGACTGCGACGGGGGGCGGGTGACGCGATGGGCTCCCTGGTGCGGCTCAAACAGGACATTCAGTTCAATGCCCGTCTCGGCACGCTGCTCGAGGCGCTGAAGTCCATCGCCGCGCAGCAGTTCCAGGCGTTGGAGCGCGCGTTCCGCAGCCACGAGGCGCTCTTCGAGGCGCTCGGCGTGCTGATCGGCGCGTGCCGGCTCGACAACATCTCGCACCCCTTCACGCGCGGGGAGGGCCCGGTCGGGGTGATCGTCGTGACGTCGGACACCGGACTGCTCGGCGGGCTCAACCAGCAGGTCGTCGCCACCGCCCTGCAGGAGTACCGCCGCAACCCGGGCGAGTTCATCATCGTGGGGGATCGTGGGGCGATGTATGTCCGCGAGCGTGGGTTTGCCTGCAAGGCATTTCCCGGAGTCGTGGATTCAGGCCGGCGGGCCCTCGCGGCACAGGTGCGAGATTATGCGTTGAACCGCGCCCTCGAGGGCCGGCTGGGTGCGCTCACCATTGTCTATCCGCGGGCGCTGTCCTTCACGCTGCAGCGGGTGGAGCTGGTGCGCGCGCTGCCGTGCGGGGAGTGGTATGAACCGATGCGCGCGCGGGTGCCGGTGCCCAGCAGCCCGGTGCTGCTGGAGTCGTCCCCGCGGGCGATGATTGAGTATCTCGTGTGGCTGTGGCTGACCCAGAAGCTCTACGAGGTGTTCGGCATGAGTCGGCTGGCCGAGCTGGCGGCGCGGTCGGTGCACCTCGAGGGCAGCGCCCAGGAGCTGCAACGGCGCGGGAACCAACTGCAGCGGCGCTACTTCCGCGAGCGCCGCGAGGTCATCGACCGGAACATGCGCGAACTCTTCGCCGCGAGGGCGACCTATGGCCACAACTAACGGGCACGACGCACCGGGGTCCGGGCGGGTGGTGTCCGTCCAAGGCCCGGTGGTCGATGTGAAGTTCACGGCCGTGGCCGAGGTGCCCAACGTCTACGACGTGATTGAGACCGAGACCGCGACGCGACAGCCGGTGGTCCTCGAAGTGGCGGAGCATCTGCCGGGCCAGGTGGCGCGCTGCATCGCCCTGACCTCAACCCTGAATCTGCGCCGTGGGGCCCCGGCGCGGTGCAGCCGTGGCGCGGTCCGCGTCCCCATCGGCCCGGACATGTATGGGCGGATCGTGAACGTGCTGGGGCAGCCCATTGACCTCAAGGGCCCGGTGGCGGCGGGCGAGACGCGCGCCATCCGCCGGCCGCTGCCGGGCGGGCGCGTGCCGCCCCGCGCGCGGCACCAGGGGACCGAACTCCTCGAAACCGGCATCAAGGTCATTGATCTGCTCTTCCCGTTGGTGAAGGGCAGCAAGAACGGCATCCTCGGCGGGGCGGCCCTGGGCAAGAGCATCCTGACCCTGGAGCTCATCCACAACATGGTCAAGGAGCATCATGGGGCGTGCGTGTTCACGGGGGCCGGCGAGCGCATCCGCGAAGGGAACGAGCTCTACCACGCCCTGGCCCATCACGAGGTGCTCGACAAGGTGCAGATCGTGTTCGGCCAGATGAACGAGCCGCCGGGGGCGCGGTTCGGCGTGGCGATGACCGGCATCACGCTGGCCGAGGCCATCCAGCAGGAGAATAAGGACGTGCTGCTCTTCGTGGACAACGTCTTCCGGTTCCTCCAGGCCGGATCCGAGATCTCGACCCTGCTCGGCCGCGTGCCCTCCGAAACCGGCTACCAGCCGACCCTGGCCTCCGAGGCCGCCGAGTTCCACGAGCGGATTCGCTCGGCCCAGGAGGGCGGCGGCTCCATCACGTCGCTCGAGGCGGTGTACGTGCCGGCCGATGATCTGACGGATCCGGCGGTTGTGGCGCTCTACAGCTTCCTCGAGAGCATCATGGTGCTCTCGCGCGAACGGATTCAGCTGGGCCTCTACCCAGCGGTGGATCCCCTGCTGTCCTCGTCAAGCAATCTGGATCCCGATATCGTCGGGCCGCGGCACTATGCGGTGGCCGAGGATGTCATGCGAGTGCTGCAGAAGTACGAAGAGCTGCGCCGCATCGTGGCCGTCATCGGGCTCGACGAGTTGTCGCAGTCGGATCGCACGCTGTACGCGCGGGCGCGTAAACTGCAGAACTTCCTCACGCAGCCGTTCTTCGTCGCCGAGGGCTATACGGGCAAACCAGGCGAGTACGTGACCGTGGCGCAGACCGTTGAGGGCACCGAGCGGATTCTGGCGGGCCGGGTGGACAACGTCCCGGAGGAGCAGTTCTACATGATCGGACAGCTACCATGACGCCGCCCGGCCGCTCGCCGCAGCGTCTGGGCGAAATGCTGGTCAAGCGAGGCCTCCTCAGCGCGGGCCAGGTGGAGGAGGCCCTCGCCGAGCAGCGCACGAGCCGAGAGTTTCTCGGCGTCATCGTCGTGCGCCGCGGCTGGGTGCAGCCGAGAGCGCTGCTGGGTGTCTTGTCGGAGCAGTTCGGGCTGCGTGCGGAGACGATCGATCTCGCGCGGGTCGAGTGGGAGGTGGCCAAGCAGTTCCCGGCCTCCGTGCTCTCCGAGGGCCGTTGCTTTCCCATCCGCGCCGATGGGGAGTCGGTGACGGTGGCCATTGCCAACCCGCTCGATGCGTGGACGCTCAGCTCCATCGAGAAGGCGGTGGGATTCCGCAAGATGCAGCCGGTGTTGGTGACCCCGGAGGATCTCCAGCGGCTGCTCCAGCATCACCGGCAGCAGTCCCTGCGGGCGATTGAGGACCTGTTGAAGGATGGCGGCAACTAAGCCGAACAAACTCGGACAGCTCCTCCTGAAGCGCAAGCTGCTCACTGAAGAGCAGCTGCTGGAGGCCGTGCAGCAGCAGGCGGTCACCGGGAGGTTCCTGGGCAGCCTGCTCCTGGAGCGCGGCTGGGTGCGTCCGGATCAGCTGCTGGAGGTGTTGGGGGAGCAGTACCGGCTGCCGGTCACCCGCCTGGGGGAGGATGCCGTGGAGCGCTCGGCGGTCGCGGCGCTGCCGCTCAAGGTCGCCATGCACTTCCGCGTGATGCCGCTGCGCGTGCGCAACGGCACGCTGATCGTCGCCATCACGAACCCGCAGGACGTGCGGCTCGCGGACGAGCTGCGCGCGTCGCTGCAGGAGCGGTACCAGATCGAGACCGTCTTGACGACGGAGGCCGACATCGAGCAGGCGCTCAAGCGCCACTACGGGGTGGGGGCCGAGACCATCAGCGCGCTCGTGAAGGAGCCGAAGGCCGAGGAAGGGCCGCTGCGCCTCAGTGTGGGCGACGAGGCCGCGGTCGAGGACATTGAGCAGCTGGCCACGGACGCGTCCGTCGTCAAACTGGTCAACCAGCTGATCCTGGAGGCGCACCGCCGCCGAGCGACCGACATCCACCTCGAGCCCTACCGGGGCAAGGTGCGGCTGCGCTACCGCATTGACGGCGTGCTGCGCACCGTGGACGTGCCGCCGACGATCCGCCAATTGTTCCCCGCGATCCTGTCACGGATCAAGGTGCTCTCCAACCTCGATATCATGGAGCGGCGGCTGCCGCAGGACGGGCGGGCGAGCGTCAAGGTTGGGGAGGAGAAGCTGGACCTGCGCATCTCGGTGCTGCCCACGCCGGCGGGCGAGAGTCTCGTGGTCCGGATCCTGCCGAATCGCATGCTCCTCGAGCTGAAGGATCTCGGCTTTCGCCAGGAGGATGTGGCGCTCCTGACCACGCTGGCGGATGCCCCGCACGGCCTGTTGTTCGTCACCGGACCGACCGGCAGCGGCAAGACTACGACGCTGTATGCGATGCTCAAGACCATCAACACCGAGATCCGCAAGATCATCACAATTGAAGATCCGGTCGAGTACGAGATGGAAGGTCTCACGCAGGTGCAGATCAATCCGCAGATCGGGCTGACCTTCGCGCAGGGGCTGCGCAGCATGCTCCGTCATGACCCGGACGTCATGATGGTCGGGGAGGTGCGTGATGTCGAGACGGCTGAGCTGGCCATCCGCATCGCGCTGACCGGGCACCTGGTCTTCTCGACCCTCCACACGAATGACGCGGCCACCGGCATCACGCGGCTCGTCGACATGGGCGTGCCGCCGTACCTGGTCGTCTCCTCCGTCGAGTGCTTCATCGCCCAGCGGCTCGTCCGGGTGCTGTGCCCGACGTGCAAGCAGGAGGCACCGGCCCAACCCGGCGTCGGGCGGCGGGCGTTCCGGGCGGTCGGCTGCGACGCGTGCCAGCAGACGGGGTATTTCGGGCGCATCTGCATCTATGAATTGTTGCGCCTGACGGAACCGATCAAGGACCTCATCATGGGCAAGGCCTCATCGGATGCCATCTGGCGCAAGGCCATTGAATCCGGGATGCGGACCATGCAGCAGGACGGCTGGGAGAAGGTCGCGCAGGGCCTCACGACCGCGGAGGAAGTGCTCCGCGTGACCCAGGACGACGAAATCGTGCGCGTGACCGGGGACGAGGACGCCTCGTGACCCGCCAGGCGTGATGCCGACGTTCCACTACACCGCCAAGAAGGGCCCACACGATGTTGTGGAGGGTCTGTTGGAGGCGGACAGCCGCGGGGGCGTCCTCGCGCTGCTGATGCAGCAGGGGTATGTGCCGGTGCGGGTGGTCGAGCAGGCCCCGGAGCCCGTGGCCGACGGGGCCGCACCGGCTGCGCAGACCGCGGTCGCCGCGCGCCTGCCGGCCCGCCCGGTGCGGGCCGCGCGGGTGCCAGTGGTCCAGTTCACGGCGTTCACCCGGCAGTTCGCCAGCCTGGTGCGCTCGCACGTGCCCCTGCTGCGGTCGCTGCAGATCCTCCGGGATCAGGCCCGCCACCCCTACTTCAAACACATCCTCCACGAGGTGGCCGAGGATGTCCGTCAAGGGCACACGCTCTCAGGAGCCTTCGGCAAGTTTCCCCGCACGTTCTCGCCGCTCTACGTCAACTTGGTGCGCTCCGGCGAGTCGAGCGGCACGCTGGAGGCGGTGCTGGAGCGGCTCGCCGAGCAGTTGGAGCGCGATGAGGCGCTCCGCGCGCGTGTGCGCGCCGCATTCACGTATCCTGCCTTCGTCGGGCTCGTCGGCGCCGGCACGGTCGTCTTCCTGTTGACGTTCGTGATGCCGCGCCTGGCCGGCCTCTTGGAGGGACTGGGTGACCGGCTGCCGGCGGCGACCAAGACGCTGCTGGCCACCGCCGATCTCATGTCACGCGGATGGTTCTGGCTCGGCCTGACCGGCCTGGCGATCGCAGGCACACTCCTCTGGCGCGCCGCCGGGGAGCAGGGCCGCTGGGCGCTGGACCGGATGACCTTGCGCCTGCCGCTGGTCGGCCCCCTGCTGCACGACCTGGAGCTGGCCCGGTTCGCGCGCACCTTCGGCCTGCAGTTGAGCCACGGCCTGCCGATCCTGCAAGCCATCGAGGTGGCGATTCCGGTGGTGACCCACCGGGTCCTTCGCGCGGACTTGCAGCGGCTGCCGGAGGGCCTGCGCCAGGGCGGGGCGCTGTCGGATGGGCTGCGCGGCGTGCGGATCGCCGATCCCTTCCTCGTCAACACCGTGGCGGTGGGCGAGGAGGGCGGGCGCGTCGGTGAGGCGCTGGTCGAGGTCGCCACCTATTATGAACGCAATGCGGAGCGGTCGTTGCAGACGATGGCCACGCTCTTGGAGCCTGCGCTGATTGTCGGGGTCGGCCTGGTCGTCGGGTTCATCGTGATGGCGGTGCTGCTCCCCATCTTTGAGATGAGCGCCATCAACCCATGAGGACGCAACCGGCGGGGGTGAGGGGTGAGGGCATGGGCAAACGGGCTGGATTCACGCTGATCGAGTTGATGCTCGTGATCGTCATCATCGGGGCGCTGGCCGCGATGGTGGTTCCGCGGCTCGCCGGACGCTCGGAGGAGGCGCGCGTCGGCGCGGCGAAGGCCGACATCAACGGCAACTTGTCCCTGGCGCTGCGGCTCTACGAGGTGGACAATGGTCGCTATCCCAGCACGGAGCAGGGCCTCGACGCCTTGATGCAGCGACCCACGGCGCCTCCAGTCCCAGAAAACTGGAAGGGGCCGTACGTGGAGCGCGAGCCGCTTGACCCGTGGCGGCGCAAGTACGTGTACCGCTACCCCGGAGGGCACCCACCCCGCGATTATGACCTGTTGTCGCTGGGGCCCGACGGGACCGAAAGCAAGGACGACATCGGCAACTGGCAATAGGGGCAGGGGCGCGG
>SBAZ01000150.1 GCA_005239935.1 Planctomycetales bacterium | reverse complement strand
CCGCGCAGGCGCGCCAGATCGAAGAGGGGGCGGCCCGGGCCGCCCCCTCTTCGATCTGGCGCGCCTGCGCGGTCCGCTGCTCCCGCAAGGTGGCAATCTCCGCCTCAAGCCCCGTGATCACGCCTGCCGCGCCGGCCGATTCGCCGCGTACGGTCTCCAGCGCCTGGGCGGACTGAGCCGCTCGGGTCTCGGCTGCGTCGCGCTCCGCCGAGATCTTGGCGAGCGCTTGCTGTGACGTCGCCAGCTGGTCAGCCAGATCGTCGCGCGCCTCCACACTCTCGCTCAGGGCGCGCTCCGTGGCCGCCACCACTTCCTGAAGCCGAACGCGTTCCTGCCCGAACACGTCCCGGTCGGTCTGCGCAGTCTCGAGCGCCGTCCGCATCGCGGCGAGCTCCTGCTCACGCGCCGCCAACGTCGTCGAGAGTCGCGTGCTCTCCTGGCCGGCGCGCTCCACATCCTGCGTCAGCTGCGCGACCTGCTGGGCCGCTGCTGACGCGCTGCGCGCCTGCGCCGTCCCCTCCTCGGCGAGGCGGGCGACCTCGGCGCGCGCCGAGGTCAGCGCATCGGCCCCCTGCTCCACCCGCGCCTGCGCCTCGGCGAGCGTGCGCTCACGCTCCGCGAGCGCCGCACGCAGCTGCTCTGCATCCTGCATCGCCCTTGTGAGCCGGCCCTGCGCGTCCTCCAGCGCAGCCGACAGCCGGCTGCGATCCGCTTCTGCCGCGCTGAGTTGCTGGCGCACTGACGCCAACGCGTCCTCCCGACCTGCCAGGGCGTCACGGCTCTCGGCGAGCGCCGACTGCGCCGCAACCAGGTCTGCCTGGTCCGTCTTCAGATTGGCGCTGGCCTCTGTCAGCGCCGCATGCAGGTCCGTGGCGCGGGCCAGGGCTTCGTCCCGCTCTGCCGCGGCCTGGGTCAATTCTGTCCGCATTGTCCCGACGGCGGCGCGCGCCTCCGAGAGGGCCGCGAGGGTCGCCGTCAATTCCTGGGCGGTCTTGGTCGCTTGTTCACGGACGCCCTGCAGCGCGTCTTGCGTCACGGCCAGCTCGTCGCCGCGCTGCGTCGCCAGGGCATCGATCCTGCGCGTCCAGGCCCCGGCCTGCTGGAGTGCGGCGTTGACGCGTCCGAGCTCCTGCTGGGCGGCGCGGCGCGCGGCTTGCGCGTCGGCTGTCTCGGCGCGCGCCGACTCGGTGTCGCGGCGGGCGGAGGCAAGGTCGGCTTGTGTGGCCAGCAAGATCTGCTGCTGGACCCCTGCCTGCTGTCGGGCCTCGGTCAGCGCCCCGGTCACCTGCGCAATCTCACGGCGGGCTCCGTCAAGCTCCTGCCTGGTCTGATCCGCCGCCGTCTGGGCTGACTGCCGCTCGGCCTCCAGCGCAGTCTTCACCTGCTCGAGCGCTGCGATGCTCCCGCGGGCTTCAGCCAGCGTCCCGCTGAGCCGGGTACTCTCTTGCTGTGCCGCGTCGAGGTCGCCGCGCGTGCCGGCCAGGGCCGCCCGTAACTCTTCCCGCTCGGCCTCCAGCGCAGCCCGCCGGCTGTCAAGGTCCTGCTGCACGGCCTCTAACCGGGTGATCCGATCAGTCAGGGACGCTGCCTCGGCCTGGCTGCTCGAGAGGGCTGCTTCGGTCTGGCGGAGCGTCCCCTGAAGCGTCGCAGCCTCCTCACGCGTCCGGGACAGCGCCTCGGTGGTGTCCTGCTGCGCCTGCCGCAGCAGCTCATGCTCGCGCTGCAGCGCTTGCAGGCGCTCGTCCAGCGCCGTCCGGCGCGCCTCAAGATCGGCTGCGCGTTCCTGCTCCGCCGCGAGCTCCTGCCCGGCGCCGCGCACGCGCTCGCCCGCCGCCCGGAGAACGTCCTGCAGATCCGCGCGCGCACGCTCCTGCGCAGCCAGCGCGCGCTCCACGTGTGTCACGGTGTCGGCGGTCGGCATGAGGCCGGGCGCGGGCCGCTGAGCCAGGGTGAGCAACTGCGCGGCCGACTGGTCGCTGGGATTCGCACGGAGGAGGTCCTGGAGGATCGCCGCAGCACCGTCGCGGTCGCCGGAGGCGTAGCGCGTGACCGCCTCGGCGTAGCGCTCGTCAGCGCTGGGGGGATCGGCGGCAGCGGAGAAGGGCGTACAGATGGTGAGGCCGAGGACGACCGCGAGGAACGTGCGGGACACAGCCTGGCGCATGGCCGAGGGCGTTCTGTCCTCCGAGACGAGCTTCAAGCGCTTACCACCACCCGCGCTTCTTTTTCTTCGGCGCGCTCTGGGCAGCGGTCGGCGCGCTCGCGGGTGCTGCAGGGCTGCCGGCGGGCAGCGTGCTCACCGCACTCGGTGCCAAGGCGGGCGGCGCGCCGCCGAGGGCGACGGACCGGCCCTTTTCCTCCCGGCCGGTAAATGAGTAGTCCTCGGCAGGCCCCTCGGCCGGATGCTTGCTCAGGATGCCGCGCATGGTCTGGCCGTGGAATTCGCCGCGCCAGAAGACGAGGCCACCCTCCTCCCTCGACTGCATCGTCTCCCAGACCGCGACCCCGTCGTCACCCAGCGTCAGGGTGTAGTTCGTTTCCGGGAAGCCCTGCTTGACCAGCCGCTCCGCGCCGGTCCTCCTCGCGTCGAAGCGCACGGTGTCCTTGTACGCCTTGCCGTCGGCGGCCATCGGCGTGAACTCCAGGAGCCACCGGGTGCCGTCGATCTGCGCACGCACGAGGTCCTCCTGGCTGGGGGGCGCCTTGGCCGGCGGAGCGCTCGGCGCGGGCAGTGCCGCAGCCGGGCCCGGCTCCTCAGCGACGGCCTCGACCGCGAGCGCCGGCTCCGAGGCCGGAGCCTCGGTCACGGCCCAGGCCGCGCCCGGCCCGGTCGCGATCACGAGGCCGAACACGAGCGGGACGTGCCAGATCCGGTGCAGCATGGGTGGGACCTCCGATGGGTTACGAAGCCTTGCGCGCGGGACAACGCCCCGCGTCACTCAAGCCGGTCCTCGGCCTCCCACGCGCGCCACGTGGCGATGTACTGCTTCGCGTACGTCGCGTCACGCCCGGCCGGATCCACGCTGAGGTAGCGCTGGAAGAATTTGATGGCTCGCTCCCGGTCCGGCAGGTGCTCCGCGTAGATCAGGCCGAGATTGTAATAGGCGTCCGCGTCGTCCGGCTCCAATTCTACCACCTGCTGGAACTCCTGCGCGGCCCGGGCGAAATCTTTTTGATTCACGAACATGACGCCGAGGTTGTAGTGCGTGTCTGCCAGCTGCTTGACCAGCCGCTCGTGCTCGCGTGCGAGCGTCGTGATGTCCTTCGGCAGCCGTTCGACCTGACGCCGCAGCGACGCGTTCGTGGAGACTTCCTCCGAGTATTCGGACTGCAGCTTGTCGAGCCGCTCCTGCAGCTTGGCCCGCTCCTCCTCGAGGCTGCTCGCCCGGCCGCTCGCGTCGCGCAATTCCTTCTGGGCCCCCCGCAGATCTCGCTCCAGGGTGTCTTCCCGCTGGCGCAGCGTACTTAGGCGCTCGCGCAGCTTGCGCTCCTCGGAGCGCTTCTGGTGCTTGGTGAGCTGCCGCTCCAACTCCTCCCGCTCGGTGGTCAGCGCGTTGCGCTCGTCGGTCAGCGCCTGCAGCTCCTGTTCTAGCTGCGGCAACCGCCCCGACATGAGGCGGTTCTCCTCGCCGGTGCGCTGCAAGACTTTCTCGAGGAGATTCCGGACTCCCTCGGCCTCATCCCGCGCGGCCAGGGCGGCCTTGGCCTGGGCGAACAAGTTGTCCCGGTCCACGGTCAGTTCCTGGTATCGCTGCTGGAGGTTGAGGTGCTCTTCCTGAAGGTCATGGGTGCGCTGGAGCAGCGTCCGGCCTTGCTCATCCAGCTGGGCGTAGTCGGCGCGGATGCGCCGCAGCTCCCCGCTCAAGTACCAGAGCCCTGCGCCCGCGATGACCGCGAGCACCGACGCGCCGAGGGCCACCGCCTCGCTGACCGACAGCCGCTTGGGCGGCGAAGCCGGGGGGTCCGGGGACAGCCCGGACGGCGTCTCGAACTCAGCGGGCATCACGCCGCGCCGTTGAGCCGTCCCCCTGGACGGAGGGATAGTCCCGGAAGCCCCGGAATCCGGATTGTCGTTCGTCACCGGTCACCAGCTGATCGCCCTTGACGATGTGCGGGGTGATGAAGACGACGAGTTCCGTCAGGACGTTGTTCTTGGTGCTCTGCTGGAATAGGACGGGCCCGAGGAGCGGGACCTGCGAGAGGTACGGGAGCCGTTCCCTCGTGCTCTGCTTCTCATCCTTGCGCAAGCCGCCGAGGACGATCGTGGATCCGTCGGCGACCATGACGGTCGTTTCGACCGTGGACTTGTCCACGATGGGCACCTCCGTGCCCTGCGAGGTCTCGAGTGTCCGCACCACGCTGCTGACCTCCGGCTTGACCACCATCGTCACGAACCCCTCGCGGTTGATCCGGGGGGTGACGGCGAGCTGGATGCCGACGTCGATGAACTCGATGGCCTCGGCGGTCGTGGACGTGCTCTGGCCGGTGGTCGTGGTCGTCGAGACATAGGCCTCCCGCGTGCCGACGTGAATCTTCGCCTCCTGATTCTCCGTCACGAGCATGCGCGGGTTCGAGATGAGCTTGGTTTCGCCCACGGTGTCCAGGAAGCGGATCAGCTCGTAGCCGTCCCGGGCCACGGTGCCGAACAGCAGCTCGGCCCCTCCGGTCGTATTCTGGTCGTCGTTGAGCACCTTGCCGAGGATATTGTCGATGCTGATGCGGCTGATGCCGGGGACTTCGGAGGGCGCCGTGCCGCTCGTCGTCGTGCGGAAGGATGCGGTGTCGTCCACGCCGTGAAAGTCCAGGTTCGTGAAGACCGCGTCCCAGTTGACTCCTCGTGTATGGTCGTCGTCGTAGGTGACTTTCACGATCCGGGAGTCAATCAGGACTTCCCGCGTCTTGCGGTCGAGGGCGGTAATCAGGCCCTTGATCTCCTCCAGCCGGTCCGGCAGTGTCTTCACGATGAGCTGGTTGGTGCGGGCGTCGGCCTTGATGTAGCCCAACTTGTTGGTCTCGAGCTGCGCGCCCAGGCTCTCTTCGATGTCCTCGGCCTTCGCATATTGAAGATCCAGAACGGTCGTGGCGCTGCCGCCCTCCATGACACCCAGCGCATCCTCCATCCGGCGCAAGTTCTCCGGGGTGTCCATGACCAGGACGGTCCCGGAATCTTCGTCCACGAGGAGTCGGCCCACTTCGCTCTTGAGGGTATCGAGGAGGTTGAAGGCCTGCTGGGGAATCGCGTACTGCAGGCGGAACGTGCGAACGCCGCGCAGGTCGGCGAACTTCTTGCCGTAGAGCGCCCGGTACTCGGTTTCGGTCATGACGTTGTACACGTCCCCCTGCCGGTCGTAGGCCAGTTCGTTGCTGCGGAGGATGAGGTCAAACACGTCCCGGATGGGGACGTCGGTGAGGTACAAGTTGACCCGTCCGGTCACGTTCTTGCTGATGGCGATGTTCAGTCCGCCCTTGGTCGCCAGATACTTCAGCGCGTCGGTGGCTTCGGTCGACCGCAGGTCCAGCGAGACGAGCTGGTCCATGCCCAGCCGCGGCCTGCCGGCCTCCGCGGCCAGAGAGGCCTCGGGGCCGGCCTCGGCCGGGGTGGCTCCGGCTCGGACCCAGTTGAGCCACCAGACGACGCCCAGGACCGCCGCCAGCCCCGTCGCGATGCGCCGGCGGGAGAGGGGCGGATTATTCGAGGCGGGTCTCTTCGCCTTCATAGCGGACGACGACCCCCTGTTCGTCGATGGCGACGATGTCCAGCCCGTTGACCCGGTCGCCGACGCGCACGAAGTGCGTGCGCCCGGCGTCCACGTCCTCAATCAACGCCTCGGGGTGGGCGCCCCGGTTGATGCCCACGACCTTCAGGATCTTCACCATCTCGAACAGACGGTCCTCAGAGGTCTCCGTGAGCACCGACGCGCTGCGCACCGAAGCCAATTGGAACGGATTGCGCGCCGCGATGGTCTCTTGATAGGCCGTGACCGGCTTGAGGGATTCTGCGACCGCGCCGGGTGCCGCGGCCTC
Source organism: Planctomycetales bacterium (assembly GCA_005239935.1). Taxonomy (GTDB): domain Bacteria; phylum Omnitrophota; class Gorgyraeia; order Aquiviventales; family Aquiviventaceae; genus SBAZ01. The sequence continues at coordinate 95 of SBAZ01000150.1, read as the reverse complement.
GCCGGGCGGCGTGGCCTGCCGGGAGCGCAGGACCGGCAGCCGGGGCTGGACCAGGACGAGATCCAGGGCGACATACGAGCCGAGCAACACCAGGG
>SBAZ01000075.1 GCA_005239935.1 Planctomycetales bacterium | reverse complement strand
GTCTTGCTGATGGCCCCGCTGATGAAGGGCTGCACGCCCGCGAGCATGGTGACGTGCGCGTTGGGTGCGATGAAGCGCTTGCCGGACGTGCCGCAGCGATTGGCGCAGTCGAAGACGGGCAAGTGCTCGGGGCGTAGGTGAGAAGCTCCCTCGATCACCATCCGGCCGCAGACGACCTCAGAGGCCGCTGCCACCTGATCGTCGCTGAAGCCCAGCGCGGTGAGGAGGTCGAAGCCGGGCTCAGCATATTGCTGCTCCGCAAACCCCAGGCGCTTCATGCACTCCTCGCCGAGCACGAAGCGGTTGAAGGCGAAGCGGAGCTCGAAGCAGGTGGGCAGATTATCCTCAACCTTCGCGATGTCCTGATCGCCGAAGCCCTTGGCCCGCAGGCTCTCGCGGTTGACGTGCGGGGAGCCCTCGAGCGTGCCGGTCCCCAACACGTAGCGCAGGATGTCCCCCACCTCGTCCTCGCGGTAACCAAGTGTGCGCAGCGCCGGCGCCACGGACTGGTTGGCGATCTTCATGTAGCCCCCGCCGGCGAGCTTCTTGAACTTCACGAGCGCGAAGTCGGGCTCCACCCCCGTCGTGTCGCAGTCCATGAGGAGCCCAATCGTGCCCGTGGGCGCGATCACGGAGAGTTGCGCGTTGCGGTAGCCGTGGCGCTCCCCGAGCAGGAGTGTCCGATCCCACGCCTCCTTCGCCGCGTGCAGCAGATCGAGCGGACACGACTGCTGGTCGAGCCCCACGGGGGGCACGTGCAGTCCCTCGTACTCCTGTGGGGGCGATCCGTACGCTGCCCGGCGGTGATTGCGCATGACTCTGAGCATGTGATCGCGGTTTCGTGTGAAGCCGGGGAAGGGTCCGAGCACCTCCGCCATCTCCGACGATGCCGCGTACCCCTCCCCCGTGAGGATCGCCGCCAAGGCGGCTCCCACCGCACGGCCCTGCGCGCCGTCGTAGGGGATGCCCATCTGCATCAGGAGCGCCCCGAGGTTGGCGTACCCCAGGCCCAGCGTGCGGAAGTCGTAGGAGAGCCTCGCGATCTCGCGGCTCGGGAACTGCGCCATCAGCACCGAGATCTCGAGCACGATCGTCCACAGGCGCACCGCGTGGCGGTAGGCATCGATGTGGAAGGCGTGGTGCTCTGCATCGTAGAACTTCAACAGGTTGATCGAGGCGAGGTTGCACGCGGTGTTGTCGAGGAACATGTACTCGCTGCAGGGATTAGAGGCCCGGATCCGGCCGTCGTCCGGACACGTGTGCCAGTCGTTGATCGTCGTGTCGTACTGCAGCCCCGGGTCCGCGGATGCCCACGCGGCACGCGCGATCCGATCCCACAGGTCCCGCGCGCGCACACTCCGGCAGGGCTGCGGGGGTCGGCCTTCGGCGGAGGCTGACCGAAGCTCCGTGCGCCAGTAGAGGTGCCAGGGCTCATCCCGATCCACCGCCTCGAAGAACGCGTGGGGGGTGCGCACGGAGTTGTTGGAGTTCTGGCCGGAGACGGTCTGGTAGGCCTCGCCATTGAAGTCGGTGTCGTACCCCGCTTGAGCCATGGCCCCCACCTTGCGCTCCTCGTTGACTTTCCAGTCGATGAACCGCTCGACGTCGGGGTGGTCGAGGTCGAGGCACACCATCTTCGCGGCCCTCCGGGTCGTCCCCCCGGACTTGATGGCGCCCGCGGCCCGGTCGCCGATCCTGAGGAAGCTCATGAGTCCCGAGCTCCTGCCGCCGTGGCTCAGGGGCTCGCCCTCAGCCCGGAGCTCACTGAAGTTCGTCCCCGTCCCCGACCCGTACTTGAAGAGGCGCGCCTCGCGCACCCACAGGTCCATGATCCCCCCGGGGTTGACCATGTCGTCCGCGACACTCTGGATGAAGCACGCGTGGGGCTGGGGATGGGTGTAGGCATCCACGCTCTCGCGCACCTCCCCCGTCACCGGATCGCAGTAGTAGTGCCCCTGGGCGGGGCCCGTGATGCCGTAGGCGAAGTGGATCCCCGTGTTGAACCACTGGGGGGAGTTCGGTGCGGCCATCTGGCGGACAACCATGTGCTCGAGCTCGTCCTGGAACGCCTGGGCGTCCTGGGGGGTGTCGAAGTAGCCGTGCTTCTCCCCCCACCACCGCCAGCAACCCGCCAACCGCCTCACCACCTGCTTCACGGATCGCTCTGGACCGAACACGGGCTTGCCCGAGGCGTCGACCTTCGGCTGACCCCGTTCGTCGAACTGGGGTACGCCGGCCTTGCGGAAGTACTTACTGGCCAGGATGTCGGTCGCCACCTGGCTCCAACTGGAGGGCACCTCGACCCCCTCCATCTCGAAGACGACGGAACCATCGGTATTGACAATCCTGGAGCGGCGACGCTCGTAGATGACCTGCTCCAGAGGATCCGTGCCAGGGGTCGTGAAGAGGCGCGGGATGCGCAGACTCTTGCCGACATCGCGCTTCGCGGGGGTGTCCTTCTTCGCCGCGACGCGAGGGATGTCTTTCGCCTGCCCGACTGCGCTCTGGTCCAGGCGGGCCGCTGCAGCGGAAGCATCGCGGCGAAGCGCCGAAGGTGCGGAGCCGGAAGGATTCATCGTCGACGGGGAGAGGGGCCACGAGGCGTCACCACCACAAGATGTAGTAGGTCGG
>SBAZ01000065.1 GCA_005239935.1 Planctomycetales bacterium | reverse complement strand
CCTCGCGCATCCCCTGCCGCCACAGCGCGCGCGCCAGCGCGAGCCAGGAGGCCGGTGACGGCTCGTCCTTCACGGCCTCGCGCAGTACCGCGGCGGCGCGCAGCCACTGGCCCTCGCGACCGTACGCCTCCCCGAGCGCGCGGCGCGTGCGCGCGGTGGCGCCGGGGAGCGAGACCGCGCGCTCCAGCGCCTCACGCGCCTGGTCGTGCTCAAGCCGGTACGCGAAGAGCGCGGCCACCCCGGCCTGGAACTCCGCCGTCTGCCGAAGCTGAGCAGGATAGCCCGCGGCGATCACGGAGGGCTCCTGCCGAAACGCGCTCAGACCGGTCGTGTTGAGCTCCAGCGTGCCCCGGGCCAGATAGAGCGCGCGAGGCGCGCTGAATTCGAGCGATGGCAAGTTATCCTCGTGCAGGGCGTCGAGGTCGACGGTCATCCGCTCGATCTGGGCCTGGTCAAGGATGAAACTCTCGAGGAGCAGCCCCGGACCGTCCACCTTCACCTCCCGGAGGCCCTGCGCGACCGCCGGAGCGCGCATGCGCCGGGCCAGTTCCTCGTAAGGCACTGCGTGCGGCGCCTGCGACCCGATCAGGAGCAGGTCCCCAGCGACCGACGACCACACCGACACGTAGGGGAAGGCGTCATGATACGTTTTCAGAATGAGCTTCACGTCCCCGGGGAACATGGCGTAGAGCTGCAGCCACTGGCACATGACGCCGTCCGGGGCCAGCCGTGCTTTCGCCAGGTCGTAGAACTCCCGGGTGAACAAGTACGCGAGCCCGGACATCCACGGATTGGAGGGCTCCGAGATCAGCACGTCGTAGGTGCCCTCCGCCGCCAGCAGAAAATTGCGGCCGTCGACGATGAAGAGACGCGTCCGCGGGTCGTCGTGCACGCCATAGTTCTTCGCCGTGAAGAACCGGGCTCCCTCGACGACGGCTGGGTCGATCTCCGCGCAGTCGAGCGTCGTGACCGGGTACCGGCCGGCGTGCCCCAGCGTCACGCCGCTCCCGAGCCCGATGACCAGGACGCGCTGCGGCCGGGGATGCAGCAGCATGGGGATGTGGGCGGAGAGCGCCTGGGTGCTCATGTCCAGGCCCGTGGAGGCATCGGTCTTGCCGCCCACCTTGAGGAAGAGGGTGTCTCCGGATTGATGGACCGTGACCGTCGTATGCAGACTGTCCTTGTAGTACACGAGTTTCGTCCCGGCCATGCCGCGGGCCACCGAGGTCCCCTGGTACTGCGCCGCCGACAGGTAGACCCCGGCCGCCATGGCCTGCCGCTGCCAGGTCGGCACCACGACGCGCGCGGCGAGGACCAGCAGCCCGGCGATCCCGGCTGCGGAGAGGGCCAGGCGCCGGGAGGCCCCGGCCGTGCCTGGAGCGCCGAACACCAGTCCGGCGGCCGCCGCATTCATCGCCGCGGCCGTCACAATCGTCCAGGGCAGTCCGATCTGCGGGATGAGCCAGAAGCCGGCCAGGAACGATCCCAGGATGCCGCCGCACGTGTTGACCGCGTAGATCGCCCCGAGGCGCCTGCCCAACTGCGGCAGCCGGGCGGTCACCGCGGTGCTCACCACGGGGAACACGTAGCCGAGCGCCAGCGTCGGGACCAGCATCACGAGCGCGCTCAAGGCCACCTGGAGCAGGGTCAACCCTTCGAACGATCCTCCCAAGAGCGGCCAGAGGGTGACGAAGCTGTCCGGGAGCTGATGGAACAGCAGGATGGACACGAGCCCGCATCCTGCCAGGAGGACTTCGAGCCGCACGAAGGCGGCGAGGCTGTCCAGGCCGCGGCGCAGGGCGGGTCCTGCCGCCGCGCTCCCCAACGCCATGCCGCCCAGGAAGGTCGCGAGCATGACGCAGAAGGCATAGGTGGAGCTGCCCAGGACGAGTCCCAGCGCACGGGTCCAGGCCACCTCATAGATCATCGCCGCGAAGCCCGACATCCCGAACGCCCAGGTCAGCCGGCGCAGGGCGCGCTCGGCCTCGCCACCGTGGGCCGCTGAACCCGACGCGGCCGGGTCGGTTCGGGTCCGGGACCCGAACCCCAGCGATTCGAGGTGGCGGTCGAACGCGAGACACAGGACCCCGAGGCCCAGGCTGAGGACGCCCGCACAGAAGAGCGTCGTGACGAGCCCCAGGCCTGGCAAGCCGACAAAATAGACCCAGAGGGTGCCCAACACCGCGCCGGAGGTATTGACCGCATAGAGCCTGGCGAGCGCGGGGCCGCGCTCCTCGCTCGTGCGGATGAGGAAGCGGCTCAGGACCGGAAACGTCCCGCCCAGCAGGGTGGTGGGCACCAGCAGGACGAGCGCGGAGCAGACAAAGGTCGCCCCGACCAGCATGCCCTCGCTGAGCCCGGAGGCGCGGTAGAGCGGGATGTAGATGTGCCGCAGTTGGTCGAACAGCGGCAGCGTGAGGAATGCGCAGAGTCCGATCCCGGCCTCGAGGCCGGCGTACCAGCGCAGCCCGGCTGCCGCGCCGCGGCGGTCAATGAGCCGCCCAAACCACCAGCTGCCCAGCGCCAGGCCGCCGAAGAAGACCGTCAAGACCGTGCTGACGGCGTGGACGCTGGCGCCGAAGATCAGCAGCAGCTTGCGCAGCCAGAGGATTTCATAGATGAGTCCCAGCGCGCCGGACAGGAAATAGCAGGCGTAGACGTTGCGCAGGACGGCGCGGGTGTCCCGATCCGACCCGGAGGCGCCCGCGGGGCGCGCGGTCATGCGCGCGGCTCGCCGGGCCGGCCTGCTGGAGGCGTGGACGCGCTCGCGTAGGGCCGCTTGGGGATGCGGCCGGCTTCAGACGCCAGGCGCCCGGCTTCGACCGCCAGGCGCATGGCCCTGGCCATCTTGACCGGGTCCTGGGCACCGGCGATGGCCGTGTTCATGAGCACCCCGTCGGCGCCCAATTCCATCGCGACCGCCGCATCGGACGCCGTCCCGACGCCCGCGTCCACGATGACCGGCACGGCGACCGCTTCCAAGATGAAGCGGAGGGGGAGGGGATTCAGGATCCCCTGCCCGGAGCCGATGGGGGCGGCCAGCGGCATCACGCACATGGCGCCGGCCTCCTCGAGTTTCTTGGCGACGATTGGGTCGTCATTCGTGTAGGGCATCACCACAAAGCCTTCCTTCACGAGGACCCGGGTGGCCTGCAGGAGGGCCTCCGTATCCGGCAGCAGCGTCTTCGGGTCCCCGATGACCTCCAATTTGACGAGGTCCGACAGACCCGCTTCCCGGCCCAGGCGGGCCGTCCGGATCGCCTCCTCAGCGGTGTAGCAGCCGGCGGTGTTGGGCAGCAGGACGACTCGGCTGCGGTCCAGATGGTCCAGCAGGCTCTCGTCCTGCGGCCGGTCGAGGTTGATGCGCCGAACAGCCACCGTGACCATCTCCGCCCCGGAGGCCTCAATCGCCTCACGCATCAGGTCAAACGAGGCGTACTTCCCCGTCCCGACAATGAGTCGCGACGCGAGCGTCACCGGCCCAATCGTGAGACCACCGACCTGCGCTTCGGTTGTCATTCGCCACTCGCCACGTCGGATCAGGTCCCTGAGAGCGACACGGCTGCCCGCGGCTCCTCGATGACCGTCCCCTTCTCCACCACGACGATGCCGGACTCGGTCACGTGAAACCGACGCCGGTCCTCCTCAAGGTTGTAGCCGATCTCCACGTGCCGCGGGATCATCACGTCCTTGTCAATGATCGCGCGGCGGACGCGGGCGTAGCGGCCCACCTCGACATGCTCCATGAGGATCGCGTCCTCCACCTCGGCGAAGCTGTTGACCCGCACGTCCGGCGACAGCACGCACCGCTCCACGCGGCCGCCGCTGATGATGCAGCCGTTGGACACCAGCGAGTCCAGCGCCAGGCCCAGCCGACCGCTCTCTTCGTCCGCGAACACGGTCTTCGCCGGCGGCCATTGCTCCTGGTAGGTGCGGATGGGCCAGGCGCGGTCGTACAGATTGAACAGCGGGGTGACCCGCACGAGGTCCATATTGGCTTCGTAGTACGCGTCCAAGGTGCCGATGTCGCGCCAATACTTGGCGGCCTGCTTGTTCTCATCCTTGAAGTTGTAGGCCATCACGCGGACGTTCCGCGCAGCCGCGGGGATGACGTCGCGCCCGAAATCGTGCGTGCTCTCCTCACGCTGGGCGTCCCCGACCAACGCATGCTGCAGCAACTCCCGGTTGAAGAGATAGATGCCCATGGACACATAGCACTGGCTCGGGTCGCCGGGGATGGGCGCCGGGACGTCGGGCTTCTCCTCGAAACCGACAATCCGGCCGTCCGCATCCACCTGCACAATGCCGAACTGGCGCGCCGCCCGGGCGATGGGCATCTCGATGACCCCCACGGTCACCTCGGCCCGATGCGCCTGGTGGAAGGCGAGCATCTCCGCGTAGTTCATCTTGTAGACATGGTCGCCGGCGAGCACGAGCACGTACTCCGGCTGCTCCTGCTCGATCGAGTAGATGTTCTGGTACACCGCGTCCGCGGTCCCACGGTACCAGTAGTCTCCGGTGCGCTGCTGGGCGGGCATGACGTCGATGTACTCGCCCAGTTCACTGCTAAAAATTTGCCAGCCCATCCGCAGGTGGCGCTGCAGCGAGACGGATTTGTATTGGATGAGGACGTGGATCTTGCGCAGCCCGGAGTTGATGCAATTGGAGAGCGTGAAGTCCACGATCCGGTAGGTGCCGCCGAAGGGCACGGCGGGCTTGGCCCGGTGCTTCGTCAGCGGCCAGAGGCGCTCGCCTTTGCCGCCCGCCATGATGAACGTCAAGACGTTGCGCATCGACTCAGCCCGCCGCAAGCAGTGCCAGGCCGCGGCGGATCAGCATCACCCCAAACGCCGTCAGGATGAGATTGAACACCTTCGACACCAGCCGCGCGCCCTCCTGCCCCAGTCGCGCGATCAACAGCTCCCCCGCACGCAAGAGCCCCCAGATCAGGACCATGTTGGCTGCCAGCGCCGCCAGGGTCAGCGACCAGCCGGACTGATCGCGCACGAGCAGCACCGTGGTCAGCACCGCCGGTCCGGCCAGCAGCGGTACCCCGACGGGCACCACGCCGGGGCGGGTGTACGTGCCGGCCGGTGCCTGCTCCGTCCAGACCAGCTCGCGCAGGCAGAGCACCAACAAAATCAGCCCGCCCGCGACCATGATGTCCGCGAGCGCAAGGCCCATCAGGGTAAACACCGACGTCCCCACGAGGAGGAACACGACCGACACGCCCGCGGCCGTGCCCACGGCTTCAGCCGCCGCACGCTGCCGCGCCGCGCTGCTCAGGCGCTGCGTCAGCATGACGAACACCGGCACCAGGCCGATGCCATCGAGGGCCACAAACAGTGGGAGGAAGGCGCGCCAGAACTCGTCCATGGAATTGCGGCGGGTCCGATGAGCCACCGCGCAGGTCCATTATAGCCTGCACCCGCTGCGCGAGCAATCACGCCACAACCCGCGTGCCGCGAGGAGGTTACAACGCCTGCGGGTCGGGCAGGTCCAGGTCGAGATCGGCGCTGCGGATGAGCACGTCGGTGTAGCGCTGAGCCGGACGGGCCAAGACGTCGGCGGTCGGCCCCTCCTCCACCACGGCGCCCCGCGCCATCACGAGCAGGCGCTCGCACAGGGCGGCCACCGCGCGCAGGTCGTGCGAGATGAAGAGGAGCGCCATGCGCCGCTCGAGACGCAGCCGCCCCAGGAGCGCCAGAATCTTGGCACCGACCGAGACGTCCAGCGACGCGATCGGCTCGTCACAGATCAGCACCGCGGGGTCGGTCGCCAGCGCGCGGGCGATGCCTACCCGCTGGCGTTCGCCGCCGCTCAGCTCTCGCGGCAGGCGGCGCGCGTACGCAGCCGGTAATTCCACCGCATTGAGGAGCGACGCCACGCGGGGCGCGCGCTCGCGACGCGGCACCAGCCGGTGGATGAGGATCGGCTCCTCCAGGCTCTCCCCGACCGTCATGCGGGGGTTCAGGCTGTTCGTGGGGTCCTGGAACACCATCTGCACGATCCGGTGTGCGGCTAGCCGTTCCCCGGAGGCCCAGGCGCGCCGCGGCCGTCCTCGGAGGCGCACTTCCCCTTGGTCCGGTGCGAGGAGTCCGGTGAGCAGACGGGCCAGCGTGGATTTCCCGCAACCCGACTCGCCCACCAGGCCGACAGCTTCGCCTTCACGGATGTCCAGCGTCACCTCGTGGACCGCCTCCACGCTGGCGGCGCGCTGCCGCCACCCTGACGGACGAAGCCGGAAGCGCTTGACCAGCCCCACCCCGGCCAGCACCGCCTCAGCCATGCGGCGGCTCCCCGGGGCGCAGCGCGACCGGCGGCCGGGCGGCGAGCAGCATGCGCGTGACATCGTGCTGGGGCCGCGCGAACACGTCCCGCACCAGCCCGGTTTCGACCACGCGCCCGTCCGCCAGGATCAGGACGCGGTGAGCCAGCCGCTGGACAATCAGCAGGTCATGCGTGATGAGCAGGACCGCGATGCCCAGGCGGCGTTGCAGCTCGCGCAACAGCCGCAGAATCTGGACCTGCACGGTCACATCGAGCGCGGTCGTCGGCTCGTCCGCCACGAGCAGCGCCGGCGCGGCGCTGAGCGCCATCGCGATCATGGTGCGCTGCTGCATGCCGCCGGAGAGTTCATGCGGATAGGCCCGCAGCCGCGACGCCGGCGATGGAATCCCCACCCGCTGCAACCACTCCAGGGCCGCGGCGCGCGCGGCTTCGCCCCGGTGGGGCGTGTGCAGCTCGATCATCTCCCGCAGCTGCTCGCCGATAGTCAGGACTGGATTGAGCGAGGTGCCGGGGTCCTGGAACACATACGCGATCCCGCCGCCCCGGACCTGACGGAGGGCGGCGTCAGGGGCCGTCAGCAGGTCGGTGCCCTGGAACTGCACCGTCCCGGACACCCGCGCCGGCGGCGAAGGCAACAGGCGGGTGAGCGCGAGCGCCACGCTCGATTTCCCCGAGCCTGATTCGCCCACGAGCGCGACGACCTCGCCTGGACGAACCTCGAACGACACCTCGTCGACCGCCCGCACGATTCCATCAGGCCCCTCGTAGGTGACGGTCAGCCTGCGGACGCTGAGCAGGCTAGCGTCGGGCGATGGCATCCCGGATGCCCTCCCCCAGGAGGTTGAACGCCAACACGGTGACGAGGATCGCGACCCCCGGGCTGAGCGTCAGCCACCACGCCACGCCCAGGGCGATGCGCCCCTCATTGAGGATGTTGCCCCAGCTGGGGATCGGCGGCTGCACCCCGAGCCCCAAGTAGCTGAGGACGGATTCCGTGAGGATGGCTCCGCCCACGCCGAGCGTGGCGTTGACCACGACCGGGGCCAACGCATTTGGCACGAGGTGCGTGGAGAGTATCCGCCAGCGCGACGCACCCACCAGCCGCGCGGCGAGCACGAATTCCCGCTCCTTCAGGCTGAGGATCTCGGCCCGCACCAGCCGCGCGACCCCCATCCAGCTCATCAAGCCGATCGCGGCCATCAGGATGACGAGCCGCGGGTCGACTGCCTGGAAGAGCGCGGCGAAGGCCGGGCCCACGACCGGCCACGCGCCCAACGCCAGCAGCCGCTCCGCCGGGTCCATCGCGATGATGGCGAGCAGCAGGAAAAACGTCGGAATGGCGAGCAGGGTATCCACCAGGCGCATGAGGACCGCGTCCACCCACCCGCCCCAGGATCCGGCGACGGCTCCGACGGACACTCCCACCAGCATCGAGACGCCGACCGCGATGAAGCCGATCACGAGCGAGATCCGCGCGCCGAAGAGCAGGCGGCTGAGCACATCCCGCCCCAGCGTGTCGGTGCCCAGCCAGTGCGCCGGCGAGGGAGGCAGGAGCGCCTCGGGCAGGTTCACTCCCAGCGGATCGTAGGGGGCGAGCCACGGCGCGGCCAGCGCGGCCACGCCAAGCAGTGCGAGGAGCGCGCCCCCGGCCAGGGCCAGGCGGTTCCGGAAGATCCCTCTCATCAAAAAGGTGCCTGGCACTTCTTGCCCAGAAGGTGCCTGACCCCTATTCATTGCGCTCCGCCGACACGGATCCGCGGATCCGCCGCCGCGTAGGCCAGGTCCGCCAGGAAGTTGCCCAGCAGCGTGAGGAGTGCGCCAATGGTCACCAGGGCCATCACGACCGCGTAGTCGCGGGCCATCACGGCCTCGTAGAACAGCCGCCCCATGCCGGGAATCGAGAAGATGGTCTCAGCGACCACACTGCCGCTGATGAGGTCAGGCAAGGAGAGCCCCAGGATCGTGATGATCGGCAGCAGCCCGTTGCGCAGCCCATGATGAAAGAGCACGCGGCCCTGCGGGAGTCCTTTCGCGCGGGCGGTCCGCATGTAGTCCTGCCGCAGCACGTCGAGCAGACTGGCGCGGGCATACCGCGACAGCCCGGCCAGACTCACGACCGCCGTCACGGCGAGCGGCAGGATCAGATGCCAGCCCATGTCGAGCAGCCGGCGCCACCACGCCCAGGACTCGGCGTCGAGCGCGTGCAGGCCGGACACCGGCAGCCACCGCAGGGTGACGCTGAAGAGCGCCATACCCAGGAGCGCCAGCCAGAAGGACGGCATGGAATACCCGAGGAACACCAATACCGTTGTGACCCGGTCGAAGAGGCCTCCGGGGCGCACCGCGGCGCGCACCCCAAGCGGCACGGCGATCCCGAAGACCAGGACGAGGGCCAGCACATTGAGCGTCAGCGTGATGGGCAGCCGCTCGGCGATTTTCTCCATGACCGGCCGGTCGTCCAGGAACGAGCGGCCGAAATCGAGCCGCGCGACGCGCGAGAGCCACCGGCCGTACTGCACGTGTACCGGCTGGTCGAGTCCGTAGAGCTGCTCCATGCGCTGGCGGGCCTCAAGCGACACCTTTGGGTTGAACTGCGTGAGCACGTCGGTGGGTTTGCCCGGCGCGAGATGGATGATCCCGAACGACAAGACCGTGATCCAGAGCAGCACGGGGATCATCGCCAGAAGCCGGCGGAGACTATAGCGCAGCATGACGACGTGTTTGGCAACCCGGGACGTGTCTCGCGCCGGGGCGCGTGCGCCCGCACGGCGCAGAAATGTCCCCGGCCGTCATGTCAGCGCTCCATGACCGCGCGGTACCGTTGCTCGGCCGGGGGGACATGCCACTCGATGAAATTGTCCCCGATGCCGGCCGGGGTCGCGCGCACGTTGCGGAACCGGCGGTCCACCATGGGCAGCGCGTCCGCCACGTAGAGGAACGTGTAGGGCTGGTCCTCGGCCAGGATCCGGTGCACCTCGTGGTAGATCCGCCGGCGCGCCTCCCGGTCGAAGGTCTGCCGCCCGGCGACAAGGAGCTCATCCACGCGCGGGTTCGCGTACCCGACGAAGTTGTACTCGCCCTCCTTGGTCTTGCTCGAGTGGAACAAATTGTACAGGTCCGGATCGCGCGACAGGCTCCAGCCGAGCAGGACCGCCTCGAAGCGGCGCTTGTCGATGAACTCGTGGACGAACGTGCTCCACTCCATGATCTTGATCTGCACATCCACGCCGACCTCGCGCAGATGGCGCTGGACCAGTTCGGCCACCTGCCGACGCACCTCGTTGCCCTGGTTCGTGATCAGCGTAAACCGGAACGGCTCCCCGCCGCGGTCGAGCCAGCCGTCGCCGTCTGTCTCCGCCCAGCCGGCCTCCGCGAGCAGCCGCTTGGCCGCGGCGACGTCGCGCGTCGCCGGGGCGACGTCCGGGTTGTAGGCCCAGGAGGCCTGCGGGTACGGCCCGGTGGCCGGCGCGCCAAGCCCGTAGAGCACGCCGTCGACGATCGCGGCGTGGTCCACCGCCAGCGTCAGCGCCCGCCGCACCCGCACGTCCGCAAATCGGGCGTCGCTCAAGTTATACCCGAGATACGCGAACCCGAACGATGGGTAGCGGAACTTCTGGTACCGCGTCCGCAGGTACGCGGTATCGGTCTGCCGCGAGTACTGCAGCGGCGTGAGGCCGGTCCAGTCCACGGCGCCCACCAAGAGTTCCAGGAAGAGCGTGGCCTGGTCCGGGATGATCCGGTAGAGGTAGCGGTCCAGGTAGGGCCGGTGCTCGAAGTAGTCCGCGAAGGCGCGCAGCTCGATGAGCTCACCCGTGCGCCAGCGACGGAAGCGGTACGGTCCGGTGCCCACAGGGTCTCGCAGGTAGCGCGTGGTATTGAGGTCCTCGCTCGCCAGCAGATGCTTCGGCAGGATGCCCATGCCCCAGCTTTCGAGGGCCGGCGCGAACGGCTCGCGGTAGCGGAACTGGATCGTCAGGGCATCGAGCACCTCGGCGGACTCGATGAGCTCGTAGTCCCCTGCGTACGGTGTGCGGACCGCCGGGTCGATCAGCTTCTGGTAGGTGAAGCGCACGTCCTCGGCCGTGCACGGCGCCCCGTCATGCCAGCGCACCCCGGGGCGCAGGTGGAAGGTGATCGTGCGGTTGTCCGCTGAAATCTCCCAGCGCTCGGCCAGGTCGCCGACCAGATTGAGGTCCTTGTCGTACTTGACCAGGCCGTTATAGACGAGCCCCACAATGTCGCCGGAGGCGGAGTCGCTCGCCAAGAGGGGGAGCAACCGGCTGGCGTCCCCGATCGAGCCGACTACGATGGCGTCCCCGGTCGCAGGCTCCTGAGCGGGGAGCGGCGGGGAGAGCCCGAGGAGGATGCTGACGACGAGGACGCTGCGGCCGTGCGTCAGGGACCTTCGCGCTGACACCGCCGCGTCCTCGCCAGGCTTATTCGGGAGGCAGGACAGGCACCGCCTCAGGGGACACCGGCGGCGCGGATTCGGTGGGTTCTGGATCGGCCGGGAGGCCCGGTCCGGCCGGCAGGACACCTGGCAGCGGCCCTCCGGCGGCGTCCACCGGCAGCTGTGGGGCGCGCTCGATGACCGAGCGGCCGCGCGCGGTCGAGAGGTAGGCCAGCGAGAGACAAGTCACCATGAAGAGGGCCGCGCCGACCGCCGTGACTTTCGTCATCACGACGTTCGCCCCGCCGCCGAAGAGCGACTGCGAGCCTGAGCCCCCCAGGGCCTCGGCCATGCCGCCCCGGCCGCCCTGCACCAGGATGATCAGGATGAGGGCCAGGCACACCAGGACGTGCACGATCAACACGAGCGCATACATCAGGTTTTCACCGCCGTGGTGTCGGCCGCTGCGCGCACGATCGCCGTGAAGGCGTCGGCCTTGAGGCTGGCCCCGCCCACCAATGCACCGTCCACGTCCGGCTGCTGCAGCAGCCCGGCCGCGTTGCCTGCGCTGACGCTACCGCCATACAGCAGCCGGATCACGTGCGCCGCGGCGGCACCGCAGCGCTTCGCCACCCACTGCCGGATGAACTGGTGCGCGTCTTGCGCCTGCTCCGGCGTCGCGTTCCTGCCCGTCCCGATGGCCCACACCGGCTCATAGGCCAGGATGAGCCCGCCGCAGTCCCAGCCCGCGCAGTCCGTGAACACCGCACCGAGCTGCCGTTCCAGCACGGCCCACGTCTGGTTCGCCTCGCGCTCGGCGAGCGTCTCGCCGATGCAGACAATCGGCGTGAGGTGGTGCGTCAGCGCGGCGCCGAGCCGCTTGCGCACTGTGGCGTCGGTCTCTCCAAAGTGCTGGCGGCGCTCAGAATGGCCGATGATCACGTACCGGCAGCCGGCCTCGACGAGCATGGGCGCGCTGATCTCGCCGGTGAAGGCGCCCTGTGGCTCCCAGTGGACGTTCTGCGCCCCGAGGCCGATGGACGACCCGCGCAACGCCTCGTGCGCCGTGGCCAGCGACGTAGAGGGCGGGCAGACCACGACCTCGACCGCATCGGTCTCGCAGGCGGCGCGCAGCTGCCGCACCAACTCAGTAGCCTCCTGCGCGCGCACATGCATCTTCCAGTTCCCGGCGATCACCGGCTTGCGCATCAGGCCGCGGCGCGCTGCGCGGAGCGGTCCCCCAGGACCGCGATGCCGGGCAGCGTCTTGCCTTCCAGGTACTCCAGCGAAGCACCCCCGCCCGTCGAGATGTGGGTCATCCGGTCGGCCAAGCCCAGCTGCTGGACGCACGCGGCCGAGTCGCCGCCGCCGATGACCGTGACCGCCTTCAGGGCGGCCAGCGTCTGGGCGATGGCGCGGCTGCCGTTCAGGAACCGCGCCTGCTCAAAGACGCCGACCGGGCCGTTCCACACCACGGTCTTGGCGTCCTGGAGCGCCGCGGTGAACGCCTTGATGGTCTCCGGGCCGATGTCGGCCCCGCCCCAACCGTCCGGGATCTGCCCGACCTTGACGGTCTTGACGGGCGTCCCGGGGTCGAGCGACGTCGTGATGACGTGGTCGAGCGGCAGCAGGACCGGCACCTTGCGCGCCGCGGCCTTCGCCAGCAGCGCCTTCGCCAGGTCCACCTTGTCCGCCTCGAGCTTGGAGGAGCCGATGGCGTGTCCCTGCGCCTTGAGGAACGTGTACGACATCCCGCCGCCGATCAGCAGCTTGTCGACCTGCTCGAGGAGCCGGGTGATGACCGCAATCTTGTCGGACACCTTGGCTCCACCGAGGATGGCCACGTACGGCCGCGCCGGGTGGCTGAGCGCCTCATCCAGATACTTGATCTCCTTCTCCATGAGGAAGCCGGCGACCGCCGGCAGGTGGTGCGCCACGCCCTCAGTCGAGGCGTGTGCGCGGTGGGCCGAGCCGAACGCATCGTTGACGTACACGTCCCCGTGCTTCGCCAGCGCGGCCGCGAATGCCGGATCGTTGCGCTCTTCCTCGGCGTGGAAGCGGAGGTTCTCGAGCAGGACGATCTCACCCGGCTTCAGCGCCTTGGTGCGCGCCTCGACCTGCGGCCCAACGCAATCCGGCAGCAACGCCACAGGCCGGCCGAGCCGCTCGGTCAGCTTCTCGGCCACCGGCGTGAGGCTCCACCCCGCATCCGGGCCGCCCTTCGGACGGCCCAGGTGGCTCATGAGGACGACCGAGGCACCCTGCTCGAGGCAATAGCGGATGGTCGGGAGACTTTCACGGATGCGCGTGTCGTCCGTGATCCGCGCCCCCTCAAGGGGGACGTTGAAGTCCGCGCGGATGAGGACGTGCTTCCCGCGCAACGGAATGTCGCGGACGGTTTGTTTCATCCCACCACCTGCCGCCGTCCCGCCGAGCGGGACGCGCGGTGCCCGAAGTCTCTGGTGGCACGCAGTCGTAGGGCACCGTGCCCGCAGCGGCGTGTCATCGAGGCCGTCCGGGAGCCGCTGCGTGCGGCAGGTGGTGGGATCATTCGGCTCCGCGTGTTACCGCGCGGCGCCGACGGCCGAGGGCTTGGCCGAGGCCCCAAGCCCCTGTTTCGCCAGATAGGCGATGAGGTCCACGACGCGGTTCGAGTAGCCCCACTCGTTGTCATACCACCCGAACGCCTTGACCAGCTGCTTGTCGATCACTGCCGTCATGGTGGCGTCAAAGATCGAGGAGTGCGAGTTGCCGTTGAAGTCGCGCGAGACCAGCGGGTCCGTGTTGTACAGGAGGATCCCTTTGAGCGGCCCCTCGGCCGCGGCCTTGAAGGCCGCGTTGACCTCCTCGACGGACGTCGCCTTCTCGACCTGGCAGGAGAGGTCCACAATGGAGACATTCGGGGTCGGCACGCGGATGGCGGTGCCGTCGATCCGGCCCTTGAGTTCGGGAAACACCACGCCAATGGTCTTGGCCGCGCCGGTCGAGCTCGGGATCATCGAGAGCGCCGCCGCCCGGGCCCGACGCAGGTCCTGATGGGCGAGGTCCAGCAGACGCTGGTCGTTGGTGTAGGAATGGATCGTCGTCATGTAGCCGCGGATGATCTTGAACCGCTCATGGAGAATCTTCGCCATCGGCACGACACAGTTGGTCGTGCACGAGGCGTTGGAGATGACGTGATGCGTGGCCGGGTCGTACTGCGCCTCATTCACGCCGAGGACGATCGTGATATCCTCCCCCTTCGCTGGCGCGCTGATGATGACCTTCTTGACGGAGTCGCGCAGGTGCCCGGCGGCCTTCTCGCGGTCCGTGAAGGCCCCGGTCGACTCGACGACGATGTCCACGCCCAACGTGCCCCAGGGGATCTCGGTTGGGCTCTTGCTCGTGAACATCTTGACCGGCTTGCCATTCACGGCCAGCCCGTCCTCGGTCGCCTTCACGTCCGCGCCGAACATGCCCAGGATCGAGTCGTACTTCAGCAGGTGTGCGAGCGTCTGGGTGGGCGTGGGCAGGTCGTTGATGGCCACGAACTCGATGCCCGGCCGGTTGAAGCCGGCGCGGAACACGTTGCGCCCGATGCGCCCGAACCCGTTGATCCCGATACGAACCGTCATGACTCCCTCCTACTGAACCAGCCTGCGGTGGACGACCCTGCGCCGGAGGCGGGACGCCGCGGGGTGCGGCGCACACCCGGCTCATGGGCGTATTGTACGATGGTGGGCCTGAAAACTCAACCCGCCGCCGACGCTACGCGGCGACCTGCGCCTCGCGCAGGGCCTTGGCGGCGAGCTCCGGCGGTGTCGAATTGATGTAGAAGCCGGTGCCCCATTCGAAGCCGGCCGTCCGTGTCAGCTTCGGCATGACCTCCAGGTGCCAGTGGTACTCTTCCCGCTCCCGCGGCTCGATCGGGGCGGTGTGGACGATGAAGTTGTACGGCGGGTTGCGCAGGGTTCCGCGCAGCCGTCCCAGCACGTCCCGCAGCATCCGCGCACAGTCGCCCAGCTCTTCATCGGTGGACTTGGCGAAATCACCCTGGTGGCCCTTCGGGAGGATCCAGAGCTCGAAGGGCGCGCTGGACACGAACGGGCACAGCGCCACAAACGAGCGGTTCTCCGCGACCACCCGCTCTTCGTCCTGCAGCTCCTGGTTGAGCATGTCGCAGAACACGCACCGCTCCCGGAAGTCATAGTAGGCGCCTGCCCCCTTCAGTTCCTCCCGGACGCGCTTCGGCACGATGGGCAGCGCGATCAGCTGGCTGTGGGTGTGCTCGAGCGTCGCACCGGCCGACAGGCCGTGGTTCTTGAAGATCAGCGTGTAGCGCAGCCGCGTATCCCCGCGCAGATCCAGCGATCGCAGGCGGTAGGCGCTGAGGACCTGCGTCACTTCCTCCGTGCTCAGATCCGCCAACTGCCGGGCATGGTCCGGAGTCTCGACGATGACCTCGTGCGCCCCGATGCCGCTGCACTGGTCATAGAGGCCGATGCCGCGCCGGGCCATGTCGCCTTCGATGCGCAGCGCCGGGAACTTGTTCGGGATGACCCGCAGCGTCCACCCCGGCCCGTTGGACGCGCTGCCCGGCGGGCGCAAGGCGAAGATCTCAACCGGCGTCAGCCCCTCGCTGCCGTAGCAGAACGGGCACTTGCCGCCGCGCTCGGCCGGGGCCTCCACCTCATAGGCGTCCGGACCCAGGGCCGCGTCGGTCACGGTGATGTTCCACCGGCCGGTGATCGGGTCGCGCCGCAGCTCGGACATGTCAGGTTCCCGCCTCCCGCAGGTACTTCGCCGACTCTTCGGGGGGCGTCGGATTGATGTAGAAGCCGGTGCCCCACTCGAAGCCCGCGACCCGCGTCAGCCTGGGGATGAGCTCGATGTGCCAATGGAAGTCCTGCTCCAGCGTCTTCCAGTGCCCGATCTTGCCTCCGGCCCGCCGGAACGGCGCGGTGTGCAGGAGATAGTTGTAGGGAGGATCTTCCAGGACCAGCTTGAGCCGCACGAGCAGCTCCTTGAGGGCCGCCGCGAGGTCTTGCAGCTCGTTTGGCTGCATCCGGCCGAAGTCGCAGGCGTGCCGTTTCGGCACCAGCCACACCTCAAACGGAAACCGCGCGGCAAACGGGCAAAACGCCATCATGTGCGCCGTTTCATAGACGACGCGCACCTTGGCCTCCCGCTCCTGGAGCACGATGTCGCACACGACGCACCGCTCCTTGTCCTCGAAATACTGGCGGGCCCCCACGAGCTCTTCCTTGACCCGCTTCGGCGTGACCGGCAGCGCGATCAGCTGCGACCGCGCGTGCGGAATGCGCCCGGCGCCGGCGGCCTCGCCGTAGTTCTTGAACCACAGCGCGTAGCGGAAGCGAGGGTCCTGCTCCAGGTCGTTGATCCGCAGGGTGGCGGCATGGAGCGCGGCGTGGATGTGCTCGACCGGCACGTCGGCCAGGTTGCCGATGTGGTCATGGGTCTCGACGATCACCTCGTGCGCGCCGACACCGTCCATGACGTCGAACATCCCCTTGGCGCGCCGGTTCAGGTTCCCCTCGATCTGCAGGATGGGATTGAAGTTGGGCATGACGCGCACGGACCAGTCGTGGTTGGTCGACGGGGTCCGGTCCGCCCGCAGCGAGAGGATTTCCTTGCGGGTCTTCCCCTCGCTGCCGCGGCAGAACGGGCAGTCCTCGGGTGGCAGCGGCGCCTCGTGGTTGGCCACGAAGTCGATGGGCCGCTTCGCGCGCTCCGTCGCGATGATGACCCACCGGCCGATCAGCGGATCCTTGCGGAGTTCAGGCATCGTGACCGAATCGGTCGCCCGGCTTGAGGGGGTGGCCCGCAAGAAATTCCGTCATGATCATGCGCCGCTTGCCCGCGGGCTGCACATCCATCAGCCTGACGCTGCCGGAGCCGGCGGCCACCTCCAGCTCGCCCGCCGATGCGCGCACCACCGTCCCCGGCGCCCCCTGCGCGCCGTCGGGGTGCGCCACGCGTGCCCGCAGCACTTTCAGCATGAGCCCGTTCGTCGTCGTGTACGCCCCCGGCCAGGGCACCAGGGCGCGCACCAGCCGTACCACCGCGTCCGCCGGCTCCGCCCAGTTCAGTCGGCCCTGTGCCTTGGTGAATTTTCCAGCGTAGGTCGCGAGGGCGTCGTCTTGTGCGACGGGTGTCGCGGTGCCGGCGGCGATCTGCTCGAGCGCGTGCCCCAGGGCGTCCGCCCCTTCGCGCGCCAGGCGTGCGGCGAGGGCTTCCTGGTCTTCGTCCGGCCCGATGGACGTCCTCGTCTGGAACAGGATGGGGCCGGCATCGAGCGATTCGGTCAACTGAAAGATCGTCACCCCGGTCTCCCGTTCCCCCTCGAGGATCGCCCAGGCCATCGGCGCCGCCCCCCGGTACTTCGGCAGCAGCGAGGGGTGCACCCCGACGCACCCGCGTGCCGGGCGGCGCAGCACCTCAGGGCGCAGCAGCTGACCGTACGCGGCCACGACGCCGATTTCCGCCTCAGCCAGGTCCGCGGCGCGCAGCCGCTCAGGCTGCGTGACGGGCACACCGAGCGCTTGCGCCGTGCGCTTGACCGGCGACGGCCGGGGTGCCAGGCCTCGCCCTTGCGGCCTGTCAGGCTGCGTCACGCACTGCACCACCTCGTGCGAGGCTGCCACCCGCTCCAGGCTCGGCACGGCGAAGCCCGAGGTCCCGAAGAAGATGATGCGCATGTGGCGTCCAGTCTCTATCGCGCCGCGGCCGCGCGCACCCGGCGCTGTACGCGGACCCGCGCGCGCTGCCGGCTGATCCAGCTCAACCGGTCAATAAAGATCGTGCCCTGCAAATGATCGTACTCGTGCTGCAGGACGATGGCCAGCAGCCCGTCGGCCTCGACCACCACTGGACGTCCTCCGGCATCGCGGCCGCTCAACCGCACCGAGGCCGCGCGGCCCACCTTGCCCCACACCTCCGGCACGCTCAGGCACCCCTCCAGGATGCTCGCTCGTCCCGCGTGGCGCTCCAGCACCGGATTCACGAGCACCACCTCCCGTCCCCGCTGCTGGCTGGGGTTGGCCACGAAGACTTGCCAGTCGCAGCCGACTTGGGGCGCGGCGAGGCCGATGCCGTCATGGGCATACATCGTGTCCATCAGGTCACGGATCAAGGTGCGGAGGGCACCGCCGTACTCGGTCACCGGTCGGGCCTGCGCGCGGAGGACACGGTCCGGCTCGAGGCGCAACGGGCGCACACTCATGCCCTGCGCCGGGTGGGGAGGGGACTCATCTAGTGGTATTCTAGCCCCTGAGTCCAAATTTTCAACCCACGTCCCAAGCTGGTGCCTGGCACCTTTTGCCCAAAAGGTGCCAGGCACCTATTATAATGAAGCCGATGCCGCAGACGGTGCCCTCCGACCTGCAACCCTACTTCGACAAAGGCATTCAGGCCTACACGCAGGGCAGCTACGAGTACGCCGTGGACCTGCTGACGTTCGTCATCCAGCAGGCGCCGGATGCCACCGAGGCGCGGCGGTTCCTGCGGCTGGCCATCCAGAAGCACTTCGCCCAGCACCCGCCCTCGCTCACGACGCACATGGGGTTGGCCGCCGCGACCTTTCCGGTGCGCCTCTGGGCGATGGTCCTTGAGCTCCAGGGCCGCTCCCGCCAGGCGGCCCGGCTCTATGAGTGGCTCCTCCGGCTGATCCCGCGCTCTCGCGCGCTCCTCATGCGCCTGGCCGGCGTCTTGACCCGCGCCGGGCTCGACGACGCCGCCCTGCAGACGTATGAAGAACTGCTGACGGTTGACCCCAACCACCTCAGCGCCCTGCGCAAGCTGGCCCGGCTGGCCATGAAGCGCGGGAACGACTCGCAGGCACGCCAGTGCTTCGAGCGGGTCATCCATCTCCATCCGGGGGACGCCGAGGCTCAGCAGGGCCTGCGGAATCTGGACGCGCTGGGGACGATTAAGAAGGGCTTTACCGCCTGATTGACGTTCAAACCGGGTCCACGTCGATCCGGACGGGCAGCCCTCGGAATGTTCGCCCTTCCCCAAGGATCTCCCGCAGCCGCGCCACCATCGGCTCGACCGTCCGGCCCTTGAGCAGGACGCACATCTGATAGGCCCGCCGCAGCCGCGGGATGCGGTGCGGGGCGGGCCCAAGCACCGACCAGCCCTGCGCGGCCTGACCGAGTGCTCCGGCCAGCGCCTCGGCGGCCTGCCACGCGGACTCGCGCCGTGAGCCGCGCACGGTGAGCTCCACCAGGTGCGTGAAGGGCGGCAGCCCGACCTGCCGGCGCATCGCGATCTCCTCGCGGAAGAACGTCGGATAATCCTGCCGCGCCGCGGCGCGCACCGCGTAGTGGCCCGGACAGTAGGTTTGGATGATGACTCGCCCCGGCCGCTCGCCGCGTCCGGCCCGCCCAGCCATCTGGGTCAGCAGATCGAAGGTCCGCTCCCCGGCCCGAAAGTCGGGGAGGTTGAGCTCGGTATCGGCCGAGACGATGCCCACCAGGGTTACGTCAGGAAAATCCAGTCCCTTGGCGATCATCTGCGTGCCGACGAGCAGGCCGACCTGCCGCTGCTTCACGGCCTCATACGCGTCCCGATGGCTCTCCCGGCCGCGGGTGGTGTCCAGATCCATCCGGCGGATGGCACTGCCCGGGAACAGGCGGTGCAGCTCGGATTCGACCCGCTCGGTGCCGGATCCGCGCAGCCGCAGGTAGCCCTTGCGGCATGACGGGCACACCTCAGGCAGCGCCTCGCGGCGGTTGCAGTAGTGGCACACCAGCACGCGCTCGGCGGCGTGATAAATGAGCGGAACGGCGCAGCGGCCGCAGCGCAGGACGACCCCGCAGGCCTGGCATTGGGCGCTGCGCGCGAAGCCGCGGCGGTTCAGGAGGAGCATTGCCTGCTCACCCTTGCCGACGACCTGCTCGAGCCCGGCCTCCAGCCGCCGCGACAGGGGCGCGACCCGCCGCCCCTGGTGGAACTCGTTGCGCAGGTCCACGACCTCGACCGCGGCCAGGGGGCGGCCGTGCACCCGCTCCGGCAGCTCGAGGAGCCGCCATCGGCCCTGCCGTGCGCGCTCGTAACTCTCCACGGCCGGCGTGGCGCTGCCCAGCAGGACCGTGCCGCGCACCAGCCTGGCCCGGGCGAGGGCCACGTCCCGTGCGTGATAGCGCGGCACATCTTCCTGCTTGTACGTGCGCTCATGCTCCTCATCGACGACAATCAGCCGGACCCGTGGCAGCGGCGCGAAGACCGCCGAGCGCGCCCCAACCACGATCCGCGCGCGGCCCGCCTGCATCGCGGCCCACGCCTCCCCGCGCTGTCGGGCGGTCATCCGGCTGTGCCACACGGCCACCCAGCCGCCGAACCGCGCCCGAAACCGGTCGATCGTCTGCGGCGTGAGCGCGATCTCCGGCACCAGACAAATGGCGCTGCCGCCCTGCTGCACGGTCGCTTCGATGGCGCGCAGGTAGAGCTCGGTTTTGCCGGAGCCGGTGACGCCGTGGAGCAGCACCGTTTCGCCGCCCCGGCTCAGTGCCTCCTGAATCGAGGCGAACGCCGCAGCCTGCGCCGCGGTCAGCGCAGGTCCAGGCATGGCCACCGCCGGAGCATCGGTTGTGGGCTCGGCCGGCCGCCACCGCAGAGCCGCAGGTACCATCGCCGCCAGCGCCTCGCCCAGGCTGCAGGCGTAGTGGGCCGCCATCCAGCGCGCGACGTCCCAGCGCTCCTCTGCGATGACCGGCACAGGATCCAGGACGCGCCGCAACGGCTTCAGGCGCCGGATGGGGCTCTTCGACAGCAGGCCGATGACCACGCCCTGCCGCTCACGGGGTCCGAAGGGGCCGAGGACCCGCATGCCGGGCTGCAGCGTGCTGCGGAGTGCCTCTGGCACGAGGTAGTGGAAGGTCCTCTCGAGGGGAAGATTGAGGGCGACGTCGGCGATCATGCGGTCCCCACGCGGCGACGCGTGTGTCAGGCGGCGCCGGGCTCCAGCAGCTGCTTCACCCGCTTCAGGTCAATCCAGGCGAACTTCTTCGCGGGGGGGTTGCGCAGGAGGTAGGCCGGATGGAACGTGGGCACCACCGGGATCCCCTGGAACTCGCACACCTGCCCGCGCACCTTGGTGATGGCGAGGTGGTCGCCGAGGAGAGCCTTCGTCGCCACGGCCCCGAGCACACAGATGACGCGCGGCCGGATGATGGCGATTTGCTCGAGGAGGAACGGCAGACACGCGGCGACTTCATCGGGCAGCGGGGTGCGGTTGCCTGGCGGGCGGTCCTTGAGGATGTTGCAGATATAGACGTCCTCCCGCCGCAGGCCCATCGCCTGGACCATCTTCGTCAGTAACTGTCCGGCCGCGCCGACAAACGGCTTGCCCTGCAGGTCTTCGTCCCGCCCAGGGGCTTCGCCGATGAACATCAGCCCCGCTCGCGGCGAGCCGTCGCTGACGACGGCGTGGGTGCGCGTCCGGTACAGGGGACACCGCCGGCAGGTCTGCACCTCGCGCGCGAGGCGGGCGAGCCGCTCTTCCACGGACCCGGCCGCGGCACCCCCCAGCCCCTGCCCTGCACGCGCTGGCTGCGGCGCGCGCGGGACGTCCGTCACCCCCAGCGCCGTCAGGCTCTCCGCGTGTCGGCGCAGTTGACGGCCCAGCCGCGCGGTGCCCATCCTACTGGTGGCCCTGGGGCGTGCCCGCGGCGGCCGGTGGACGCACGATGTGGGCGGCAATCTCCTCCGCGGCCCGGGGACGGCTCAGGGCCCTTGCCGCCCGGGTCATGGCGCCGAACGTCTCCGGCTCGGCGAGGAAGCGCCGCACGAGGGCCTCCGCCTCCGCAGGCTCCCGGGCGAGTGCTGCGGCGCCGTGGCGCACGACGTACTGCGCATTGAAGCGTTCCTGCCCAGGAATCGCGTGGTAGAGGATCAGCGGCTTGGCCTCGTTGAGGGCTTCCGTCACCGTCAAGCCGCCGGCCTTGGCCACCACCAGGTCGCTCGCGCCCATCAACTCTGGCATGTTCTCCACGAAGGCGAAGATCTTGGCCGGGGTCTGGTCCGGGGTCAGCCCGTACTCCAGCCGCCGCGCGGCGGCCGCGTCCTCGCCGCAGACGACCAGCAGCTGCGCGCGGCCCGGCAGCCCCTCCTCGAGCCGGAGCAGCGCGTGCACGACCGGCTCGAACGGGCCCACCGTGGTGCCGCCGCTTGTCACCAGAATCGTCCGGCGCGCAGGGTCCAGGCCCAGGCGCGCGAGCACGGCTGCCCGGTCCACCGGCTCATGGAACCCCGGCGCGGTGGGGATGCCGAGCACCTGCACCCGCCCACGCGGGATGCCGCGCGCCTCGCACTCGCTGGCCGTCTGCTCGCTCGCCACCACGAACGTCTCGGCCTCGGGTGCGAGCCAGAAGCGGTGGGGGTGCAGGTCGGTCACGACCACGACCAGCCGCGCGCGCAGCCAGCCCCGGCGCTTGCCTTCTCCGAAGACGTCCGCCGGCAGGAAATGGGTGCTCACGACGACGTCTAGGTGCTGCGTTTTCAGCCAGCGAACGAACGCCTGTCCGAGGATCTGGTTCCACACGCGTCGCGCGCCTTGCACAGCCGCGTACACTGGGGCTGCGTCCAAGAGTTCGAATCCTGCCCCCCACACCCGCGCCCAGTGCCGCACCAGGAAGTAGTAGGTTGCCGGATACGCCCGCGCGAGGAGTGAGGGCACATGCCCCAGCACGTCCACGCACTGCACCTGTGTCCCGGGCAAGGCCTCGAGGGCGTGTGCGAGGGCCTCCGCCGCGCGGCGGTGGCCGGCTCCGGCGGTGGCGTAGGCGACGAGGATGCGGATGACGGCGAGGGGGTTAGCCGGGTGCTCTCAGTGTCCGGAACGCGTCGTAGTATCCCGACAGCTTGGCCCGCAGCAAGAGCGGGTGGGCATCGCGCTCCGTCATCTTGATGCGCCGCAGCGCAAACCGGTCCACCTGCCGGCGTCGGTCGGCCCGGTTCGTCGTGCACGCTCCGCGATAGCCGAGCTGACGGGCCGCGGCCTGCGCCTGGGGCGTGTACCCGCCGATGGGATAGCTCAGCCACTCAATGGGGTGGCCAAGATGCGTCTCGATGACCCGCTTCGACTCGCCCAGCTCCTCCGGCAGGCGCGCATCCGGCACCAAGGGCAGGAAGCTGTGGTGCATCGTGTGGCTGCCGATGGTCACGCCGTCGCGGTCCATCGCGGCGATCTCGTCCCAGGTGGCAAAGCCCGAGAGGCCCACCTCGCCGGGCGTCACGAACACCGTGGCGGGAAACCCGAGGGACTTGAGGATGGGCCACGCGATCTGTGCGGTCTCCTGGTAGCCGTCATCGAACGTAATGACCACCTCTCGCCGCCGGATGCTCTCGCCGGAGTCCAGCTGCGCCAGGAGTTCGCTCAGCGCCACGACCCGATAGCGCCATCGCGCTACCAGGGCCATCTGCTGTTTGAAGGCCTCGGGCGACACCGTCGGCACATGGTCGCCGTGAAACGCCCCCACGCGGTGATACGCGAGGATGGGCGGATGGTAGGCAAACCGTCCCATCCGGATCATGGACCCGTTCCGGGCCGCCGGGCCACCACGAGCACATACCGGCCGTTCATCCGGTCACTGTCCGCGTCACCCAGCTCCAGCTCCATCCACCGTCGCTGTGCCTCCTCAGGCAGGCTGGACGGACTGAACCCTTCCAGCCACGCGTATCGGTCGATGGCGTAGTGCGCCACCCACTCGAGGCCGGCCTGCGCGTAGAGCGCGCGCAGCTGCGGCTCCGTCTGCCAGTTATAGTACTCGCTATCGCGGAACCGTCCTTCCTGATCCCGCAGCACGTGCATCGCGGTCTCGAAGTCCTGCAGCTTGAGCGCCTCATGCAGGTAGTAGAACCGCGGCCGGTGGGACACGGCCACGAGCCCGCCGGCCCGGGTCGCGCCTGCCAGCGCAGTCAGCAGTTCGCGGTAGCGCCGGACCAGGTAGATCACCTCGGCGCAGACGACCAGGTCAAACTGTCGACCGTCCCAGCGAGGCAGCACGTCCAGCAGGTCGCCTCGGACCCAGTCGACCTCGACACCCGCCTGGTCCGCGTGGGCCTTGGCGCGCCGCAGGCCGAAGCCCGACGTGTCAACCCCCGTGACCCGGAACCCTTCACGCGCCAGCGGAACTGCGAGGCGGCCGGCTTGACAGCCCGCATCCAGCACCGTGGCCCCCGGCCGGATCGCGGCCGCCGCCGCATGGCGTCGAATACGCTCGAGGTAGAGTTGCGCAAAGCAGCCCTCGTTGGGATCCGCGTACATGTCATAGTAGTCCGGATCGCGATTGGCGACTGCCCGCATCAGTTTCCGTGCGAGTTTGTGCATGATTCAAAAGCGCTCGCGGTTGGCCTGCACCCAGTCGTGCAGACGCCGGAGCCCCTCCGGGAACGCGGTCCGCGGCGACCAGCCCAGCGTCTGCTGGAGATGGCGCACGTCCGAGACATACACCCGTTGGTCGCTGGGCCGCCAGTCGGCGTACGTCACCGGCGAGCGCTGGCCCGTCATCGTGGCCAGGAGCTCCAGCAGCTCCTGCAGGGACACCGTCTGCGTCGGCCCGCCACCCACGTTGAAGACGCCGTGCCGGACGTGGCTCTCGAGGAACCGGTCGTAGGCGTCGATGAGATCATCCACGAAGAGGACGTCGCGCACCTGCTTGCCGTCCCCGTAGATCGTGATCGGCCGGCCCATGACCGTCTGGATCGTGAAGTGGGCGACCCAGCCCTGGTCTTCGAAGCCGAACTGCCGCGTGCCGTAGATGCAATTGTGGACTACGAAGCCATTCGCGATGAAGTTATGGTGGACGGGCACTGTCACATCGTACAGGGCCGTCATAGGAATGGGGGTCTTCTCCATGATCTGGTCCCACACCGCATCACAATCCTGCAGGCCACGTGTGTGCTCCTCAATCCACAACTCAGCATGCGAGAGCGGCAGGTCGGTCTTAAGGAATTCCGCCATCCGGCAGAGTCTCCGTTGACGCGCTCGATTCAGGGCGTAGCCGATCCGCGCGAATCGCAGGACATTGTCTCTCGAGGGACTAATGACGAATTGAAAACACCGCGACCGCTCCCCTCCCTTCACATAGTAGAAACGATTCGTGTACGGTCGGGTGTGAATCCCGCGCCGCTTCAGCAGACCCATCAGCTCACGCCGAAACGCCCTCGCACTGCCAGCCCAGGGCTCTTGTTTGGACTGAGCGAATTGGAGCACCTGGAGATCAACACGGTCGCGTCCCTTTCGGCGATAGAAGCTGGGCGCGTTCAATTCCGCCCCGAACAGGCCGCGGAGGTATTCATCTTGCAGGGCCGCTGGGCCTCGGAGGATCCACGGCGGCACCCTGAAGGCGATCTTCGATTTATGACCAACCGGAACGCCGAGCAGCTCAAAGAGGGCGAAGGCGTCCGTCTGCGTGACCGAGAATTTGTAACTCATCCCCCGGATGACATGCCCGCTCCTGAGTTGGGAGGCGGAATAGGAGGCGCGGATTCTTCCAGGACGAAACCCCAACCGCCGAAACTCCTCCATAATGTCCTCAATCTCCTCCCGCAGCGCAGACACCTGGATCTCGGTGTACGCCTTTCCCGACGGGCGGATCCGGAAGGAGAGGTGTCCATCACCCGTCAAGTAGCCGACGAGCCGTGCGAGGCGGTACATCTGAGGGTTGTTATAGCGGAGTGGCACGAGCCCGAGCTGCTCCAGCCGCTGACATGCTTGCACATTGTAGGCATCCCGCCGCCGGTACTTCCGCAGCTGCTGAGCAAGCGCCTCAGCCGTCACGATCACCCTCCCGGGCAATGTGTCAGTCGGTCGTCGCTCAATGAGCGTTGTCTCAGGACTTATCGCAACGAAACTTCCGTAACAGAGCCGGTCAAGTGCCACATAGCCCGCGGGCGTCAGGAAGCGATGGTCCCCGGTCGCCTCGATTTCATACCCGCGCTTCGTCCTGACGCGGTAGAGCGTTTTCCCCTCCCGCAGCGTGCTGAAGGACCCCGCTGTCGCCTTGCCGGACAGATGGAGGTCATTCAAGCAGTGGACCTCCACCGCCTTCCCCTCAAGCGCGCTGATCGGAATGTTCCCATCCATCGTCGCGACCTTGACGCCTGACGCCAGACAACTCATCCGAAAGACTGCGGTGCGCATCCCGAAGGTATGCGCGTAATCCTGCACGTACTGTTCGGCCGCCAGCTTACTGACGCCGTAGGGCGTGTGGCCGGCCAGGTCCACGGACATCCGCTCGCTGATCCCGGGGAAGCCGTTCGCAAAGGCGTAGCGGCCCGGGTGCTCGACCAGCTTCACCGCGTCCACGTTCGTGCCATAGACCTTGTTGGTTGAACAGAAGAGGAAGACGGCCTGTGGGCAGCGCCGCCGAGTCTGCTCCAGCACCTGCAACGTGCCGAACGCATTGATCTGGAAATCCTCTTCGGGATGTTCAATGGAGTAGCCGACTCCTGGCTGCCCGGCGGCGTGGAGCACCACGTCCACGCCATCGCCCAGCGCCGTCGCGACGTCCTGGATGCTCCGCACATCCCCCTTGATGAGACGAATGCCGGGCTTGCCGTCGAGGAACCGCCAGTTGTATTCGACACTCTCCCGATCGGACCCGAAGAGCCGCGAGCGCATCAGGTTGTCCAGCACGGTCACCTGGTGCCCGCGCGCGGCCCACACCTCGGCCGCGCGGCTGCCCACCATGCCGGCTCCACCCGTGACCAAGATTCTCATCGGGCCTGCACCGCTTCCGCCCGCGCCGCGTCCGCCGCACGGGCCTCCGGCGCGCGCCACCCGCGCAGGGACGCGACCATCCACAGGTACCGGCCGCATTCGCGTCCCAGCGCCAACTTCGAGGCGCCGGAGACGCGCCCGTGCCACCCAATCGCCGGCTCAGCAATGCGCCGGGCGACCCGCAAGACCTTCAGCGGCAACTCCACGGTCAACTCAAACTGGGTCCCCTGCAACGGCCCGATGCGCCGGATGAGTTCGGTCCGGTACCCTTTGAACGCGTTGGTGATGTCATTGTAGGGGACGCTGTACAGCCCCTGAATCAACCGGTTCCCGAGCCGGTTCAGCTGGAGCTTTAGCGCGGGGTAGCCACTCCCCCGCGACCCGGGCCGGAACCGCGAGCCGAAGACCGCATCGTACCCGTCCTGCAGCAGCCGCCCGCAGGCCGCCACGTCGTCCGG
>SBAZ01000028.1 GCA_005239935.1 Planctomycetales bacterium | reverse complement strand
GTCTGCGAGCACTTTGAACTCCTGATTGAGCGCCAGACCGCCGCGCTCGCCCGCGTGACCGGTGCAGACATCCAGGATGTGGAAGAGGCCTGCGAGCAGATCCGCGCGCTGAACCCCAAGCCTGGGCGGGCCTTCGCCGGGGAGCCGTCGCCGACGCTCGTGCCGGACCTGGTAATGGTCTGGCGCGAAGGGCACTGGGACGTCGACCTGAACGACCAAGCCCTGCCCCGCCTGGCCATCAACCGTACCTACCACCGCATGCTCAGCAATCCGGAGACGCCGTCCGAGGCGCGCGAATTTCTTCAACGCAAGTTCCGCCATGCCGGCTGGGTCATCCGGGCGATCGACGAGCGGAACACGACGCTCCTGGCCGTCGGTCGCTGCCTCATCAGTTTGCAGCGCGAGTTCATCGAGCAGGGCCGTGCCGGGATGCGCCCGCTCACCCAGCTGGAGGTCGCACAGCTCGTCGGCCGCCACCCCTCAACGGTCAGCCGGGCCATTGCGGGCAAGACGATTGACACGCCCCATGGGATTCTCCGGCTCGAGCAGCTCTTTGCCAGCCGCATCCCCCAGGCGGAGCCCGACGCGCAGATCTCGGATGCGCGCATCAAATCGGAGATCACCCAGCTCATCGCCGAGGAGGATGCGGCGCGCCCGCTCAGCGACGAGGTGCTGGTGCGCCGGCTCGCCGAGCGGCACATTACCGTCGCCCGCCGCACGATCGCGAAGTATCGCTCCAGCCTCAAGATCCTCCCCGCCCACCTCAGGCGGCGGAGACGCTAGCTCGTCCCTCCGAGCCTGAGGACAGTTCCGCCCACCGGACGTGTCGGGACATGTCCGCCCGGTTGAGTCGTCCCGAGGCGGGCTGGAAACGTCCCGCTCGGCACGTACCGCGTCGGCGGGCGGGACACGTCCGGGAGGTCTCCTGAGCCGAGGGGTCGGCTCACGGGGTCTAACTGGCGGATGGTGCGAGGGTGGTGCGCAAGCCGCTGAGGGCTGTGTCGGCGAGCGTGAGGAGCTTGTTGACCGCCTCAACGTGCTCGCTGGTGAATCGGCGTCCGGGCTGGCTGGCGCGCAGGCACAGGACCCCGATGGGCCGGCGCCCTGTCTCGGGGATGAGCGGGGCGACGAGCGACGAGACCAGTTCCGGGCGGGTCATGCGGCTGCGGTAGCGCGCGTCGGTCGTCGCGTCATCCAGGACCCGGATCTCGCGCTCCTGCAGCACCAACCCCGCGATCCCCTCCCCGGGAGCCAGCCGGGTGCCTCCCACGACCGTGCCGTGTAGGCCTTGGGCGGCCTTGATCTCCAGCACCTCCCGCTGCGGATCCAGCGTCAGCACCGAGCCCCCCTCCGCCCGCGTCGTGGTGATCGCGGCCTCCAGGAGCGCGTGCAGAATCCGATCGGTATAGTACCGCACCAACACCTGGTCCGCCCGTCCCGGCACGGAGACCATACTCGAGAGCGCCTGCGCCTGTGAGGCGTACTGCACCAAGGCGCTCGTCACGTCTTCCAGCAACACCAGCACGGAGCGCAGGCCGGCGTAGGTATACACCCGCAGCGTCAGCAAGAAGCCCCAGAGGGTGGAGGCATCGCCCCCTTGGGCGGCGATCCGACGGCGGAACACCATCTCCTGCTCGCGCGGTCCCACAATCAGCGGGCCCGCCACCACGTAGGCGAGCGGTCGCTCGCCGGCGGCGCGCACCGGGACCATCGCATACGTCACCCCAAGCGCGGTGGCATGGCTCACCGTGTCGCGCGGAGGGGCCGCTGGAGGGATGAGGGCGTCCAATTCCTCGCCGATGCGCAGCGCCTCGACGAGACGATCCGCAGGCAGTCCTGACGGCCAGCTAGCCGTCACCAGGAGACGATGCGCGGCATCCACCGTGCGCAAGGGAATGCCGAGGACGGCGGCGAAGTGATCCTGGAGACGCTGCCAGCGGTCGGGCTCCACGCACGCGGTCAGCGCCGGGAGCATCGCCGTGCCCTCACTCGCCCCCTCGGGTGGCCGCATGCGAAGGGGTGTCCGGCTACGATGACGAGCCGTCGATGCCGAGCTGTTTGAGTTTATGGTAGAGCGTTGAGCGGTGAATGCCCAGGCGCTTGGCGGCCTCGGAGCGGTTCCACCGCACCTCCGCCAGCACCTTGAGGATGAGGTCGCGCTCAGGCACCCTCAGCGCTTCCTTCAGTCCCGCGGGGTCGGCGGCCGCCCTCCCGCCGGCCGACGAGGCGGCGTCTTCCTCGCGGTCATCCACCGCCATCGAGCTGGCCTGCCGCTGGACGCGCAGCTCCTCCGGCAGGTCGTCCACATCGAGCTTCGCGTGCTGGGCCAGGATCACGGCGCGTTCGATGACGTTTTCCAGCTCGCGCACGTTGCCTGGCCAGCGGTAGGTGCGCAGGACGTGGAGGGCGGGCTCGGTGACGCCGGCGATCGCCTTACCCATGGCGCGCGAACTGCGCCCGATGAAGTGCTCGATGAGCGGCACGAGGTCCTCACGCCGTTCGCGCAGCGGCGGGAGGTGCACCGCGATCACGTTCAGCCGGTAATAGAGGTCGCCGCGGAACGTGCCCTGTTCCACGAGTTCCTTGAGCCGCCGGTTCGTCGCGGCGATCACCCGGACATCGACGCGCAGGGTCCGCGTATCCCCGACCCGCTCGTAGAGCCGGTCCTGGATCACGCGCAACAGTTTCACCTGCAGCGTGGGCGAGAAGGCGTCGATTTCGTCGAGGAGGATCGAGCCGCCGTCGGCCACTTCGAACCGGCCCTGCTTGTCACGCACCGCCCCGGTGAACGCGCCCCGCACATGACCAAACAATTCGCTTTCGAGGAGCGTTTCCGGCAGGGCCCCGCAGCTGATTTCCACAAAGGGCTTTGAGCGCCGCTGGAGATCCGCTCGGTGGATGGCCTGCGCGATCACGCGCTTGCCGGTCCCGCTCTCCCCTTCCAGCAGGACCGTGGCCGGCGTATTCGCCACGGCACGCACCATCTCGAAGACCTTCTGCATCTGCGGCGACCGGCCGACGACCCCCGTGAAGGGATCGTCCGGGGTCTCCGGCTCGAGCACCACGCGCTGGCTCAGTGCGCGTCGGATGACGTCTTCCAACTCCTCCGGCTGGATGGGTTTGGTGAGGTAGTCGAAGGCCCCCTCGCGGATGGCCTCCACCGCGGAGCTGATGTTGCCGAATCCGGTGATGAGGACCACGGCCAGATCGGGGAACCGGCGCTTGATTTGCGTCAGGACCGTCAGGCCGTCCACCTGCGGCATCTTCCAGTCCGTGATGACCAGGTGGAAGGGCCGCCGGGTGAGGTGGGTCATGGCCTCGGAGCCGTCCGCGGCCATTTCGACCTCGTAGCGCCACCCGCGGAGGAGCTCATACAGCGAGCCGCGGATGAGCGGGTCGTCGTCCACGACGAGGATGCGGCTACGCTCCATTCGGCTGGGGGGCCGCCTCCGGGGCCACGGGGACGTGGATGCGGAAGGTCGTGCCCACGCCGGCCTGGCTGGAGAACTCGATGGTGCCGCCCGAACGCTCGACGACTTCCTTGGCGATGATGAGCCCCAGCCCGCTGCCCCGGTGGATCGGCTTCGTGGAGAAGAACGGCTCGAAGATGCGGGGGCGGATGTCTTCGGGAATGCCTCCGCCGGTGTCCTCAATGTCAATCTCGACGTCGCCCTCGGAGCGCCGCGTGGTGATGGTGAGCGTGCCGCCCCGCGGCATGGCATCGAAGGCGTTCTTCACGAGGTTCACGACGGCATGCTGCAGCCCGCCGTCCGGCACCGGCGGCAGCGCCTGGTCCATCTGCCTGAGGACTTGCACCTGCTGGAACTTGGCGCGGTGCTGCACCAGGAGGAGGGCGTCCTCAATGAGCCGGTTCACATCGGCGACGCGGTTGACCGGGGCCGTCACCTGGCGGGAGAACTCCAAGAACGCCTTGACCGCCCGGACCATCCGGTCGAGCCCCTCCTTGACATGGATGAGGTACTCGCGCACGGGTGAGTCATCGGTGAGATGCTCCAACGCGAGGTGGGTATAGCGCAGGACACCGTCCAGGGGGCTGTTCAGTTCATGCGCGATGCCGCGCGCCAACTTGCCGATGGAGGCCTGGTACTCCGCCCGATGCAGCCGACGCTCGAGCGTGGCTGCCTCGGAGCGTTCCACGATGCTCAGGAGGACGCTCCGCCCCTTTGACGGGTCCGCGTCCTGGGGCACATGCGCCGCGTAGACGCGCAGCATGGCCTCTTCGGCCCCCGGCACGGTAAAGTCCATCCCTTCGAAGGTGGACTGCGCGTCCACCAGGGCCGGCAGGCTGGCGTAGAACGGGGTGTCTTTCCAGGCCGGGAGCACCTCAAGCAACGGCCGCCCGACCGCCTCAATCTGGCTGATACCCAGGAGGTGGCCTGCGGCGGCGTTGACGATCTGAATCACGGCGTGGCTGTCCAGCAACAGCAAGCCGCTGGGAGCGATGTCAAAGAGTTGTTTCCAGTCGGCATTATGTCGCGTGGTATCCATTGCCGTACGGGTTGACCTCCTGCTGGACGATCTGGCGTGGCGGGAGTCAGGAGCATACCAGACCTTCCGAGACGGGTCAAGCGCCGGCGACAACGTGACGGGATATTGCATCAATCTGACGCGGGCCTCACAGCCTGCTGCGCTGGCCGGTCCAAAAAGGCTTCGAGAAAGCTCAGGAGCCGCTGCTCCGCAGCCTTCCCATCCTCCAGGGGGGTCGAAATGCGCACCAGCTGCCCTGGCACGGGACGCCCGGTGGCGGTCCCCAGGACCAGCCAGAGCTGCTGCTGGTAGTAACTGGGCGTCATCTGGCCCCCGGCGGTAAACCAGTACCACGCGACGTAGCGTGCTCGACCTTGCCCGATCACCAACTGCATCAGCCGCCGGGGTGCTCCGCCTGCTACCACGCTGCGCGGGCCCCGGGCCAACACCTCGTAGTGACTTCCGACATAGCACAGCTCCGGAGGATGAAACGCGCCGCGGTTGCCCACATCCGTCACCTCAGCCAGCCACACCGGCGTTCCGCCGTCCTGGCGATACTCTGCGAGCACCACGCCCTCGGTCTCCACGAGTTCTTTCGCCCTCGGCTCGACTGGCAGCGGCGTCCCCTCCCAGGCCCCGAGCGCTACCGGCGGCTGGGCGGCGGGTGTGGCGGTGGCTACGGGCGCGCGGCTCGCGTGGACCAGCCAGGCGCCGGACGCCAGGATCACGAACGCGAGGAGGCGGGCAGCCACCGGGGCAGCACTCCACTGAGTCCGATGAGCGTGAGCAGGGCCACGCCGAACACCACGGTGCCGGCGCCGTAATGGATGAAGCCTTCCGCCGCCTGGGTGCCGTAGAGCCCGGCGATGAAGACCAAGAGGAGGATGCGCACCATGTTCGCAACCAGCGCGATGGGCAGCGCAGCCGCGACGAGCGCGAGCCGGTGCCGGCGGGGCGTACCGCGCGGCAGGAAGAGGGCCCACAGGACGGCCAACGCGATGAGGCTGATCAGCGAACGCAGCCCGCTGCAGGTGTCATCGACAACCACCGACACGCCGGGCACCTGGATGGTGGAGCCGATCTGGGTCGCGCTCAGGCCGAGCCCCTGGAGGAGCCACGTCGCGAGCCCGGCCGCCTGGAGTTTCATGGCGAAACTGACCGCGATCAGCAGCACGCCCGGCAGCGGCACCATGAAGAGCAGATACAACAACGGAGCGCGCAGCACTTGGAGTGCTGGCCATCCCCAGAGCGTCCAGACCAGCCCCCACACGGCTGCCACCATGGCAAAGCCGGAGAGGAAATGAATCGACAGCCAGGCCGCGAGCACGTGCACCACGATGGACGGCCCCAGGAGGCTCAGGCCCCAGAGGCTGGGGGCCAGGCGCAGGCGGCGCACGTCACGGCGCCGGGACCAGAGCAGCCAGCCGGCGGCCAGCGGGACGAGCCAGCCGTGCGAGTAGAAAGAGTCCGGCGTGTTGAACCGTTCGGCCATCCAGCCGAACGTCGGCCAGAAGAGCGCCAGGAAGGCGGCGATGTGCGGCACGCTCCAGACACCGCGTCGCACGGCGGCG
The DNA here is from genome assembly GCA_005239935.1 of Planctomycetales bacterium. Lineage (GTDB taxonomy): Bacteria > Omnitrophota > Gorgyraeia > Aquiviventales > Aquiviventaceae > SBAZ01. The sequence goes on along the minus strand of SBAZ01000028.1, from coordinate 943 downwards.
GACGGGTTCATGCCGAGGAGAGTACTGACGGGCTGTAGACAGGGACCGGGTACGAGGTCCGCGAGAGGCTCGTGGAAGATTGGCTGCGGGGGGCGTACCGGGGCCGACGTCGTGCGAACGTTGGGTGGGGCCACGGACGCCGAGCGGCGCCTCGTGGACACGAACCGGTCAGCGAAGCTCCCCAGCATCCCCGTCCCGCGCAGAGGCTCCGGCGCAGGACGAGGTGGTCTTACGACTGACGTGACGCGCGGGCCTTGCGGCGGCGCCGCAAGAGGGCCGTCCCGGCCAATCCGCTGCCGAAGAGCGCGAGGCTCGCCGGTTCAGGGTTTCTGACCGTCGCGGCATCCGGGAATGGGTCGCCAGGACCCGCACCGCTCCCCGACCCAGTGTCGGAAAGTCCGCCGAGGATGTCTGAGGAATCGCCGCCTCCGAAGAAGCCGGCGAAGAACCCGCCGCCGCCCCCGCCGCCGAAACAGCCGGTCGTGAGCAGCGCCGTCGAGAGCCCCGCGGCGAGGACGGCCACCCGCACCACACTCGACACACCAGGCACCATGAACATTCGCCTCCCTTCTTCCGCGTTGGGCTCGCGCCGACGACTCACCGGAGTTCCCGTCCCGTCAAGATCACAAACATCGTCCAGACCAAGATGCGGGCATCCAGCGCCAAGCACATGCGCTTGACGTAGAGCCGGTCGAAGCGGAGTTTGCGCTTCACGTCCTCGATCGTTTGGTCCGCATGGTAGCGCACCTGGGCCAGCCCCGTGATGCCGGGCTTGATGAGCAGGCGCTCGTCGTAGCACGGGATCTGCCGGTCGAGTGCCTCGACGAAGCACGGCCGTTCCGGCCGCGGGCCGACCAGGCTCATGTCGCCGCGCAAGACGTTAAAGAGCTGGGGCAGTTCATCGAGCTTCGTGCGCCGCAGGAATCCGCCGATGGGCGTCAGG
>SBAZ01000041.1 GCA_005239935.1 Planctomycetales bacterium | reverse complement strand
GGCTGGTGATTCGGTACGAGTATCTGCCGGCCATGTACGGCGCGTTCTTCCATGTCGCGTGTGCGATGATCGTGCTCAGGCATTTATGAAACCGGTTCTCAACACATCGTGTCCGCGCCGGCCCGGCCACGCTACGGGTGTGGGCCAGACAGGTGGTGGGATGACCCGGCCGGTTGCTCCAGCGGTCGCGAGCAAGCTCTGGTACCTCAAGCGCTTCCCCCTCTTCCAAGGCTTCAGCGCGGACGAGCTCTATGAAGTCCAGCGGCTGACTCAGATGCGTCGCTGCATCAGGGGCGAGGTGCTGTACCTGCCGGGGCAGCGCGGGGAGTTGCTCTACATGCTGAAGGCCGGTGTGGTCAAGATTTCTCGCCTGCTGCCCGACGGTCGGGAACTGACCCTGGCCCTGCTCAAGCCCGGAGACATCTTCGGAGAAGTCGAGGTCGTCGGCGACGCCCCAACTGAGACCCAGGCGGTGGCCTACCGCGACGCCTTGCTGTGCGTTATCCGCAGGGTGGACTTCCTGCGCTGGATGAGCCGCAAGGCGGATCTGGCGCTGCGGGTCACGAAGCTCATCGGGTGGCGGCGCCACGTGATTGAAAACCGCATCGAACGGCTGCTCTTCCGCAGCGCACCGGCCAAGGTGGCCGCGCTGCTCCTGGATCTGGCGGAGCAATTCGGCCGGCAGGAGGCCGACGGGGTCCTCCTCGACTTGCCGATCACCCATCAAGAACTGGCCAACCTCACCGGCTCGGTCCGGGAGACCGTCAGCGACGTCTTGGGGACGTTTCGCGCGCACCGGTGGATCCGCACCGAGGGCCGGCAGCTTCGTCTCACGGACCTCGACGCGCTGCGGCGCACCGCGGCCAGCTAACCGCCCCGTAGTCTGGACTACAGACGACAGGTCCCGGGTCCTGGTACGCTTGGGACGTCCAGGCTTGACAAGCGGGCGCATCGTGTAAAGATAGAAGCGGATGCCGCTTCACCCCCCGTCACATGCCCGCGCCTGCGGGTCCTGGAGGTTATGCAGATGGTGCAGAGGTGTCGCACACTCGGTGTGGTGGGAGTGCTCCTGGTCTGCGGGTGGGCGCCGGTCGTCTCGGCCGCCACGTACGCGATTGACAAGGACCACACCACGGTCGGCTTCAAGATCCGCCACCTCTTTTCCTACGTGCAGGGACAGTTCAATGACTTCGCCGGCTCCTTCGTGTATGAGCCTGGCCAGCCCGAGACCTGGAAGGTGCAGGCGGCCATCCAGGCCGGCAGCATCGACACGAACGTCGAGCAGCGCGACAAGCACCTGCGCTCGGCCGACTTCTTCGATGTCGCCACGTATCCCACGCTCACCTTCGCCAGCAGCCAGGTGACGGCCGTAACGCCCACCAGCGCCAAGGTGCACGGGCTCTTGGGGCTCCACGGGGTGGAGAAGCCGGTGGTCTTGGACGTCGAGATTCATGGGGTCGGCAAAGACCCGTGGGGCAACGTCCGCTCCGGATTCACGGCGACGACGACCATCAATCGAACAGAGTTTGGCCTCACCTGGAATCAAGCCCTCGAGACCGGGCAGCTGCTGGTCGGGGAGGAGGTGGAGATTCGGCTCGAGGTGGAAGGGATTGTGCAGTGACGCATCACGGGTGAGTCGTTCATGGCGTGGCGATAGAGGGAGGGGAAGGGGATGAGCACGAAGCAGCGCGCGCTGCTCGCAGCCTCGGTGGCAGGACTCCTCGCGGCGCTCGGCCTGGCGGGCGGTTCCTCGACCGCGCAGGCGGCGGAAGGGGACGTCCACTGCTATGGGGTCAACAAGTGCAAGGGCACCGGCGACTGCGGCGGCAAGGGTCACACCTGCGCCGGGCAGAACGCCTGCAGCGGCCAAGGCTTCATCGATATGGCGGAGGACGACTGCCTGCGCATCGAGGGCGGCCGTCTCACGCCAGAGCCCGACGCGCAACCGTAAGGTCGTTCGGGAGACGCCCCGCCTTGCGGCGGGGCGTCTCCGTCTTCCCTGGGTGTGGTCATGCGACAGTGGCCCATGCTGGGCTGCGGAGTGGGGTTGCGGTCGGAACATTACGACCACGTGACCCGCACGTGGCCGGCGATGGACTGGTTCGAGGTCATCTCGGAGAACTACATGGACTCGGGGGGCCGGCCGCTCCAGATCCTGGAGCAGGTCCGGCAGCGGTATCCCGTGGCCCTGCACGGCGTGTCACTCTCCATCGGCTCGACCGACCCGCTGGATGTCCGGTACCTCGCCCGGCTCAAGGCGCTCGCCGATCGGATTGATCCGGCCATCGTGTCGGACCATCTATGCTGGACCGGGGTCGAGGGCGAGCAGCTGCACGACCTCCTGCCGCTGCCCTTTACGCAGGAGGCGGTGCGCCATGTCGCCGAGCGCGTCGAGCAGGTGCAAACGGCCCTGAAGCGTCGGATGCTCCTGGAGAACGTCTCGGCGTACGTCACCGTGCGGGACGCCGACATGCCCGAGTGGGCGTTTGTGCGGGCGGTGGCCGAGCGCGCGGGGTGCGGCATTCTGCTCGATCTCAACAACATCTACATCAACGCCTACAACCATCAGTTCGATCCCTCCGAATACCTGCGCGCCGTGCCGGGGCACCTCGTGGGCCAGTTCCATCTGGCCGGTCACACGGTGCGCGAGGGGTTCTTGTTCGATACGCACAACCGGCCGGTCATTGACGAGGTCTGGGCGCTCTACCGGGAAGCGCTGCGCCGGTACGGCCCGGTGACGACGCTGATTGAGTGGGATGCCGACCTCCCGCCGTTCGAGCGCTTGGCCGAGGAAGCGGCGACCGCCCGCGCGGTCGCGCGGGACGTCCTGGGACACCCCGTGCCGCCAGCGCAGGCCGTGTCGCCGGTGCGCCAGACGTGATGCCTGGCTCGTTGCTGCGCGAGTACCAGCGGTGGTTCAAGGCGCGCGTCATTCCCAGGCCCGGCCGGCCTGCCGGCAGGCAGGGCGCGGCAGCTGACCGGGACTGGCTCAATCCCCAGCGGGGTGTGCCCGGCACGGACCGGCTCGCGGTCTATGCCGAGGGCTACCGTGCGCGGGTCGAAGAAGCCCTGGCCGAAGTGTACGAAGCCGTGCGCCACGTGGTCGGGCACCGCACGTTCACCGCGCTCAGCCGCGCCTATGCCGAGCGCGGCCCCTCACGCGAGTATAATCTCAGTCTGATCGGACGCCACCTGCCCGCGTTCCTGACGTCCGACCCCCTCACGCAGCGGCTGCCGTTCTTGCCCGACCTCGCGACACTGGAGTGGCAGGTCAGTCTCGCGTTCCACGCGGTCCATGAGCCGCCGATGGATCTGACCGCGTGGGCTGCAGTCCCACTCGAGACCTGGGCAGGAGCCCGACTCCGCTTCCAGCCCTCGGTGAGTCTCATTCGGTCCGCCTGGCCGATTCTCGCTGTGTGGGAGGCGAGGCGGGAGCCGCGCGACACGATTGACGTGGAGCTCCAGAACCGGCCGCAGGCCGTGCTGGTGGCGCGGCACGATCTGATCGTGCGCTGCGAACGAGTCGACGGCTCGCAGGCGCTCCTCATGGAGCGGCTGCTCGCCGGCGAGACGCTCGGACGGGCGTGCGGGCACGCGGCCGGCACGTCGCCCGCGCTCCTCACGTCCTGGATGGCCGGCTGGGCGCGCGCTGGCCTCATCGCCCGCGTGGATCGCGGGGGCTAAACTTCCGATTGCGGTCGGATGACCACTCTGTTAGCCTATCGTCGGCCTTCGCACTTCACCCACCCACAGGAGGAGCCCATGGGGCGACGTGTGCATGCAGGCGCAGCAGTGGCGGTCGTCGTCGGACTGTTGACCAGCGGGTGCTTTGGGCCCTTCAACCTGACCCGGCGGGTCTATCACTGGAACGACACGGTGAGCCAGGGCAAGTGGGAGAAGGAAATCGTGTTCCTGCTGCTCACGTGGGTACCGATTTACGGCCTGGCCACCCTCGCGGATGGCCTGGTCTTCAACTCGTTTGAGTTCTGGACCGGCAATAACCCGGTCGATCCACCCACCGCGCGCCGCGAGGCGGTCCAGACCACGCGGATTGTCCGTGGGACGGACGAGGCCGTGCTGTCATCGGACGGACGGACGTTGGCCGTGGAGCAGTTCCAGCGCGGCCGGCCGGCCGGGAGTCTGCGCGTGATCCGCGAGGGGGACCGGACGATGGGCTACGGCCCGGACGGCGCGGTGCGCTTCAGCGCCTCGACCGCGGCCGACGGCAGCATCACCGTCGCCGATGCGCAGGGGCAGCCCGTCGCCACGTACAGCGCACGGGACGTGCGGGCCTTCGAGCGCTCGCAGATCCAGTAACATCTTCGGGAGCTGACACGGCGGGGCCGAGCGGCCCCGCCGTGCATCCATCGACATGACAACGCACGCCGCCGCCCTGTCCCCGCCCAGCGCCACCGGCATCCCGCACGGGAAGCTGGGGATGTGGCTCTTTCTGGCCTCCGAGGTCATGTTCTTCACCGGCCTCATCGGGGCCTATCTAGTCCTGCGGCTGGGCCACCCGGCCTGGCCCGGGCCGGAAGGCCACCTCAGCGTGCCGCTGGGCACGCTCAACACCCTCGTGCTCATCTGCAGCAGCACGACCATCGTCTTGGCGCTTGCCGCCGGCGAGCGCGGCGCGCTGCGGACCGTCCGCCTGTGGCTCCTGGCGACCATCCTCCTCGGAGCCCTCTTCCTCGTCGTCAAGGGCTTCGAGTACACCGCGAAGTTCTCCCACCACATCGTCCCGAGCACGACCGTGTTCTGGTCCTGCTACTTCGTCCTGACCGGGTTCCACGCGCTGCACGTCCTGGGCGGGATTATCTTCAATGTGCTGGTCCTGTCCTACGCCGCGAGCGAGGCGCGCTGGCAGCTGTTCCACCAACGCCTCGAGCTGGCGGGCTTATACTGGCACTTCGTCGATATCGTCTGGATCTTCCTCTTTCCGCTGCTGTATCTCTTGTGACCCCATGATCCCCCCACCTGTCGACCGCAGCGGCCCACAAGGGAACTGCGGTGCCGGCCGCCGCGTGCGCGGCGGGTGGCGGGAACCTAGCACACTTCTGGTAACTCGCCGCGCGTCCCGCCCGACGGCGGGACCGCAGCAGGTGGGGGGATGACGAACGCCCTCGGGTCTGCCAAGACGTATGTCAAGATCTGGGTCTGGCTGGCGGGCCTCATGCTGGTGAGCGTCGTGCTGGCGGAAGCCGGGCTCGCGATGCCTGCGCGGATCGTCGCGGCCGTCGTGCTCGTGCTGTCGCTCGTGAAGGCTGTGCTGGTCGCCCTCTACTACATGCACCTCAAGACCGACCGGCGACTGCTCGCCATGGTGCTGGCGGCTCCCTTCCTGCTGGTGCTCCTCGCGCTTGGCGTCATCTTCTCCAGCACCTTGCTGCACTTCTAAAGCACTCCCGCGGTCCTGCGCGGAGCCACGCGCACAGTCAGTTCCATCCCAAGCGGGATCTGACACCTAGCGCACCGCGGCATGCAGCGTGTCAGGAGTGCGAGGGTCTCGTCAGGGACACACGGGGACGCGAACCGGACGGGTTAGTTCGACCAACTCTGGAGGCTGACGGCCGGCGGGTCGTCCTCGGCATTGCCGTCGTCGGTCAAGTCGAGGACTTCGTGCAGGCTCCAGCCGTTCACGAACAGGTACATGCCGAAGACGTCTGTCGGCTCGATGCGATCTCCGACATCCCGATTACTGGAGAGCTTCACCTGCCCGAACGGCGCCCAGACCTTGCCCTGGAAGGTCCCGCCCAGCATGTACACGCTCGACTGCGCAGCCCAGACGGGGACGACGATCTCAAACTCGCCGCGCGTCGGCTGACCCCCGTCAACGACCTCGATCACCGCGTGGTCGCCCTGCACGTAGTTCCCCGTGACGGTCACCGCCGCGGGCCTCGGCACGGACCCGCCGCCCGGTTGCGACTGCCACCCGTCGTAACTGTTGACGGTGATGGGGGCGATGTCCCGACGACGTAGAGCGTGGCCGGCGCGGTGAACGTGAGGTGGCTGTCTCCCCGCAGGGCGATGGACTGCTGGCACATCACGATCTGACCGTCGCCCGGGCCGGAGAGGTCGAGCGCATGGCCGTCGCCGATCGTCACCTGCTGCGCGGCGCTCAGCTGCACGTGGCCGGCGGCCACGCCGCCTCCGCCGGCAAACGCAGCCGTGGCCGTGCACTGCGCCGGAGCGGTAGCCGCGCTGAGGCCGGCCGGATCGCTGCGGAGGCCGTACTCCGCACTCCCGGGCAGCGGCATCGGCGTGAGGGGCTGGGGCGGCTGGCTGAACTGCTCCGCGAGGCCAGGCAACGTCTGAATGCCTGAACCGCTGATGCCGTACCCAGCCATCCCCGGTACGTAGAACCCCTCGGCGTGCGGCGCATCATAGGCCGGCATGGACCAGCTGAACGGCGTGCGGTGGGGGTCCCCGATGGATGCGACGCCGTCGATGCGAGCTTGATCGAGTGCGAGGCTGCGCGACGTCCCGCCGGCCGCATGGACCCGGCCACGGATCGTCAGGAACTGACTGGGGTTGGTGGTGGACGGCCCGGTCACCCAGATCGTCTCGCCGGCTCGCAGGCCGCGCAGCGGCGGCTCGACCCCCTGGACGTGGGCCGACACCTGCTGCTGGATCCCGCTGGCCAGGCCCTGGACGGTCACCTGGCGGATGATCGGCGTGGCGCCTTCCTCGGAGACTGTGGTGATGGTCTAGGTGGCGATCCCGGGCCCGGTGGACAGCGCGGTCCCTTGCCCGTCCGGCACTGCGGTGATGTCCTGCCGTAAGTCCTGGAGCACGCTGTCCAGCGCGCCTTCGGCCAGATAGAACGCCTGCCGCTGGCTGCGGGAGACTTCCGCCGCGCGCGTTTCCACCACTGTGCGCTGCAACGAGAGGCCGCCGAACGCCAGCAGCATGAGTGCGGCGAAGTAGACGGTGAGCAGGAAGACGGCGCCGCGCTCGCCGTGGCGCGAGCGACGCACCTCGGGCACCGATGCGCCCGACCGCCTGCTGAGGGCGTTCCCGTCAGGCATCAGACCTCCTACCAAAAAGGATACCCGACGAGGTGTGCAGACAGCAGGGCGGCGGCCCCGAGATGGGGTCGCCGCAGGACGTGCTTGTGCGAGAAGACGTTAGGCGATTGGTTCGGGCACCGGGACCGACAGGCGGGAGGAGCCGCGCGAGGCCCAGGGCGAGGAGAGGCGCGCCGGATTGCCTTGCGGCAGGCGCACCCGGTCGGCCAGCCCGCACCACTCCAAGGTGCGGATGGCCAGGTAGGTCACGTCCACCTCCCACCAGCGCAAGCCGTGCGCGGCCGAATGGAGGTACGCGTGGTGGTTGTTGTGCCACCCCTCCCCGTACGAGATGAGCGCGACCCACCAGTTGTTTCGAGAGCCTTCGTTCGTGCGGTACGTCTGGTAGCCCCAGAGATGGGCGGCGGAGTTGACCAGCCAGGTGCCGTGGTAGACAAAGGCGGTCCGCATGAAGAACCCCCAAATCAGCATGGACCACCCGCCCCACGCCAGCAGGCCCAGCGCCAGCGCCACGCCTGGCACCCACTGCCACCGGTCGAGCCAGCGGTGGAACGGATCGCGCGCCAGCTCCGGAGCGAAGCGCGGGTACATCGCCGGATTGTCCAGTGTGTCGTCGTACGGGAACAGCCACAACATGTGGGCCCACCAGAACCCGCGCTGCGGGCTGTGCGGGTCCTGCGGTCTGTCCGAAAACGCGTGGTGGACGCGGTGGGTCGCCACCCACTTGATCGGCCCGCCCTGGAGCGCGCTGCAGCCGACCAGCGTCAAGAGGTACTCAATCGCCTTGGGAGCCTGAAAACTCCGATGGGCCAGCAGCCGGTGATAGCAGAGGGTGACGCCCAAGCCCGTGGCGATCTGGAGCCACAAGAACGTCCAGAACGCGGGCCACGTGAACGTCCAGGGCGCCGCCAGGGCCCCGAGATGGATCACGGCGATGCCGATGATGATGTCCCACTTGACGGTCGTCGGGGCGCCGGTGGACGTGGTGACAGCCATGGTTACCTCACGGATAGCGGGACGTGACTCCCGCGAACGCGCAGCACACCTGAACCTCGGACGTTCCATCGACGACGTACGATCATGACCGGCATGTCAATAGCGCTCGATCTGTCGGAGGAGACAGTAGACCAGCCGGTTGGATACGAGGAGCTTGACCAAGGCACCCCGGAGGAGCGACTGGACCTCCTCCGCCGGGCAGACCAACGCCTCTGCGGTGGCCGGCTCCGTAAAGAAGTGCAAGAAATACGCGTTGACGGCGGACTGCTCGCGCGCCGGCAGCCGCTCGACCACCCCATAGACCAGGTCCTGGTGGTACTCGTTGAGGAACTGGTACGGGACGCAGCGGAGGTAGCTGTACGGCGTGAGCGTCCGCTGGCGCGGGTCGGCCGGCTGGTCCAGCCGGCGGTAGGCGTCCAGGGTCATCGGCCAGAAGTGCCGCCGCAGGTACTGGCCCAGCGACGGCGCGTCAGGCGCTTGGGCGAAGTCGAGCACCGCCCGGCGGAACATCGCGTGAATGAGACGCGAAAAATCCTTGTCCGTCACCGCCCGGTAATCGCCGCGCGCCCCGGCCTTGTGCTCACCGGCACGCGGCACGAACCGGCACCCTTCGGTGGACAGCAGGTAGTCCCAGGACGCAATGGCCCAGTCGAAGAGCGGCTGAAATTCCCCGACCAGGAGCTGATAGTCCGATCCCAACCCATGCTCCGGCGCCTGTTGATATCCCTGGTAGAGGCGCGCCACCAGGGCCTCGAGATGGAGCAGCCGCCCCCGCTGCACGGCGCCGAGCACGGGCTGCTCGAAGACCTGCGGCAGGGCAATCTCAAGCGCCGGCTCCTCCTCAATGAGGACCGTCGGTTCGTGCTGGATGAGCTCCGGATCCAGTGTTAGCATACCGCCCGTAGTCTAACACACCCGTCGAGAAGGTCGCAACAACGGATACCGTCATGGGCATCCTGATCCTGGCAACCGTCCTCGCCTGGGCGGGCGCCCTGGGGTGGCTCTGGAGCGCGCTCCGGCACGGCCGCGGACTCGTCAGCCGCCTGCAGCGGCTGCTGCACGCCAGCCTGAGCGCGGCGTTGGGACTGCTCTTGGGCGGCAGCGTCGTGCTCCTGCGCGTGGCCCAGGTCTTCTCCGGTGACACGCTGGTGGCGCAGGTCACGGCCCAGCGGCTGGGTCCTGACGAATTCGAGCTCATCTACCAGCCGGTGGGCGCCGGTGGCGCCCGGCACGTCCGGCTGCGCGGGGATCAGTGGGCCATCAGCGGCGGCCTCATCAAGTGGTCGCCATGGCTGACGGCCATGGGATTCAAGAGTTACCACCAGCCGCTGCGCCTGAGCGGCCGGTTTGCCTCATCCGCCCGTGAGCGCGCCGCGCCGCCGACCCTCGAGGACCTGGGGGCAGGGATGGACCGTCTGTGGGAAGTCTTGTACTGGCTGGGCGATCGGCTACCAGGGCTCGACGCGGTGTACGGGTCCTCGGCCTATGCCTACGTGGAGCCCGGCGCCGTGCAGGAGGTGTCAGTCAGCCCGACCGGGTACCTGATCCGCCGAAAGGCCCGCTGAGGCGATTTCATAACTACTTGTATATCAAGTAGTTAGTGTCGTCAAGTTGGGTGGTGTGATGCTCGTCACGCCTTTGACGCCTCCAACTCCTTGTGGTACAATGCGTTTGCTTCACCGGCTCATCCGTACGGCCCTTCGACTCGCCCTGCCAGTCGGCCGGGCTCGCTCAGGGCTGTCCTGAGTGAAGTCGAAGGACGGCACACTACCGGTTGTGAACCCTCGGGTCCTTGCCGCCTTGTCTAGTGGTGCCGCTCTGGGAGGTCTGCCGCCTGGCCTGCCCGACCGACGGCCGTCCTTCGACAGGCTCAGGACGGCCGTCCCGAGCTGGGTCGAGGGACGGCCGCGCCGCGACGCGGTAACAGGTCGATGATCCCCCGCTATACCCTCCCACGCATGGGCGCGCTCTGGGACGACGCGCACCGGCTCCGGGTCATGCTCGAGGTGGAACTGCGCGTGCTCGAGGCCCAGTCCCGCGCAGGGCTCGTCCCCCGATCCGCCGTGGCGGCCATCCGGCGCACGGTCTCTGTGGACCTCGGCAGGATCCAGCGGCGGGAACGAACCACCCGGCACGATGTCATCGCCTTCATCGAACATCTGGAATCGCGTGTCGGGCGGCATGGCCGCTACCTGCACGTCGGGCTCACCTCAAGCGATGTGCTCGATACCGCCCTGGCCGTGCTGCTGCGCGATGCCTGCGGGTTGCTCCTGGAGGACCTCGACGCGCTGCTCGCGGTGCTCGCGCGTCAGGCCCGGCGGCACCGCCGGACGCTGATGATTGGGCGCACGCACGGCATCCACGCGGAGCCGACGACGTTCGGGTTGAAGTTGGCGGTGTTCTACGACGCGTTTCGGCGCCACCGGGAGCGGCTGGTGCGTGC
>SBAZ01000143.1 GCA_005239935.1 Planctomycetales bacterium | reverse complement strand
GGTGGCACCGATCGTCCGGCAGCGTCTCGAATCCTTCCTGCGCTGGCGCCTGGAACAGCCTCTCAAGACGCTGAGCCTCGCATGACCCGCGCCTGCGCCGCCCGCCCCTCGCCAGGCCGCGGCCTCTCGTTCCAGCGCATGGTCCGCGCACTGGACGTGTTCTGGGAGCAGCAGGGCTGCCTCGTGCTGCAACCCTACGACATGGAGATGGGCGCGGGGACGTTCCACCCAGCCACGTTCTTCGGCGCGCTGGGCCCCAACCCCTGGCGCGTGGCGTATGTGCAGCCCTCGCGGCGGCCCACCGATGGGCGCTACGGCGAGAACCCGCTGCGCATGCAGCGCTATTACCAGTATCAGGTCATCCTGAAGCCGACGCCGGATGGCGTGCAACAGCTCTATCTCAAGAGCCTGGACGCCTGCGGCCTCCGACTCGCCGATCACGACGTCCGCTTCGTGCAGGACGACTGGGAGTCCCCGACGCTGGGCGCCTGGGGACTTGGGTGGGAGGTGTGGCTCGACAGCCTTGAGATCACGCAGTTCACGTACTTCCAGCAGATCGGCGGCCTGGATGTGGACCATATCTCCTGCGAGATCACCTACGGCCTCGAGCGCATCGCGATGTACGCGCAGGGCACGAGCGACGTGTACGCCGTCGGCTGGGGCCCGAAAGCCACCTATGGCGACCTGCACCTGGCCAGCGAGCGCGCAGGGACCGAGCACAATTTCCACCATGCGAGCGTCGAGTCCTACCGCGCGTGGTTCGATGCGCATGAGCGCGAGGCCGACCACCTCCTGCGGGGCGGGCTGGCGCTGCCGGCCTATGAGCAGGTCCTCAAGTGCAGCCACACGTTTAACATGCTCGACGCGCGCGGGGCCGTGAGCCAATCCGACCGGCCGCGGTTTGTCCTGCGCATCCGCAACCTCGCCAAACGCTGCGCCGAGGCCTACCTCGAGTCGCTCGCGGCGGGGAAGACCTCATCATGATGAGGCCGGCCCGCGCCCCGGACGGCGCCGAGCTGCTCTTCGAGATCGGCACCGAGGAACTCCCAGCCGCGTACCTGCCCGGCCTGATCGACCAACTCCGCGAGGCCGCGCAGCGGCTGCTCCGCGAGGCCCACTTGACCCACGGCCGCGTGGACGTCTTCGGGACCCCGCGGCGGCTCGTGCTCCTGGTCCACGACCTGGCGAGCATCCAGCGGCGGCCGGCCGAGGAGATCCGCGGCCCGTCCAAGCAGGCGGCCTTCGATGCCCACGGCAAGCCGACGCCGGCGCTCACCGGGTTTCTGCGCTCCCGCAAGGGCACCCTGGCGCAGACCAAAATCGTCGGCTCGGGCAAGGGCGAGTACGTCTATCTGGTGACCCCGGCCTCGAGCGTCTCCACCGTCTCCGTGCTGCCAGCCTGGCTGCCGCTGGTTGTGGGAGCGCTACGCGCCCCCAAGTCGATGCGCTGGGATGCCACCGACGTGCGCTTCGCCCGGCCCATCCGGTGGCTGCTGGCCCTCTATGGCACGACCCCGATCCGTGTCGCACTGGGCCGGCTGCGCGCCGAGCCGCGCACGTGGTTCGGCGGCCCGAAGACGCCGCGGCCTGCACCGGTCACGTCGGTGAGCGACTACCTGACGGCCCTCAAGAAGGCCGGCGTCATCCTGGACCATGCCCAGCGCCGGGCGGTGATCCAGAGCGCCCTCACGCGATTGGTCGGCGAGGCCGGCGGCACCGTGGCCCCAGAAATGATCAGCCACGGCCTGCTTGATGAAGTAACCTTTCTCGTGGAGGAGCCGGTGCCCCTGGTCGGTGGGTTCGACGAACGGTACCTGACTCTCCCCCGCGAGGTGCTGCTCGCGAGCATGGCAAAGCACCAGCGTGTCTTCGCCATGGAGCAGCGCGGGCGCCTGCTGCCGCGGTTCATCGCCATCCTGGAAGGGAAACCTGGCAAGCCGGCGCTGGTGCGGCAGGTGGCCGAGCGCATCCTGAACGCCCGCCTGGCCGACAGCCTGCTCTTCTTGACCGAGGACCGCGGGCGCCTGCCGCTTGAGCAAATGGCGGCGGCGCTCTCCGGCGTGACCTTCCACGAGAAACTCGGCTCGATGGCCGACAAGACCGTGCGTCTGCGCGGCCTCGCCGAGCCGATCGCCGAAGCGTGGAAACTCTCACAGGACGACACCGGCCACCTGCGCCGGGCCTGCCAACTCGCCAAGGCGGACCTGGTCAGCACGATGGTGAAGGAATTTCCCACCCTGCAGGGCGTCGTGGGCAAGTACTACGCACGCGATTCGAACGAGCCGGAGGAGGTCGCGGCCGCCATTGAGGAGCACTACCTGCCTGCCGGTGGCCGGCTGCCGACGACCGCCGTCGGCCGGGCGCTGGCCATCCTCGACAAGTACGACACCCTCACCGGTTACTTCGGGCTCGGCATCGAGCCTACCGGCGACCAGGACCCCTTCGGCCTGCGGCGCGCCGCGCAGGGAATCGTTGAGGTCGCCTGGGCCGCGCACCGGCCGCTGCCGCTGGACCGGCTCCTGCGGGTGCGCGGGTCTCTGCCGCCGTTCACCCATGCTCAGCCCAAGGACATCGCGGTGGTGGGCGAGCGGGTGCGGCGCTACCTCTGGGACCGGCTCTATACGTTCGCCTGGCCGGCACCGGCGCCGTCCGCAGACTGCATCGACGCGGTGCTCGCCAGCGGTGGCGATGACCTCGTGGACCTCATGGAGCGCATCCGCAGCCTGCGGACGTTGACCGGCAACCCCGGCCTGCTCCGCGCGGCCAAGGTGATCGAGCGCACCCGCAACATCCTGCGGGGGGCTCCCCTGCGCCAGCCGGCCGTGGAGCCGGACCGGCTGCGGGAACCCCTCGAGCGGCGGTTGTGGGACCTCTACGGCTCGCATCACCAGGAGATCGAGCGGCTCACCGACGGCCGCGACTACGCCGCCGCGACCACGCGCTTCGGCGAGGTCTTCTTCGACCCGATCCACGAGTTCTTCGAGCACGTCCTCGTCAATGTCCCCGACGAGGCCTTGCAGCAGAACCGCCTCGCCTTGATGAAGGCGATTAACACGTTGTATACTGCCCGCATCGCCGACCTCTCGAAACTCACCATTCTGCAACGAGAGGAACACCCATGACACCCCAGGAGCTGGCCATGTTGTCGAAACGTCATCGCGCCCCGGGACCGCGCGGCGCCTCGCGCGCCCCGGCCGCACGCCGCGGCACGCCGCGCTTCATCTATACCTTCGGCGCGGGCAAGGCTGACGGCCAGGCCCGCATGAAGGAGCTCCTGGGCGGCAAGGGCGCGAACCTGGCCGAGATGACCAACCTGGGTGTGCCGGTTCCGCCCGGACTGACCATTACGACCGCCGTGTGCCGCACGTTCTACGACTTGGGGCGCAAGTGGCCGCAGGGGCTCGAGGCCGAGCTCAGCCAGAAGATGCGGTGGCTCGAGGCCGTCGCGGGGAAGGGCTTCGGCGATCCGGTGAACCCGCTGCTGGTCTCGGTGCGCTCGGGCGCGGCGCAATCCATGCCGGGCATGATGGACACCATCCTGAACCTCGGCCTCACGGACGCGACCGTGAAAGGGCTGATCGCGAAGACCGACAACCCCCGGTTCGCCTACGACGCATACCGCCGCTTCATCCAGATGTACAGTGACGTCGTCCTCGAGATTCCGCGCAAGCGGTTCGAAGACGAGCTCATGATGGCGCGCGCCCGCGCAAAGGCCGCGACCGACGCGGAGCTCTCCGCCGGCGCGCTCCAGGCGCTCGTTGAGCGCTTCACGCGCCTGGTGCGCGAGCAGAAGGGCGTGGAGTTTCCCCAGGACCCCATGGAGCAGCTCCGCGGGGCCGTCAACGCCGTCTTCAACTCCTGGAACAACGAGCGCGCGATCATCTACCGCCGGCTCAACAATATCTCGGGCGCCGGCGGCACGGCGGTGAACGTCCAGGCCATGGTCTTCGGCAACATGGGCGACACCTCCTCGACCGGCGTCTGCTTCACGCGCGACCCGAGCACCGGACAGGACGTCTTCTATGGGGAATACCTCGTGAACGCGCAGGGCGAGGACGTGGTCGCGGGCATCCGGACGCCCAAGCCGGTTGCGGAACTCAAGAAGGAATTTCCCAAGGTCTACCAGCAGCTGTACGGCATCGGCAAGCGGCTGGAGAAGTACTTCAAGGACGTCCAGGACCTGGAGTTCACCGTTGAAGAGGGCACACTCTACATGCTCCAGGCCCGCACCGGGAAGCGCACGGCCCGCGCCGCGGTGACGATCGCGACGGACTTCGTCACGGAGGGCTCGATCAGCCGTGAGCAGGCGCTCACGCGCATCAACGCGGCGCAGATTGACCAGCTCCTGCACCCCACCATCGACCCGAAGGCCAAGCCGAAGGTCATCGCCAAGGGCCTGCCGGCCTCGCCCGGGGCCGCGGTCGGTCAGGTCACCTTCACCGCGCACGAGGCCGTCGCGTTGAGCACGGAAAAGTCGCAGCGCGTCATCCTCGTCCGCGAGGAAACGTCGCCCGAAGACATTGAAGGCATGAACGCGGCTCAGGGCATCCTCACTGCGCGCGGGGGGATGACCAGTCACGCCGCCGTGGTCGGCCGCGGCATGGGGAAGTGCTGTGTGGTCGGCTGCAGCGAGATCACCGTCCGCGAGGAGGAGCACCACTTCACGGCCGGCGGCCTCACCGTCAAGGCCGGCGACTTCATCACCCTGAACGGCACGACCGGGGAGGTCATCCTGGGCGAGGTGCCGCTGGTCGAGCCCTCGCTGACCGGCAGCTTCAGGCAGCTCCTGGCCTGGGCCGACAAGGCGCGCCGGCTCGGCGTGCGCGCCAACGCGGACACGCCGAAGGACGCGAAGGTCGCGCGTGATTTCGGCGCCGAAGGCATCGGGCTGTGCCGCACCGAGCACATGTTCTTCGGCGACGAGCGGCTGCCGGTCGTGCGCGAGATGATCATGGCCAAAGACACCGCCGCACGGAAGCACGCGCTGGCAAAACTCCTGCCGTTCCAGAAACAGGACTTCAAAGAGATTCTCGCAGCGATGGAAAGCCTGCCCGTCACGATCCGGCTGCTGGACCCGCCGCTGCACGAGTTCCTCCCGACCGCCCTGGAGGACCAGGAGCGGGTGGCCAAACAGCTGCGGGTGTCCCTGCGCGAGTTGCAGGACACGGTCAACAGCCTGCACGAGTTCAATCCCATGTTGGGCCATCGCGGCTGCCGTCTCGGCCTCACGTATCCGGAGATCAACGAGATGCAGGCCCAGGCGATCTTCGAGGCGACCTGCGAACTCGTGCGGGATGGGGTCGAGGCGATGCCGGAGGTGATGATCCCGCTCGTCGGCCACCCGGCGGAATTCCGGGCGGCCAAAGCCGTCATCACCCGGGTCGCCCAGGAGACCATGCAGCGCACGCGAACCAAGGTCGAGTACCTGGTCGGCACGATGATCGAGGTGCCGCGCGCCGCGGCGGCCGCGGAGGAGATCGCGCGCGAGGCAGAGTTCTTCTCCTTCGGCACGAACGACCTGACGCAGATGACGTTCGGCTTTTCCCGCGACGACATCGGGAAGTTCCTGCCGCACTACCTGCGCGAGCACATCCTGAGCGATGACCCCTTCGTCAAACTGGATCGCGACGGCGTCGGCACGTTCATGCGCATGGCGGTCGAGCGCGGTCGCAAGGCGCGCAAGACCATCAAACTGGGCATCTGCGGCGAGCACGGCGGGGAGCCCTCCTCGATCGAGTTCTGCCATCAGTTGGGCCTGCACTACGTGTCATGCTCGCCCTACCGCGTGCCGGTCGCCCGTCTGGCCGCCGCCCAAGCGGCTCTGAAGGACAAGCGCCGTTGAGAGTTGGGAGTTCCGAGTTGAGAGTGCCGGCCGTGCCTTCAACTCGCAACGCACACCTCACAACACGCCACTGGGCATGAGCGACCCCATCCGGTCCTACCTACGGGACATCAGGTCCATCCCCCTGTTGACCGCCAAACAGGAGATCGAGCTCGCCCAGAAAATCCGCCGGGGGGATATGGTCGCCAAGCGGCAGATGACGCTGTCGAACCTGCGCCTGGTCATCAATATCGCCAAGCGCTACTCCCACCTCGGCGTACCCTTGCTCGATCTCATCGAGGAAGGGAATCTCGGTCTCATGAAGGCGGTGACGAAGTACAATCCCCGAAAGGGATTCCGCTTCTCCACCTATGGCGCCTGGTGGATCCGGCAGTACATCACCCGCGCCATCGCGAACCAGGGCAAGACGGTCCGCATCCCCGTGTACATGACGGAGTTGCTCTCGAAGTTCAAGCGCATCACTGAGGAAATGACACAGAAGTTCGGCCGCCGGCCCACGGTCAGCGAGCTGGCGCGTCGGATGCGGCTGCCGGTCGAGCGCATCGAGCGCCTGCAAGAACTGGTCACCTCCTCGCAGACGGCCTCACTCGAAACACCCGTGGGCGACGAGGGGGAGACCGAGATGATCGATCTCCTCGAGGACACGACCGGCCCTTCCGCCGAGGAGGACATCACGCGGTTCCTGCAGCATGAGCGCATCAGCGCCCTGCTGGCAAAGATGGGTGAGCGCGAGCGGCGGGTCATCGTCCTGCGGTACGGGTTGGACGACGGGATCAGCCGCACCCTCGGCGAAACCGCCAAGTTCTTCAACATCACCCGTGAACGCGTGCGGCAAATCGAAGTGGCGGCCATGCGCAAACTGCGCGCGCTCATTGCCGGCGAGGAGCAGCCGGCCGCGGCCTCCGCCTCAGGC
>SBAZ01000092.1 GCA_005239935.1 Planctomycetales bacterium | reverse complement strand
GCCTGCCGGTCCAGCGTCGTCGCCAGCTCGAGCGAGTCCACCGAATGGATGGTGTCAAACAGCGCCACCGCGTCCTTCGCCTTGTTGCGCTGCAGATGCTCGCGCTGCCGCACCTGCACCTACGGGGGCTGATGACCATGGCGCCCTTCACGGACGTGCCGGAGCGCGCGCGGCCGCACTTCCGCCGATTGCGGGACCTGCGCGATGCCGTCGCACTCGACCGCAGCATCGCCCCGGAAGCCATCGCACTGTCGATGGGCATGTCGCAAGACTTTGAGGTGGCGATTGAAGAGGGAGCTGGCTACGTGAGGATCGGCACGGCGATTTTTGGGACCACGGGCGAGACATGACCAGTCGCCGGGTGTCGCTGCAGCCGCTGCGCGGGAAGACGATCGGGTTTCTCGGCGCAGGCACGATGGGCTGTGCGCTCATCGCCGGATTGCGCGCCGCCGGATTGCCCGGCCGTCAGCTCATGGCCGCCGACCCGGATGCCGCGGCGCGCCGCCGAGCGATGCGCCTGGGCGCGCGGGTGACGGCGGAGGTGTGCCGCGTCGCCTGCGCCGCGGATGTCCTCGTGCTGGCGGTGAAGCCACCGCAGATGGCCGCGGTGCTGGCCTGCGCGCGCGAGTGCGTGGGGCGCCACACGGTCGTGATCTCGATTGCGGCCGGCATCACTCTGCGCTGGCTGCAGGCCCGGCTGCCCGACGTACCAGTCATCCGGGTCATGCCGAACCTGCCCGCCACGGTCCGTTGTGGGTTTTCGGCGATCGCGGCGGGGCGGCTGGCGAGGGCCGCCCACCGGCGCGTGGCCGAGGCCCTGCTCGGCGCCTCGGGCGCCGTGTGCCGGCTGCCCGAGCGGCACTTCAACGCCATCACGGCCGTGAGCGGGTCGGGACCGGCCTACCTCTATTATCTGGTGGACGCGTGGCAGCAGGCGGCGCGCGATCTGGGCCTGCCGCCGGCAGTCGCCGAGGCCGCGATCGCGCGGACCCTGCAGGGCAGCTTGGCCCTGTGGCGCTGCGGCGGGCTACCGCCCGCGGCGCTCATCCGCCAGGTGGCCTCGAAGGGCGGCACGACCGAGGCCGCCCTGCAGCAGTTCGCGCGCGGACGGGTGGCCGCGCACCTGGCGGCCGGGATCCGCGCCGCCGCCCGGCGCTCCAAGGCGCTGGCCTGGCGATGAGCCGCGATCCGGCGGGGGGATAATGATGTTCGTCCTCGGCAATTTCCTGCAGGCGGTCGCGATCATCCTGGACCGCGTGCTGTGGGCCTACAACCTCGTCGTCTTCATCGCCGTGCTGATCACGTGGGTCAGCCCCGATCCGTTCAATCCGGTGGTGCGGTTCCTCCGCTCCGTGACCGAACCGGTCTTCCAGTGGGTGCGCGCGCGGCTGCCGTTCACGACGGTCGGGATGCTCGATCTCTCACCCATCATCGTGCTGTTCTTCGTGTGGTTTGCGCGGATGTTCCTCGTCCAGTCGCTGCTGGACCTGAGCTTCCGCCTGCGGTAACCCGGTCATGGCAGGCGCGCCCCCGGCCGATTACAAAGCCACCCTTCACCTGCCCAAGACCGCCTTCCCGATGAAGGCGGACCTGCCTGCGCGCGAGCCACAGATGCTCGCGACCTGGGAGGTTGCCGATCTCTACGGGCTGATCCGCCGGGCCCGTGCGGGGCGGCCGCGCTTCGTCCTGCACGACGGCCCGCCCTATGCCAACGGCGACATCCATATCGGCCATGCCCTGAACAAGATCCTCAAAGACCTCATCGTCCGCTACCAGACCCTGCGGGGCTTCGATGCGCCCTACGTGCCGGGCTGGGACTGCCACGGAATGCCCATTGAGCACCAACTGTTCAAGGAATTGGGGCTCACCAAGTCGCAGATCGGACAGCGCGAGTTCCGGCAGAAGGCGCGCGCGTACGCGGATCGGTACGTCGACGTCCAGCGGGACCAGTTCAAGCGACTCGGGGTGCTGGGCGACTGGGGGACGCCGTACCTGACGATGGCGCCGGAGTACGAGTTGACCATCCTGCGCGTCTTCCGGGAGCTGGTGGCGCACGGCTACGTGTACCGCGGCAAGAAACCGGTCTATTGGTGCGCCACGTGCGAGACGGCCGAGGCGGAGGCTGAGGTCGAGTACGAGGACCGGCAAGATGTGTCCATCTACGTGAGTTTCCCGGTGATCAGCCCGCCACGGGGACATGAGCAGCTGTTCAGTCAGCCGACCGCCGTGGTGACCTGGACCACGACGCCCTGGACCCTGCCGGCGAATGTGGCGCTGTGCTTTCATCCCCAGGCCACCTATGCCGTCTTGGATACGTCCCCTCGCGTGCTCGTGGCGTCGGAGCTGGCCGAACGGTTTATGGCGGTCCTTCGTACTACCGGTGTCAAACGGCTCGGGGAGGTCATGGGCAGCGACCTCGTGGGCATGCGGTGCCAGCGGCCCTTCGGGGGGGAGTCGGTCGCGGTGACCGATGAAGGCGTGTCCTTGAGTGAGGGCACCGGGGTGGTCCACATCGCTCCGGGCCATGGCCAGGAGGACTACGTCATCGGCCAGCGTCACAAGTTCGACGTGCGCTCGCCGGTGGACGACCAGGGCCGGTTCACGAACGACGTCCCGCAGTGGGCCGGCCTGTCCGTGTTTGAGGCCAACCCGAAGATCGTCGACGACCTGCGCCGGCGAGGGTTGCTGCTGGCCGAAGAGCCGCTCACGCACTCGTATCCGCACTGCTGGCGCTGCAAGCAGCCGGTCATTTTCCGCGCGACCCCACAGTGGTTCCTCAGCGTGGACACGGCGGGACTGCGCGGACGTCTCCTCGAGGCCGTCAACGGGGTCACCTGGATTCCGCCGGCCGGGCTCAACCGCATCGCCGGGATGCTGGAGAGCCGGCCGGACTGGTGCCTCTCCCGGCAGCGCTATTGGGGCACGCCGATTCCGGTCTTGCACTGCACGGCGTGTGAGCAGCCGCTGAGCGACCCGGCGGTGATCGCCCGCATCGAAGACACCCTGCGCGCGCGGGGGATCGAGGCCTGGTTCGCGCTCTCCCCGAACGAGCTGGCCCCTGGCGCGCGCTGCCCGTGCGGCGGCACCGACCTCCGGAAGGACTCGGACATCCTCGACGTGTGGTTCGACTCCGGCGTGAGCTACGAGGCGGTCCTGGAGCCGCGGAAGCTGGGCTGGCCAGCCGACCTCTATCTCGAGGGATCGGATCAGCACCGCGGCTGGTTCCAGGTGTCGCTCATCCCGTCGGTCGCGCTGCGTCGGCAGCCGCCGTTTCGCCGGGTCCTCACCCACGGGTTTGTCATGGACGGGGAAGGGCGCAAGATGTCGAAAAGTCTCGGCAACGTCATCGCCCCGCAGGACGTCATGGCGCGCTACGGCGCGGACATCCTGCGTTTGTGGGTGGCCTCGTCTGACTACCGCGAGGACGTGCGGATCTCCGAGGAGATCCTGGGCCAAGTCGCCGAGATGTACCGGAAGCTGCGCAACACGCTGCGCTACCTCCTGGCGAACCTGGCCGATTTCGACGCGCGGGCGGCGGCTCCGGCGGCCCCGGCGCCGGAGATTGACCGCTGGGCCATGGACCGTGCCGGCCAGGTGCTGGAGGCGGTGACCGGGGCCTACGAGGCGTGCCGCTTCCACGAGGTTGTGAAGACCGTCTACCAGTGGTGCGTGCAAGACCTCTCCGGATTTTACCTCGATGCGCTGAAAGACCGGCTGTACACCGAGGGAGCGGACGCCTCCCCGCGTCGGTGGGCACAACAGGCGATGTATGTTATACTGCAGATCCTTGTCAAGACGCTCGCGCCGATCCTCGTCGTCACAACCGATGAGGTCTGGGTCATCATGCGGCAGGCCGGGTGGGTGAGCGAACCCTCCGTGCACCTGGCTGCGTGGCCGGAGGCGCCTGCGCACCGGCTCGAGGAGCCGCTCCGGCAGCGCTGGCAGGCGCTGCGCGGGATGCGCGAGGCGGTGATGAAGGCGCTTGAGGGCGAGCGGATGCGGCACGTCATCGGCTCACCGCTCGAGGCGCAGGTCACGCTTGCGGTGAGCGAGCCGGGCCTGCGCGCCTGGTGCGCCGGGCGGGCGGCCGCGCTGGCCGAGGCGTTCGTCGTCTCGGCCGTGGCGATCGAAGAGGGCGCCGGGGCGGCCGACGATCCCGGCGTCACAGGACTGGCGGCGGTGCGCATTGCCCGCGCCCCAGGCCAGAAGTGTGCCCGGTGCTGGAGGTACCTGCCTGACGTGGGGAGCTCGACCGCGCACCCGCAACTGTGCGGGCGGTGCGTGCGCGTCGTGAGCGGACGGTAGGGAGCTGACATGGGCTTTACCAAGGCGCAGCTGAAGTACTACCGACAACTCCTGCTGACCGAGCGGGCCCGATGCGCCGGCGAGATCCGCACCATCGCGAAGGAGGCGTCGCACAGCCCGCGCGAGGCGTCCGGGGACCTCTCCGGCTACACCGTGCACATGGCCGACATGTCGGCCGACACCTATGAGCGCGAGCTCTCGACCAACCTGGTCTCCAGCGAGCAGGCGGTGCTGTACCAGATCGACGAGGCGCTCAAGCGGCTTGACGACGGCACATTCGGCATCTGTGAGTCCTGCAACAAATCCATCACCGTCGGTCGGCTCAAGGTCGTTCCGTACGCCTCGCTGTGCATCACATGCCAGCGGGTGAAAGAACAGAAGAGCAAGCGCCAATAGCCCGCCCCCCGGGCGGTGCCTCCCCGTTGGCCGCGTCCTCGGCCCGTCCACGCACGTCCCCAGCGGTGGAGCGCCGCGCGTGGTTCGGTGCGGCCGCCGCCCTCGTGGTCCTGGATCAGCTGAGCAAAGCACTGATCATCGGGACGTTTGCGGCCGGAGAGAGTCTTCCGCTCCTGCCCCCGCTCCTCCACCTGACCTACATCCAGAACACCGGCGCGGCCTTCGGGCTGCTGAAGGGCCAACAAGCCCTCTTCATGGGGCTCTCGATGGCGGTCGTGGGATGGGTCCTCTGGGAGATGCTCCGCCGACCGCCCCGCAACCGGCTCGTCGCCTGGGCGCTGTGTCTCGTGGCGTCCGGAGCCTTCGGGAATCTCATCGACCGGGTCCGGTTCGGTTACGTGGTGGACTTCATTGATCTGCGCGTGTGGCCGGTCTTCAACGTCGCCGACTCCGCGATCTCGATCGGCGTCGCGCTGCTGGTGTGGCAAGGCGTGCGGCCGCGCCCGGCGCCTCCTGCCTGAGATGTGCCGCATCGCGCTCCAGGTGGGTCCCCTCACGATCTATTCCTATGGCCTGCTGCTCATGGTGGGCTTCCTGGCAGCGACGTGGCTGGCCCAGCGGGACGCGGCGCATCCCATCCCGGGCCGAACGGTGCTCACCCCGCCGCAGTTCGTGGACGCGGCGATGCTAGCCCTCGTGGGGGGGTTGTTCGGGGGACGCCTCTTTTTCGTGATCCAGCACTGGGATCTGTACCATCTGTTCCCGGCCGAGATTGCCGCGATCTGGCATGGCGGCCTCATCTGGTATGGCGGGTTGCTCGGAGGGGTCGCGGCGGCGCTCGGCTACTTGCTGTGGCGGAAGATCCCCGTGTGGCGGGGGCTGGATCAGATGATCCCGTACGTCGTCCTCGCGCACGCGATCGGGCGCGTCGGCTGCTTCCTGAACGGGTGCTGCTACGGCTCGCCGACGTCGGCCTGGTACGGCGTGCACTTCCCGCAGCTGCCCGAGCCGGTCATTCCCACGCAGCTGATCGAGGCCGCGGCGCTGGGGCTGGGATTTCTCGGGCTGCGCCGGCTGCAGCGCGCCGGCTGGGCTGGGATCCCTGGACGGACCTTTGCGACCTACCTCGCCGGGTACGCCCTGTTGCGCTTCGCCCTCGAGTTCCTGCGCGGTGACCAGCGCGTGCGCTGGGCCACGCTGACGCTGCAGCAGTGGATCAGCGTCGCGGCGCTGGCGCTGGGGCTGGGCCTCCTGGCACGCCGGCGGGGCGGCGGTCGAGCGCGGGCCGAGCGATGAGCCGCGCCTACCGGTTTATCGTCGGGCCGGCCGAGGGGGGTGAGCGGCTGGACCGTTACCTCGTGAAGCGGCTGCCGAGTGTCTTGTCCCGGGCGATGATTCAGCGCAATATGGCGGCGGGCCACATCCTCGTGGACGGCCGTGAGGCGAAACCCCATCAGAAGATCCGCGGCGGGGCCGTCGTGACCGCGCAGCTCGACACGTTGCCCGCCAGGCCGACGAGCCGGCCGCCGCAGGCGCAGAACCTG
The DNA here is from genome assembly GCA_005239935.1 of Planctomycetales bacterium. Classification (GTDB taxonomy): domain Bacteria; phylum Omnitrophota; class Gorgyraeia; order Aquiviventales; family Aquiviventaceae; genus SBAZ01. The sequence continues at coordinate 102 of SBAZ01000092.1, read as the reverse complement.
CCGGTCGACGTCGTGTATGAGGACGGCGACGTGCTGGTGGTGAACAAGCCAGCCGGCCTCGTGACGCATCCGGCTCCGGGGCATTGGGACGGCACACTGGTC
>SBAZ01000124.1 GCA_005239935.1 Planctomycetales bacterium | reverse complement strand
TCCCTCCCCCATCCGGCGCCGCCTCCTCCCGCCACGTCGTGAGGCCGCTATGAGCCGCCCCAGGCTCCCGTGGTGTCTCGTCGTCCTGTGCGCCGTCACCGTCGCGGGATGCGCCAGCGCCTCGTACCCCAAGGATCAGGTGCGCCACACCCTCGAGTCCTTCCTGCAGGACGAGCACCTCACGGCTCAAGTGCGGCTGGTGGAGCGCACCCTGGTCGTGCACGTCGACGCGGCGGGAACGTTGACGCGCGCGGACGAGCAGATCGGGCTGGGGCCGGAGTTCGACACCACGATCCGGAAGACCCTCCAGAACGTCCACCGCGTGCTGCTGAGCACCGACGCCGTGATCCGCTTCTACGTCGTGCTGGTCTCGGACCCCGGCGTGCCGGGCGCCTATTTGACCATGGTGCGCTATACCGACGACGTTCGGCGGGCGAATGTGAACATGTTCACCACGGACGAGATGTTCGCGCGGACCATCTTCGAGGTGACCGATGTGGGGGCCCAGCAGGTCAATATCGACGAGTACGTGCCCCGCGACATCGAGCTGGAGGAGTTCCTGAGCTGGCAGCTCGCCCGGCGGCTCCAGCACGAGCTCGCCGACTCGCTGCAGGAGACGGACATCGCCGGGGTGGGGCGCTGCGCCGGCGCGTTTGACCAGGGCGAGTTCGTCTTCACGCTGAACGTCGTGCCGGGCGCGGCCGGGGCGCTCGACGAGCCCACGACCCAGCAGGTGTTTCAGGCGGCTACGCGCGTGATCGCGCGCGTGCTGTCGAGCTACGACTTCGAAGCCTTCAACGCCGTCCGGCTCATCCTGCCGGGCGCCAACCGCAACCTCGTCCTGCCCAAGCAGCAACTGACCGTCTTCAAGTAGGCGGGGGCGTTCCTACCGCACGGTCACGCGGCGTCCCGCCAGGCGGGTGCGCCCGGTCAGCACCAAGCGGATGGCCTCCGGATAGAGCCGGTGCTCCACGCGGTGCACACGCGCCAGCAGCCGCGCCTCGGTGTCGCCGCGCCGGATGGGCACGGCGGCCTGCGCGATGATCGGGCCGTGGTCCACCTGCGCATCCACGAAGTGCACGGTGACCCCAGTGACCTTCGCTCCCCACGCGAGCGCATCGCGGACCGCGCGCGCCCCGGGAAACGCCGGGAGCAGGGCGGGATGGATGTTGAGCAGCCGGCCGGCATAGCGTCGGACGAACCCGGGCGAGAGAATGCGCATGAACCCAGCCAGGCACACCAGCCGCACCCGGTACGGGGCGAGCAACCGCGCCAGCGCGCGGTCGTACGCGGCCCGTGAGCGATAGGGGCGGGGGTCCAGGACGCGCGCCTCGACACCGGCGCGGCGCGCCCGGGTCAGCGCGTAGGCGCGGCGGCGGTCGCTGACGACCACGGCGACCCGCGCGCCCAGCCGTCCCCGGCGCGCGGCGTCCAAAATGGCTTGGAGATTCGTGCCGCGGCCGGAGCACAAGACCGCGAGTGCCGGGCGGCGCGGGGTGCCTCGGGCGATCAGAGCACCTGCTCGATGCGGCGCGTCAACTCGTCCTTCGGGACGACGCCGACGATCCGGTCCACTTCCTGTCCGCCCTTGAAGAGGAGCAGCGTGGGGATGTTCATCACGCGAAACCGCCCGGCGACCTCCGGGTGATCATCGACGTTCACCTTGCCCACCTTGAGCCGCCCCCGATAGGTCCCCGCCAGCTCCTCGACGACAGGACCGATGAGCCGGCACGGGCCGCACCATGCCGCCCACAGGTCCACGAGCACCGGGGTGGACGCCTGGGTCACTTCCTGGTCAAACGAGTCTGTCGAAAGCTCGAGCACCGCTCCAGCCATCTGGGCAACCCTCCGCATCCCATGTGAACAGAGAAAAGCCGGTGAGAGGAATCGAACCTCCGACCCGCTGTTTACGAAACAGCTGCTCTGCCTCTGAGCTACACCGGCGTCGTCGCTCGCTCACCCGGGAACCGTAGCTCGCTCCCCAGGAGGGAACACCCAGGTGTTCCCTCCTGGCGGTCGGCCCGCCGAGCGCGGGCCTCCCTGGTCTCCCTTTCCGTTGTGGAACGTCCAATCCCTTTGTCCAAACTACTGCCTAGGTAGGCAAGGGAAACGTGGTTTCCCTTGCCTTACGACCCATCCCTTCCTCAAGGGAAGGGTTTTCCCTGCCTACGACCCACCCGTTCCTGAAGGGAAACCCAGAGACAACAAATGGGTCAATGGGCCGCAGACTGCCTGGGTGAGTCGACTCGTTCACCCATCGACCCATTCACCCATCTACCACGGCTATTGTAGCGGGTTCGTCAAGGGGTGGGAAGTAAGAGTGCCTATCGTCACCTCCCGCGGCCGCGCTGGGCCGAGATGCGAGCCGCGCGAGGCGCGAGGAGCGTGGCGTACCCGAAGCCGAGTACGCGAGCGACAAGCAACGATGCGTGGCGATGCAGATCGGCCCAGCCCGAGGGACGCGGATGGGTTGCGGCGGCGGGCGGCTCCGCCGTCGGTGCTCCTCCTCGGCGTAGTGCTGCGACTACGCCGTCGTCGTCGCGCCTCGGCGGAGCCTGCCCGGCGCACGCAACGCGGCTCGCGCGAGGTGACGACAGGCACTCTAAGTCAGGCGGCCGCGGCGTCGTGGCGCAGGAGCGTCACGCCCGCACCGGCGCGCGGCAGGGTCACCGTGATCCTCGTCCCGACGCCTTCGGTGCTCTCGAGTTCGATGGCGCCGCCATGCAGCTCGACGTAGCGCTTCGCCAGCGCGAGGCCGATGCCCGCGCCCTCGTAGGCCCGGTTCAGCCGACGGTCCACCTGATAGAACGGCTGGAAGACCTTGTCCTGCTCCTCCGCCGGGATGCCGATGCCCGTATCGCGCACGACCACGCGGAGGTCCTCCGGGGTCTGCGTGCACTCGACGTCCACGCGGCCCCGTTCCCGGTTGAACTTGATGGCGTTATCGACGAGGTACGCGACGAGCGCCTGACAGCGGTGGCGGTCGACCTCCAGCTGCAGGGGAGTCTCCGGCAGGCTGCAGCGCACGTCGATCCCCCGCACCGAGGCCTTGGGGAGCAGGTCCTCGACCGCCTGGCGCACGAGCTCCCGGAAGTCCACCGGCTGGCGCTGCAGGACGATCGCATGGCCCTGCATCAGGTCAATGAGCTGCTGCAGCAGCCGGTGGAGGCGCTCGTACGCCCCGATCAGCACATCCACGGCGTGTTGCTGGTCGGGGGCGAGCGTCCCGAGCGTCTCATCGGCCAGGAGGTAGATCCACTCGCTCATGAGACACAGGGGGGTGTTGATTTCGTGCGAGAGGGCGGCGAGGAACTGACTCTTGAGATCGTTCAGCTCCGTCAGGCGGCGGTTGAGCTCCTCGAGCTTGAGCATGCCCTCGCCGGCAGTGCGCAGCTGGCGGCTCAGGCTCACTCGCTGCTGGCAGCGGTAGAGGATGGCCTGGATCTTGGCGATGTCGAAGGGCTTCGTGATGAAATCGCACGCGCCGATTTTCATCGCCTCGATGGCGCCTTCAATCGAGGGATACGCCGTGATCACCACCACGTTGATGAGCGGATCCGCATGCTTGAGCTCCCGGAGCAGCTCGAGCCCGTTCATCTTGGGCATCTTGATGTCCGTGACGACGACGTCGGCGGACTGTTCCCGGTACTTGGCGATGGCTTCCAGGCCGTCGGCAGCCAGGCGCACGTGGCAGTCCCGCGCCGTGAGGATCTGCTCGAGAATCTGCCGGATTTTTGGCTCGTCGTCGACCACGAGCACATTGAGGCGGGTGCTCATCCCACCACCTGCCAGTTGCAGCGGCTGATGAGGGCATCCACTCGGGCCGCTGCAGGCGCGGCGGGTGGAGGCACGGATTGCCCGCGGCGCGACCCGCCGCGCGTCCCGCCCGCGGGCGGGACCCTGGGAGGTGGTGGGATCATCGGCCCCTCAGGGGCGAAAAAATGGCGCCGGGACCCAGACTTGCACTGGGGACACGAGGTTTTTCAGACCTCTGCTCTACTACCTGAGCTATCCCGGCGTCGCTCGCTAACCCCAAAGACCACATGCTCGCTCCCTAGGAGGGAACACCCAGGTGTTCCCTCCTAGCGGTCGGCCCGCCGAGCGCGGGCCTCCCTGGTTTCCCTTTCCGTTGTGGAACGTCTGAAGACCTCGTAGGAGGGCACGATCTGGGTAGGCAGGGAAAACTACGTTTTCCCTGCCTACGACCCACCCTTTCCTTAGCGGAAGGCGTTGCATTATAGGCACCGACGGAGAAGCGTGTCAACGCGGGTCACTGCAGGCGTTCGAAGATGCGGTTATAGACGGTGTGCGCCACGTCGATTTTCGGCAGGAGGAGGTTGGTGCGCGCCTTGACCCTCAGTTCGCAGGTCCGCTCGCTCAGCCGCTTGACCGTCACGGTGACGTTGGCGCCCTCGACGATCGCCTGGATGATCCCACGCTGGTCATCCTGGAGCGTCACCAGGCCCAGGTCCGTGACCACCTCCAAACTCTCCTGATACACCGCACCCCACGGCAGGTCGAAGTGGTTGCGCACCGAATCGCGGCTCACGGCGTATCCGCCGGCCGCCCCGGCACCAACCAGCAGCACAGCACAACCACCCGTACCCCAGGCGAGCAGGCCTGCCAGCGCCAGGCGCTGCCATGGGTTCATCCTGTTGAACGTCCCATCCGCCGAGTCTGTCCCGCGCCCAAGGACCAGGCGCACAGCGCCAGCGCGCCGTAAGCCGCCAGCGAGAGCCAGACGCCAGGCCCGATCGTGATGGACACGACCGACGTGGAGAGATTCGTGGTCAGCACCCGGACCAGTCCGAACCCGGCCACCCCTGCACAGGACGCTGCCACCGCCAGGGCCAGCGCCCGCCGCCGCGACCACCGAGTCAGGAGCCACGCCCCGAGGACGGCCAGCGCCGGCACCAGATAGACCGCCGCAGCCTTCGCGCCGAGATGCTGGGAGGTGCCGGTGACCATCTCCAGCAACGCCACCGCAGTGCGGGCGCGCTCGTCGCGGGCCAGGCGCGGGATGTCCACGCCTCGCACCGTGCTGGGCAGCTCGCCCAGCCGTGGGAGTTCGCCGCTCACCGTCTGCGCACCGCGCCGAATCGTCGCCGTCACCCGCCCCAGCTCGTCGCCGAGTCCGCCTAGCAGCCCGTCCGGTGAGGCCGCGCTGCGCCGCGCACCCTGCATGAGACTCGGCTCGCGCACCGCCAGCGAGGCCCACGGCAGCCAGAAGGCTGCGACCGCGGCGGCGGCCCCGGTCCACCCCAGCCCCAGCGTCCAGACTCTCATCGGTGTCCCATGACCTGTAGTCGGCTCGCCCGCGCCGCATCCCGCAGGAACGACCCCAGCAGGAGATACCAGACGCCGGACGTCCACGCGCCTTTGAGCAGAGCGTACACCCCAAAGGCCATGAGCGCAAATCCCAGTGCGATGCCGAAGGCGCCGGCGATGCGCGTGGCCCGCGCGTAGCTGCGCAGGCCCGCCCACAGCGCCGCGCGCAGCACGCGCCCGCCATCCAAGGGGAATCCCGGCAACAGATTGAACACGAGGACCGCCAGATTGATCCATCCGAGATCGTCGAGGAGGGCCGTCGCCGCCGCGCTCCCGGCCCGCGGGGCGAGCCAGCCGCACCCCGCAGCCAGCGCCCCGCTCACCGCCGGGCCCGCCAGTGCGATCCGCAGCTCCGCCCCCGGGCGGTGCGACTCGCCCGCGATGTGCGCGACGCCGCCGAAGATGAAGAGGGTGATGCTGTCGACCGGCAACCCGTGGAGTCGGGCTACTAGCGCATGGCCCAACTCGTGCAGCAGGACGCACCCGAACAGCGCCACGGCGGCCGCTGCGCCAAGCGCCAGGTGGGCCCAGCCGGGCCAGCCCGGAAGCACCGACGGGAAGTGCCCGCGACCCAGCGACCACGCGAGCAGGACCGCGATGATGAACCAACTCGGATCGATGATGATGGGGATGCCGGCGACTCGGACTCGACTCCGCGCGTCAGCCGACACCATGCCATCCTTCCAGGACCAGTTTGACGCCCATGCCAGTCAGCAGGAGCAGCACCAGCCGTCGGAAGCCCTCCGCGGAGATGCGCCGCACCAGCCGCTGGCCGGTCCAGGCGCCGGTGAAGGCCGCGGCCAGCAGACCGAGCAGCACGGCCACCGTCTCGCCGGAGAGCGCGCCGCCAGCGACATAGACCGGCAGGCGCGTGGCGTCCACGCAGGCGGCGATGGCGGCGGAGGTGCCGAGGTACGCGTCACGTGGCAGGCGGAACGCGAGCAGGCACGCCGAGCGCACCGCGCCGCCGGTCCCGAGCAGCCCGGCGATGAACCCGGAGAGGGCCCCGCCGCCAACCAGGGTCACCGGAGTCGCGGGCAACCGCAGGGCCGACGCCGCCGACCAGGAGAGGGCGACGTAGAGCAGGAGAAACACGCCGAACGCCAGGCGGACGGCGGCCCCTGGCAGCGCGGCGGTCACGAACGCGCCCAGCACGCTGCACCCGATCCCCGTGATCCCGAACAGCGCCCAGACCCGCCAGCGCACGTGCCGGCCGAAGAAGAGGAGCCGCGAGCCGTTGCCGAACAAGTGGAACACCGCGACAAGCGCAATCGCGGTCTTCATATCCATGAAGGCGGCGGCAAACGGGGTGAGGATCGTCGCGGCGCCGAAGCCGGCCATGGTGCCGATCACCTCGGCGCCGAACGCGCAGGCGAGGAAGAGCGCCCAGGCCGCCGGTGCCATCAGGCGAAGAGATCGTCCTGGACCACCACCGCGCCGCCCCGCTGCGCAAGCCACCGGCAGTACTCGCACGCGGCGGCGGGCTCAGGCAGCGGGCCCTGCAGGCATCGGCACGCGCCCGCGAACAGCCGATAGGCGCGCTCCGGGTCCGTGCGCAGCGTGTGCACGGCGACGCCGAAGGGGACGCCGCGGTGGAGCTCGCCGGGCTGCGGAAAGTAGTAGACCAAGTACGCCGTGCCGCTGGTGGGGTGGCCGTTGCGCGCGAGGAGGAGCGTGTAGACATCCATCTGCACCTGGTAGTATTGCGCGCTGTACGATTCGTCCTCCGGCGCCGAGGCCCTGGTCTTGTGATCGAGCGGGGCCAGCCGGCCATCCGGCAGGATGAGGCAGTCGTCCAACTTGCCCCACAAGCGCGCCTGAGTGGCTGCGTCGTTGAAGCCGAGCGTCAAGGCGGTATCGGCCAGCCGGCCCGTCAAGTGCTTCGCGACGAGCGGCGGCAGCTCCTGTCGGCGCCGATACGACTCGAAATAGGCTTTCAGGACGCGGTCCATGCCGGAGGGCAGCGAGGGAAACGGCCCGCGCGGCCGCTCGATCTTCTTCGCGACATGGAGCCAGAAGCAGCGCGGGCATTCCTGGAAGAGGCGCAACGTCGTCGCGGACAGCTGGGGCATGCGGCTAGGCTCCGGCGGCCAGGAAGTGCGCCTCCACACAGGCAACGCCGCGCGGACCGACCACGGCACTGTGGATCGCCTGCGGCGGCAGGTCGAGGACGTCCCCCGGACGCATCGGCACGCGGCGTCCCTCGACTGCGCTCGGGACGCCGTCCTGAGCGCCAGTCGAAGGACGGCGTCCTGCCGGCTCCAGGACGAACGTGATGTCGCCCTGCGTCACCAACAGCCGCTTGCGGTACGGGTGATCATGCGCGGCATAGACCGCGCCCGGCCCGTTCGACCATGCGCTGAGGGAGGCTCCGGCATCGGCGGCGGCCTGACGGAACTTCGCCTCGGTCATGCGGGCCGGCGAACCGCGAGCGGGCGAGGCGGGTGGAGCCATGCGGGTATTGTACGGCAGGACGCGCCTGGCGGGAACGGGCACAAAAAAAACACGGCGCGGGGCGGCGCCGTGATGGATCGGATTCGACGATGAGGTTAGTGGGAGCGCGATAAAGCCAAAAGCGCCCTCAGAAGCTTCGGCAGCCAAGCTACCCTATCGCGACCCGCAGCCGTGCGACGCCTGTATGGAGCCACCCGCCCCATGCGCTTCTCCAGCGCTCGTCATGTGCCAGCCGCGACGTAGGCCTTAGGCTTTGCGACCCCGCCTTTCGACGGGTGTGCCTTTATCGGCTCCCAACCAGTAACCATACCACATGGCGGCGGCCGCAGGCAAATTTATCTAACCCATTGGCTACGAATCAGTTGTGCACGGTTAGCGCCGGCCTGCACCGCGGCTGGCGACAGCCTCCCTCCTGAGGCCGCTTCCAGCAGCCCAGCGAACGCCTCCCGCTGCATCGCCAGGTCGGAACAGATTAAGAGGAAGTCGTGCCCTGCCTCGCAGGCACGGACCGCAATGTCCCCCATCCCGCCAAACGACCGCAGCGCTCCCATTTCGAGGTCATCCGTCAGAATGGCTCCCTCAAACCCGAACGTCTGGCGCAGGAGCTCGCTGACCAGCCGCGGGGAGAAGGTGGCCGGCAGCCCCTCCGGCTCGCCCAGCTCCGGATAACACACATGGGAGGACATGATGGTCGCGACCCTGGCGGCGACGGCCGCCTGGAACGGAGGCCAGTGCGTGCGGCGCATGGCGTCCCGGTCCAGGCGGATCGTGGGGAGGTCCTTGTGCGGGTCGCGGGCCACCGCCCCCAGGCCTGGGAAGTGCTTCGCGCAAGCCGCCACGCCGCCATCTTGCAGGCCGCGCACCCGCGCCGCGCCCAGGCGGCTGACCACGGCAGGGTCCGACCCATACGCCCGGTCCCCGATGACCGGGTCCGAGCCTTCGGTCAAGACATCCACGCACGGCGCGAGGTTGACGTGGATGCCGAGGCGCCCCAGCTCAGCCGCTTCAGTCCGTCCCTGCGCTTCGATGGCCGCGTCGCCGCGCCGTGCTGCCTCGCGCGGCGCCGGAAAGCGCGTCACCCCCTCCGAGAACCGGATGATGCGCCCGCCCTCATGGTCCACCATGACCAGCAGTCGCCGGCCCACGCCGGACTCGAGGTCACGGAGCAACCGCGTGAACTGGGCGACCGAGGTGAAGTTGCGGGCGAAGACGATGATCGAGGAGATGTGCAGCGCGCGCAGGTGGGCGATGAGCGCGGGGCTCGCCTCCGTGCCAGGAAACCCGGCGACCAGGCGCGCCCCGATGAGCGGCTCCAGCTCCATGCGGCTGAGCTTAACAGAAAAGCCGGTGCCTGGCACCTTGTCCTAGACAAGGTGCCAGGCACCTTCTATGCTGGAAGCGAGATGCCCGCCGTGCGCTACGACCGCGTGCCCACCGAAACCCGTCACGCGCGGACGACCCAGCTCGACCAGCTCTCAACTCCCCAATTGCTCCGCCTCATGTCGGCAGAAGACCTCCGGGTCGTCCAAGCGGTCCGCCGCCAGCATGGCGCCATCACCCGCGCGGTGCGGCTGATCGCCCAGGCCCTGCGCCGCGGCGGCCGGCTGCTGTTGGTCGGCGCCGGCACGAGCGGCCGGCTCGGCGTGCTCGAGGCGGCGGAGTGCCCGCCGACGTTCCACACGGATCCAACGACGGTGCAGGCCGCCATGGCCGGAGGCCGGGGCGCCGTGTTCGCGGCCCGCGAAGGCGCCGAAGACGACCAGGCCGCCGGCGCGCGCGCCGCCCGGCGCGTCCGACGCCGGGATGTCGTGGTGGGCCTCACCGCCAGCGGGGTCACGCCCTTCGTGGCCGGCGCCCTCGTGCGCGCGGCGCGGCGGGGTGCGGGCACGATCCTCGTCACCTGCAACCCGCGGACTCCGGTGCAGGCGCGCGTCCGCATCACGCTGTCGACCGGGCCCGAACTCCTCACCGGCTCCACCCGGCTGAAGGCGGCGACCGCGACCAAGCTCGTCCTCAACATGCTGACCCTCGGGGCGATGGTGCGCCTCGGCAAAACCTACGGCAATCTCATGGTGGATGTGCGGCCGACGTCGCGCAAGCTGCAGGCGCGCGCCCGGCGCATCGTGGCCCAGGCCGCGCACGTGACCCCGGGCGAGGCCGCGCGGTGGCTGCGTGCGGCGGACGGCCGCGTCAAGGTCGCGGTCCTCATGGCCCGGCGGGGCTGCTCGCGCCGCGAGGCGCAGCGCCGCCTTGGGCGCGCTCGTGGGTGGCTGCGCCGCGCGCTGCAGTGAGATGTCCCTACTCGCGCTCGGCCTCATGTCCGGCACCTCGTGCGATGGCGTCTCCGCCGCCCTGGTGCGGTTCAACGGCCACACCTTCCGCCTGATCGCCGAGTGCACCCGGCCCTATCCCGCTGCGCTGGCGCGTCGGCTCCGGCAGGCCGCGGCCCTGCCGGCGGCGGAGGTGTCCATGTTGAATATGCTCCTCGGGGCGCACTTCGCCGACGCCGCGGCGCGGCTGCTGCGGAGCGCCAAGGTGCCGGCCGCGCGCCTCGCGGTCATCGGCTCGCACGGCCACACCCTCTATCATGGCCCGCAGGACCCGCGGCCCTCGACGCTCCAGATCGGCGAGCCGGCCGTCATCGCCGAGCGCCTCGGCGTCCCTGTGGTGGCCGATTTCCGTCCGCGCGACGTCGCGGCCGGCGGCGAGGGCGCCCCGCTGGTGCCTGCGTTCGACGAGGCATTCTTCGGAGGCGGCCCGGTACGCGCCCTGCTCAATCTCGGCGGGATCGCGAACGTCACGGTGGTGGGCCGGGGCCTCGACACCGTGGCCTTCGACACCGGCCCGGGCAACTGCCTCCTCGACCTGGTCGCGCAGCGCCTCAGCCGCGGCCGCCAGCGGTACGACGACCAGGGACACCTGGCAGCGCGCGGGCGCGTGGACCATCGCGCGGTCGAGCGGCTCTGGCGCCACCCCTACTTCCGGCGCCCGCCGCCGAAGTCCACGGGCCGCGAGATGTTCAATGAAACCTGGCTCGCCAAGCTGTTCGGCCGGCAGCTCACGGAAGCCCCGTACGACGTGCTAGCGACGCTGAGCACCTTCACGGCCTTCAGCATCGTGCAGAGCCTGCGGCGATTCGTGCGGGCCCGCCTGCGCGAGGTCATCGTCAGCGGCGGCGGCGTGCACAACCGGACGCTCATGGGCCATTTGATCCGTGACTTCACCCCGGTGCCTGTGCGTTCCTGCGCGCAGTACGGCCTCCCGCCGCAGGCGAAGGAGCCGGCCGCGTTTGCCTACCTCGCCCTGCGCCATGTGCGCGGCCAAGCGAACCACCTCCCGCGCACGACCGGGGCCCGCACGCCCCGGCTCCTCGGCTCCCTGACCCCCGCCTAGGCGCGTCTGCAGACGATGGGGACGTTTCTCGGAGGGACACTTCTCCGACCCAGGGGGTTTTCTCGGGGAAACGTGTCCCGGAGAGAAATGTCCCCGCACATCCATGACGCTGCTTGACTGGGCCATCGTCGCGGCGTTCCTCCTCATCAGCGTCTGGCTGGGACTGGCTCTGAGGCGGATCGGCAGCGCCAGCCTGGAGGCCTATTTCGTGTCGAACCGCGCGCTCGGCTGGTGGCTGGCCGGCACGTCCATGGCCGCGACGGCCTTCTCCTCCGACACCCCCCTCTTGGTGACCGGCATGGTCCGGCGACGCGGCGTGTGGGGCGTGTGGGAAGTGTGGGCGCTGGGCATCAGCACCATGTTGGCGGTCTTCGTCTTCGCGCGGCTCTGGAAGCGGGCCGGCGTCACGACGGAAGTCGAGCTGGTGGAGCGGCGCTACAGCGGCCCGGCGGCGGCGTTTCTTCGGGGGTTCAAGGCGGTCTACTGGGGACTGCTGTACAACGCCTACATCATCGGCGTGTGGCCGGTCACCGGCATGTCGAAGGTCCTGCAGGAAACCACCGGATTCAGCCGACTGGAGGCGACCCTCGGCTGCGTCGCCCTCGGCACCCTCTACACGTCCCTCTCTGGGCTGTGGGGGGTGATCCTCACCGACGCGTTCCAGTTCGTGTGGGCCATGGTGGGGGCCGTCATTCTGGCCGTCGCGGCCGTGCAGGCGGTCGGCGGGCTCGACGCCCTCGCGGCCGGACTGCGCGACACGGGACGCCTCGATGTCATTCCGCCGGTGCCGGTCGAGGGTCCCTGGCTGGACTCCCCGTTTGGATGGCTGCTGGGCCTCCTGCTCATTCAGTGGTGGGCCTGGAAGAATACCGACGGGGGCGGGGTCATCGTACAGCGGCTCGTCTCCTGCAAGAACGAGCGGCATGCGATGGGGTCGGTGTTGTGGTTTAACGTCGCGCACTACTGCGTGCGGTCCTGGCCGTGGGTGCTCACGGCCCTGGCCTCGGCGATGCTGCTGCCCGATGCCGTGCTGACCGAGACGGTCAACGGCGCCGCGTTCGTGGACCATGAACGCGCCTATCCACGCCTGATCATGACCGTCCTCCCGGCTGGGCTCCGGGGGGTCCTGGTCGCGTCGTTCTTCGCGGCGTTCCTCTCCACCATCAGCACCCAGCTGAACTGGGGCGCCTCGTACCTCCTGCACGACGGGTACCGCCGCTTCGTGCGTCCTCGGGCGAGCGAGCAGCACTACCTGCGTGTCGCCGCCGCCTTGACCTGGGTGCTCGCCCTCGGCGGCACCGGCGTCGCCCTGACCACACACAGTATCGGCGCCTCGTTCACCTGGATTCTCAACCTGACCGCCGGCATCGGTCCGGTCTATCTCTTGCGCTGGTGGTGGTGGCGCATCAACCCGTGGAGCGAAATCGCCGCGATGGGAGCCAGCCTGCCGGTCCTGCTCGCGCGGCCCCATGTCTTTGCGGCCTTGGGGTGGCCGATGGCGCAGCTGCCCGGCCTGCTCTTCATGGTCGGCGCCACCGCACTCATCTGGCTGCCGGTCACGCTGCTGACGGCGCCGGTGGACCGGAAGACGTTGTCACGCTTCTATGCCGTGGTGCACCCGCCGGGCTGGTGGCGCCCGGTCGCGGACCAGGCCGTGACGCGGGATGCCTGGGGTGGCCCCATGGCCCTGTGGGGGGTCGGCACCGTCGCCTTGCTGGCGACGACCGTGGGGCCGATTCAACTGCTGGTCGGGCCGCGCGGCGTCGGGGCGGCGGTCTGCGCGCTGGGCGCGGCTGGGTGGCTCGTGGTGTGGCGGGGCTGGCGGCGGCTGGGCCCGCCGCGCTAGATCAGGAAGGGTTACGGGCTCTCCTCGCCGAGCAGGGCCGCCTCGATCTTGTCGCCGAGCTCCTCCGCGACCTCCGCATCGATCGGCAGCAGCTTCTTGTACTGCTGCTTGGCGAGGTCGATCTTCCCCATCTTGAGGTAGGCCTCGCCCAGGTACTCGTAGGCTTCGGCCAGGTTGCGGTCGAGGCGGATCGCATCCTTATAGTAGGAGACGGCGCGCTGGTAGCGGCCGAGCTCCTTGTGGCAGAAGCCCAGATTGTTCAACGCCTCCGGCTGGGCCCCATCGTGCTTCAGTGACTGCTCATACGACGCGATGGCCGCTTCGTACCGCTTCGCCCGCTGGTGGGCCAGGCCGTCCTTGAAATGCTGCTGCGCGAGGTCGCTCTCACTCGGCGTCCGGGACGAGGGTGCGGCCCATGCACCGGGGCTGTCCAGTGCGCCCAGCATCAGCCCCACCACCAGGAGATGCCCCGCAGGGGTGACTCGCATCAGCCCTCCCGTGAGTTAGCGGCGGCCCGCCGGCGCACGACCAGTGCGCTGAGCCAGATGGAGAGTTCGTACAGGGCCGCCAGCGGGACCAGGAGCAGGGCGAGATTGACCGGATCGGTGGTCGGGGTGACCACCGCGGCTACGATGACCAGCACCAGCAGCGCGTAGGGCCGCTGTTGCCGCAACCACGCCGGCGTGACGAGGCCAACGGCGGCCAGCAGCCACACCACGGCCGGCAACTCGAACGCAACCCCGCACCACAAGAGGAGCGTGGTCACGAACCCCACATAGCGGTCCACCGAGATGATCGGGGTCAACTGCCCGGCCCCGATCGTCAGCAGCACGCGCAGGGCCGGTGGCAGCACGAGGGCATAGGCGAACGCGGCACCCAGCAGGAAGAGCCCGGTGCCCCACGTGACGAACGTGCGGCCGAGCTGCCGCTCCCTAGGCGCCAGCCCAGGCCGGATGAACGCCCAGGCCTGCCAGAGGACCACTGGCATCGCCGCCGCGATCCCGGCGAGCAGCGCGACCTTCACATAGGCCACGAACCCTTCGGCCGGGCTGAAGAACGCGAAGGCGGGCAGCGCCTCACCGGCCGGCCGCCGCAACCACTCCACGAGCCGCCCAGCTTGCGTGGCCATCACCGCCGTGGTCGCGACCAGCGCGGCGAGGCTCACGCCCAATCGGCGGCGCAGCTCCTCGAGGTGCGCGGCCAGGGTGAGGGTGCGCGTGGCGTCCCGACAGGCGTCCGACGTCTCAGCCGGGCTGTGCGGAGCCGCCTCAGCGTGTTCGAGGGTCTCGGTGGGCACCAGGGTGTTGCGCTCCCAGGTCAGATCTCGCCGCTGGTGTCAGGTGCGACGCGAGGCGTGATGAAGATGAGCGGGAGGCGCACGTCGGCCTTGCGCACGTCGGAGGGATCCCGCTGCGCGTCCTGGCGGTTATTGAACAGCCGCCCGAGCACCGGGATCTCCGCCAGGGCCGGTGTGCCCGTCGCGATCGTCGGCGAGGACGCCGCCGGGTGGCTAGCCGCCTGCGCGGGCTGGCTCGCGTCTCCCGAGGAGCTCACCTGGGGTTTGACCATGAGCTTGCCCACGACGGGGAGGCTGGCGAGCGCCGGGTGGTTGGTCACGTCGAAGGTCGCACGCCGGCCGGTGATCTCCCCCTTGGCCTCCTTCGAGAGCAGCGCCATCGCGGCCGCCATGCCCTGCCGCTCAACCTCTTTGGCGATCCGCCCCTTGTCATGCTGCTCCTTGCGCTCAGCATGCTCGCCTTCACGGGGTCCCTGAAGCACGAGTTGGTGAGGTTCTCCAACTCCTTCAGCAGATTCTCCCCTTGTGTGGGGAGGTCTCTCAATCGCGCAAGTCCGCCTATCGAATTGGCTGTGACTTGCTCGGTCCTTCACCCAAGGTGTTCGCTCCGGTTTG
>SBAZ01000063.1 GCA_005239935.1 Planctomycetales bacterium | reverse complement strand
CTCCCGGATGATCCGGCCGTTCGCCGCGCTGTTGTACGCGACGCCCCCGGCCAAGCACAGGCGCGGGAGCTTCGTCTCCTCGTATACCTGCGCCGCCAGGCCGAGCAGCAGTTCCTCGGTCGCCCGCTGGATGCTGGCCGCGATGTCGGCGTCATGTCGGCTCTCTTTGAGCAGCCGCTCGTCTCGGTCCAACGCATCGCCGAACTCGCCGGTCACGAACGGGTCCGCGGGGTTGCGCGGCGAGCCGAAGAGGCGCTCGAACCGCCGGCCGAACGACCGGTGCGTTGAGTAGTGGTAGGCAAAGTGCTCCATGGCGAGCTGAAACCCGCCGCCGTCGGTGCGGTGGATCACTGACCAGACCTGGTCCAGGAACCGCGGCGTGCCGTAGGGGGCCATCCCCATGACCTTGTACTCGCCCTCGTTCACTTCGAAGCCCAGGAACGCGGTGAAGGCGGAGTAGAGGAGGCCAATCGAATGGGGGAACCGCAGCTCGCGCAGCACGCGGATGTCGTTCGTCCGGCCCCCGGCCCGGCCCCAGTCCGCGGTGCCCACGCCGACGGTCGTGGTGGCCCACTCCCCGACCCCGTCCGCCGTGATGATCGCCGCGTCCTCGAAGGGCGAGCAGAAGAAGGCACTGGCGGCGTGCGAGAGGTGGTGGTCGGCGAAGAGGATCTTCTCCGCCGGCGCGTCCAGCTCCTCCTGGATGCGGGCCTTGATCCACAGTTTGTCCAGGAGCCAGCTCGTCATCGCCTGCCGGAACGAGGCGGCTGAGCGGGGGAACGTCTGGATGGACGAAAGGAGGATGCGTTCGAACTTCAGGAAGGGCTTCTCATAGAAGACGACGTAGTCCAGGTCGCCAGCCTGGATGCCGCCCTGCGCCAGGCAGAACTGGATGGCGCGCGAGGGGAAGTCGAAGTCGTGCTTCTGGCGTGAGAAGCGCTCCTCCTCCGAGGCGGCGACCAGGACGCCGTCGCGCAGCAGCGCCGCTGCCGCATCGTGGTAGTAGCAGGAGATTCCGAGGATCTGCATGGTCACTGGCTGCGGGCCCAGGTCATGCGGTCGGCCGGAGGCACCTTCTGGCGCCAGGGGTTCACCCGCCGGCGCAACGTGAGGGGGTCCGCGACCAGTTTGAACAGCAGGGCGACCGGCGCGAGGAAGACCACGTAGCACAGTGTTAGGAGAAGCCAGGTCTGGACACGGCCGATGAGCCGCGCCGCGGCCAGCAGCGCGACTTTCAGTCGGCGCATGCGGCCGGGACTGGCGAGGCGAGGGCCCCCAGGAGGGTGTGCGCCGTCGTGCCGGTGATGGTCACATCCATCGAGCGTCCCGCCAGCTCAGCGGGGTGCTCCACAATCACGCCGTGGTTGCCCCGCGTGCGGCCGAACCACTGGCTGGGGCCCTTGCCGGGCCGCTCGAACAGCACCTCGGCGCGCCGCCCGACCCATGCCCGCTGCTTCGCCTGCTCGATCTCCGCCTGCAGACCGAGGAGGCGCTGGTTCCGGTCCTCTTTCACGTCCTGCGGCACGCCGTCCTCACGGGCGGCCGCATCGGTGCCCGACCGTGGCGAATACTTAAAGATGTACGCGCTGTCGTACCGGACCTCGCCCACCAGGCGCACCGTCGCCTCGAAGTCCTCCTCGGTCTCACCGGGGAAGCCCACGATGAGATCGGTCGAGAGGCTAATGTCCGGGATCAGTCGCCGGAGGAGCGAGATGTTCTCGAGGTAGGCCTCCGCGGTGTAGCCCCGGCGCATCGCGCGGAGGACTCGGTTCGACCCTGACTGCACCGGCAAGTGCAGCCACTCGCACACCGAGTCGCAGTCCCGCATCGCTTCAAAGAGCCGCTCGTTGGCATCGAACGGATGGCTCGTCGTAAACCGCAGGCGAAATGGGGACTGGGCCCGAAGGGGCCTGTCCCCATTTCGCACAGACGCATCAATCCTCCTCAACAACGCCGGAAAGTCGAGCAAGGTGTCCGGCTCTTCCTCTAGTAACCGCCTCCTGCCCACCGGCCCCTGGTAGCCTGAGCCATCTGGGAACCGCTTGCCGTAGGAATTGACGTTCTGCCCCAGGAGCGTGACTTCCTGATACCCGGCCTGCACGAGCCGGCTGATCTCGGCAAGGATCTCCTCCGCCGGCCGCGACACCTCTTGTCCGCGTGTCTTCGGCACGATGCAGTACGTGCACGCTTTGTCGCACCCCTCCATGATGGTCACGAAGGCCGTGATGCCAGGCCGCCGGTAGTCACCTGCTGGCTTGCGGTCAAGCGGCCTGACGGGGCGGTCCACCGCGACGATGCGCTGGCGCTTCTCCTGGATCTCCGCGAGCAGATACGGCAGGTCGTAGAGCTCGGCCGGACCGGCGAC
The DNA here is from genome assembly GCA_005239935.1 of Planctomycetales bacterium. Lineage (GTDB taxonomy): Bacteria > Omnitrophota > Gorgyraeia > Aquiviventales > Aquiviventaceae > SBAZ01. The sequence continues at coordinate 630 of SBAZ01000063.1, read as the reverse complement.
CAGGTCGACCTCCGGCAGCCGCTTGAAGACCTGCGCCTGGTGGAGCTTCGCCATACAGCCGACAAGGCCTAGGATCAGGCCGGGGCGTTCGTGCTTGAGCGCGGAGAGCTCGGCCATCTTCCCATACGCCCGCTCCTCGGCGTGCTGCCGCACCGAGCAGGTATTGAGCAGAATCACGTCCGCCGCCTCCGGCGCCTCGGCGATCTCGTAGCCCTGCGCCGTCAGCATCCCCAGGACCTCCTCGGAGTCCCGCTCGTTCATCTGACAGCCGTAGGACGCCAGATACAGACGCCTTTGCATACCTCCTCCAGTTCGTGCTTTGTGCTTGTCTTTCTTCGAGATATGACCTCATCATACATCCGCTGGAACGGCTTGTAAAACTGGGTGTCTGTAATCTCGCCGTTGGTCACGACAATCCGCTTAAAGAGCAGTTTCAAGAGCTGCCGCTTCCTGAAAATGTCGATCTTTGTCGTCTCCCAGTCCGTGCTGGAGACCACCGCCGCCAGCAGGTGCTGGTACTGCTCGGAGCGCTCCCGCTCGACCAGTTCGAGTTCGACCTTGCTCAGTTCGCGGCGGATGTCGGCTTCCTGTTCCCGCAGCAGTTCCGCCCGTTCGACGTAGACCTTCTTG
>SBAZ01000147.1 GCA_005239935.1 Planctomycetales bacterium | reverse complement strand
CTGCCGTTCGAGCTCCCGAACGGCAGCGGCATGAGGGTCTTGGACCCGTCGCTTGAGCCCGGCGTGTAGCGGGTGCCGAACCCACCGGCCTGCACGATGACAATGCGCAGGTCCGCGAAGGCCCGGCCCTGCAGGTGCGGTGCCGAGTACTCGCCACGCTCGAACCGCGCGCGCAGTTTCCGCAGGACGTTCGCCACCGCGCCACCGTTGCCGGCGCGCACCCCGCCGCTGCGCGGCGGATCCGCGATGATCTCCAGAGGCACATCCGGCCGGTACAGCACCCCCCTGAGTCGTGCAAAGTGGTCGCGGTAGTACTCTGCCATCCCTTCCGTGCCCGCCGAAATAGCGATGAGGTCGGCCGTCGGCTCAGCCCTGCTCAGCTCTCGCTGGAAGGCCCGCTCACTCTCCTGCTGGAGGCGGACGAGGATGGGGGCCTCCTCCGGGAAGAGCACATCTTGGATGACTCCGTCAAGATGCGTCCCGACCCCCGATTCGTGCTGCTCCGCCAGCTTATGCAGCTCATAGGCCATGATCGACCCCCACGCCCCGCCGCGCGCCCGGACCTGGAGCTTGCCAGCCAACTCGATAGCGTCGTGCAGCAGCAACGCTGCCAGCTCATCGATGCTCAGCGCGCGGAAGGTCGGCTTGTCGACATAGATCGTGTTGTGCTCGGCCCCCACGTGCGAGACCTGGTAATTCGTCCGCGACTCGACCCGCAGCCCGGGGCGCCCGGAGGGCTGCTCAAGCAGCACGACATTGGCCTGCTCTAGGGTCCCGGGCACGCTCACGTGGCCCAGACCGCGCGGGAGCTCGACCGGCGGATAGGTGGCCAGCTGCGACATGGCCCGTTGCAGTTTGGCCGCGTCCGCCAGTTCCCCATCCTCCCATCCCTCGGCCGACCCCTGGATGAGCACTCCGCGGTGCGGGCCGCTCACGTCCCGCGCGAACCGGATGGTCTCGTTAATCTCCGCGTGCGCGTCCGAGGTGAACCGCCCCATCCCCTTCATGGTGTTGGCGTCCGGGCCATGGCCACCCGCAAGCCGGATGACCACCTCCTCGAGCGGATCACCGTAGCGGAACCAATGGGACTGCCGCGTCAGGTGCAGCGCATCGACCTGAAATGCTCCGAAGTCCTCTTCCTGGTGCCGGGCAAGTGTCTCACGCAGGCGCTCGACCTGCCGGGTGTTGAGGTCCTCCACGACCTGTCCGAGCGTCACGTTCACGAGCCGCGGCTGATCCGCTCCCGGCGGGGCGAACGGCAGCGCGTCCCCGAGCACGAGCTGGAGTCGGTGGAACGTCTCGTCCGCCACGTAGCCGTTCGCCATCAGCGTGCCGTCCGCGGCGAGGGTCAGACCCTGCACGCGGATCCGGAATGGCCCGAAGGACCTGCCGAGATGCTGCAGCTCGGTGAGGGCACGTTCCCACTCTTCCCGGGACACGGCATCCGGCTTGACGCGGAAGAGGGTGACATGCAGGGAGGTTGCCGGATGGATGAAGAACGCCCGCGGATCGTCCAGGATCGCGGCGACATCCGCGGCCACGCGGGCCAGCGAATCGCGCAGGTCGTCAGGGAGCAGGATGTGGACAGCGGTGTTGTCCGTCGCCTTCGGTTCCGGCAGCGCGCCGGTGAGGTCGAAGCGCGCCTGCTTGGCGCTCAGCGCGCCGCGGCCAACGTCTGGGCTCTCGAGACCCAGGGTATGGAGGTCGTGATAGGCGATCTGCAGGAACTCGACGGGATCCACCGCGCGCCCTTGCCGCAGGCGCTGGACGAAGATCGCGTCCGCCACCCGGTTGCCGCGGTCGAGGATGCCCGGATAGTTGATGTTCTGGGTGATGTACCGGAAGGAAACCAGCTGATTGGACTCCTTAAGGCGAACATACTCCGGCGGCGCCCGCGGCGGGCCTTCCTCGGCCATCCACCGGATCAGCCGCATGTCCACGTTCCCGGACCCGTTCACCGGCCACAGCGGCACATCCAGCAGCAGGTTCTTGTCCTCCGAGGGCAGGATGTCGAACAGTGGCCGGCCGTCGAAATCGCGGAGGCCGGCCAGGTACTCCCTGGGACTCCGGCCGAAGAGGCTGTTGCCGATCCCTAGGTTGTCCGTCGTCCGCGTGTACACCGTAGCCCATCGCAGCTGGCCCTGCACCGTGATGGGCACCTGGGTCAGCAGCTCATTGTCCCCGATGTCCACGCGGCCGCGGACGTTGTAGACGATCGAGAAGGACCCGACCGACGAGCCCTCCCGCAGATGCGACCCCTGGATGATGCTCCTTCGCCCCACCCGGCTGCCCTGCTCCACAGCGCTCCGGTACATCCGGGTGCCTTCCCCCGTTGTGGCGCCTTCGCTGACGACCGACTGGATTCGGTCGCGATACCCCAGGACATGATTGAGATTGCGGGGCAGCATCCCCATCAACCCCTCGTACCAGGTCTGGTTGTCGCCGTAGTCGATGTAGTCGGACTGCAACGGGTCCTGCGGCAGCGCATACGGGGCCAGGAACCGCTCACGGACAATCCGGTAGATCTGGGCATAGAACTCGACCCGGCTCGCAAACTCGGGTCCGCTGTATGGCGCGTCCGGCACGCGGCTGGGGCCGCCGATCGGTGTCTGCTGCTCTTCGCGCCGTCCGTCGCGGGTCACCCAGCGCTGCTTCAAGAACGTCAGCTCCGGCCAGCTGGTCAACAGCACGACCTCCTGATCCGTCAATGGCTGCTGCAGGTCCGGCGCCAGCCGTCGGGTGATGTACTCCCCGAGCCCCAGGGTCAGCGGGATGAGGAAGTCGTTCGAGGTGTCCACCTCGTAGACGGTCTGCCGGACCTCCCGGCGGTCCCGCAGCAGCCTTGCGATGTCCAGCATTGCTCGGACATGCCCCCGGTACTGCTCCGCATTGCCGTGGCTCGCGACGTAGCTGGCCGTGTTGCTCAGCAGCTGGCGGCCGTGCCGGTCCGAGAAGTTGATGCCCATCTGCCGCAGCGGCGCGCTGGCCTCCATCTCCGCGACCCCCGGCTTCTCCAGGAAGGTCACCACCCGGTGATCGTGGGGATTCGTCACAACGACGCCCAGCTTCTGGTCTGCCTCCGCGAGGCTCGCGGGATTGATGATCAAGCTGACACCATCGGCGAGTTGCGGTCGGGTCAGCAGGATCCCGTCGCCGTTAAGCACCACGAGCCCACCTGGCCGGCCGGACTCCTCCAAGGCCTGCGCGAACTTGTAGGCGCCCATGAGCACGAGGTCCATGGAGGTCGCCTGGTAGCCGTTCGGCAGCACCTTGGGAAGCGGCATCAAGGTCTTCGAGCCGTTGCTGGATCCGGGGGTGAAGCGCACGCCGAAGCCCCCGGCCTGGATCAGCACGATCCTGAGCTCCTCCAGCGACCGGCCGACCAGATGGGGATACCGGGGCGTCCCATCAGGCCGCCGCGCCGCCTGCAGTTCGGCCAGCCGCTCGGAGAGCTCGAGGAGCGTGTTGCCGACCGCGCCGCCGTTGCCGATGCGCGCGCCCGCCTGGTACGGGACGTCCAGGTCCGCGATATTCAGCAGCGGCACGTCCTCGCGGTAGAGGACGCCCTGGAGCCTCGCGAAGTGCCTGTCGTAGTGCCCCGCCATCTTGCTGTCGCCTGCAGAGATCAGGATGACGTCCGCTGCTGGGCGCTCGGCCGCGAGCTCCCGGCGAAAGGCCTCCCCGCTGGCCCACTCGACGGCCTCGAGCGTGCCGGGAGCCGGCTCCTCGAACTCCGGGGTGAAGAGCTGCGCGGCGATGTGGTGGCTCAGGCCGGCGCGCTCGAGCCGCTCGTGCGCGAAGACCATCGCTAGCTCGCGGCGGAATCCGGCGACATCCAGCCCGTCCGTCCCTGAGGGATGCCGGCGCGCCAGCCACGTCAGGAAGTCCTCATGCAGGACGATGCGCGCCCGGCCCGCATCGGACCCACCCTTGGCCGTGGACCAGACAAGTTGGTGTGGGTTGCGAGGCAGCCGCTCGCTCCAGCCGCGCAGGATGATGACCTGGTCCTCCGCGAGCTCCGGCAGCCGCTGGGCGCGGCGCATGCCCTGGTAGTCCTCCTCGATCGCGAGCCGGATCATGTCGGCCGTCACGCGGCCGAGGCCCTCCACCTCGACACCGTTGTATGCCGGCAGCGGGATCGGCGCCTGGCCGGTTTCCCGCATGTGGCGTCGCAGGAACGCCGCCACGTTGAAGGCCCCCTGCCGGAACACCGGGAAGCCCTGCGCCAGCCGCTCGCCGAACAGCGCCCCACCACGCCGGCCATCCCTCCCATCAGCTGGCCCTGCACCAGAGACTGAATGGCCTCTTGCTTCCGCAACCACTCCCCTGAACTCATCTCCAAGAGCACGCAGCTGGGCTCCGATCGCCTCGTACGTCGCACGATCCTGCTTTGTTTTCTCAGGATCATAGTCAGGGTTCGGCTCTCGAACGCCCACTTCGCGACCTACTCTGTCATCGAACTGCGGTTCGAAGTATTCAGGATTCCGACTGATCTCCGTGCCCACACGGTCCCGCTGCCAACGCAATGCACGACTCTTGTCCAGGTAGGAGAGCAGGATGCTTCTGGGCAATGCGCCCTTTTCAACGAGCTTCCCAAGCATGACAACGTCACGAGCTGACGCCATGCCGATCTCGTCCAGGTCATACAGCACGTGATCTCCAGCAAGCTTCTCCAGTCTGTGCAGCTGGCGCCGGTAGTTCGCGGTCACCAACATTTCGATCACAGGCGCCAACATTCGATGTAGTGCGAACCCCAGAATGGTCCCACCCACCCATGCCAACATGGCCTCTGCAAGAATCGTGTCGCCAAAACTGTTGCCGGCCAGCCAATGGCCCAGAATGTAGAAGACAGGGGCGACAATCCCGCCAAGCAGCATTCCCAGAAATGCCCGGTGCTCCACGGAGCCGGGCTTGCGCCCTCTCGGCGTCGCAGATTCCATCAGGTATTCGAGGATGGCGCTCGCAACCACGATTGCCACCCAGCCGGACGCAAGCAGGCCCGCCAATCCCTGGTTACCGAGACCCGCAACAAATGCTGGCTGCGTCAGGGACATCATCCGCACCGGTCCGTCACTGACTCCCCAGGAACCGAGCGGCAGGGGAACGAGGAGGCTCGGAATAAGGCTCATCATCGCTGGAGCAACGTGGTTGCGCAATCCTCTCAACCTGAACCCGAATAGCTTAGTGCCGCCCGTCTCCCGCGGCTCGCCACGCAAGTTATCGCGGTGACGGAGAAAGCGATGCAACTGAGCCGCGAGAGCTTCGCGCTTCTCCTCCGGCTTGAGCCGCGTGTTGCCCAACACATTCAGCACCATGCCATGAATTCTGGCGACCACCGCTGGGTTTCCAGCAATTCTGTCGAGGAGCTTCTGAGGATTCTCATCCCATCCCTTCGCGGTCACGTAAATGGCCTCGAGCACCACGGCATTGGGTTGAGTCGCATCCACGATCTCAAGCACTTTGCCTCTGGGGTTTCTCGTCGTGCCGATTGGCTCCGCGAAAGGTCCCCCATACAACCAGCTCATGCGCCGGTGCGCCAGTCCTCTCATGCGCATCATCGCCGGTGAGACGTCCAGCAGGGGGCGCGCGTGTCCGATGAGCGGCGTGAACAAGGACACCACGGGCACCCCCAAATAGAAGATTGAGAAGGCGAGTAACGCAAACATGGGGTTAACTTGCAGGGTTCCGAGGGCCAGGGCCGAAACCAGCCCAACGAATCCGAGCGGTATGGCGGTCTTCCGAACCCAGCGCGTCCTACTGAAAGCGCCATAGAAGTACGCAGCAGTTGAAGCGCCTGCCAGGATCCAGTAGCGCGCGGCCACGGGATCCGTCATGCCACCCCAGAACCAGAGCGCAGAGCCGACGGCGGTCAGCATCGGTACGCTGAGCAACATTTGCACTTTCAGCGCGTCACGCTGGGAGGCCGTGTCCGGCCAGATCATCCCCCGAACGTGCTTCGAGCCTCTCAGCACCCCGATCCAGAAGAGGGGAAAGCCCACGGTCATGCCAATGAGTGCCCATAACTGGGGTCCCGCCCCTCCCCAGAAGACTGCGACCAGCAGCCCGAGCGCCAGGGCGCCCTGGCCTGCAAGCGTCCAGAGGCCACGCCCGTAGATCTGCCGTGCCGAGAGATGGCCGAGGCTGAACCCTTTGCCGGAGATGGCAAATCCGCCCTGTCCTGCCTGGATGGCATTGTGGACACGAATCGCATACGTCGGGATGACCGGCACAAAGAGGCTGTAGATCTTCGGGAAGATGGCCACGAACTGGACTGCCGCCTCCTGGATCGTCTTCCGGCTGAACATATGCAGGACGGCCGGGATTGTCGCGCCCTGATTGATGAGCAGCCCAAGCAGTCCCATCGCAATCACCAAGGGCAAACTGACGGTACCGCTCACCCCGAGGAGTACCACCCAACTGACGTAGAGGAAGTTTGTTGGCGGAATGAGTGGTTTCTTCAGCATGAAAGCGAAAGAGTTCATGGTGATGAGGAGCTGGCCCAGGTGCACCGCTTGGCTGCTGATGAGCCGGACACCCCAGCGACTAAAGATGTACTCCACGACGTTCTGTGCCCAGCGCCCCAGCGGGACAAGGGACGCATGGAACCCGCCCTCGCGGGACTTTCCGAACAGCATGTACTCGCGGTGTGCGGTCCGGAACCGCTCCAGCCAGAGCTTCATGGACAGCATGGTATCCTCGCCGGAGTACTCGTGCGGATAGCCGCCCGCGAGGATGATGGCCTCCCGGTCAATGATGGCGCTGTGCCCGTAGAATCCTACTGCCCCGAACATGCTCAGGAACCGCTGTTCCTCGCTGGTCCACGTGCCCTCGCCCAGCCCGAACGCCTCCGTCGTCCACGAGTAGTTGCTGTTGTACGTGTGCTCACCGTACAGGACAAGTTTCAGTTTCGGTTCCATTTCGAATTCTGCCAGACCCATGGGAATTTTCACGACCTCCTCGAAGCGTACCGATGCGTTCGAGTCGAAGAACAGGATCTTCTCGCCCCGCACGAACGGCATTACGGCGTTCTGGCCGAATGGCTTCCCTTTGATGACAGGCCCCCCGAGGGGCATCCGTCCAATGTCGCTGGTCGGGTCCCCATGACGCAGCGGCGCGCCCCGCCACCAGAACTCCACCGATGGCAACCGCCGCATGAGCTCATTGACATATGCTTGCTGTGCCGCGGACACGAAGTTGTAGCCCTCGTAGTTGACGAGAATCTGGAGCTTCTCATCCACGAGTGCCCGCAGTTCCGCTTCAGTACGATCCGGGAAGTTCACCCATGCGAAGAACAGAAGGGCATCCCGGACGATGGCGACTTCCTCCACGGTCTTCCACACCGGCGTCATGCGCATGGCAACCCAGCGCTCCACCGCCTCCTGCGTGGCCGATCCAAGAGTCTCTGGCAGCGGATCGAGCCCCTGGTTCCGTTCCAGCACGGCGTGCGTGTGCCGCTCGAGAGCCTCCCGGTCATGTCCTGCAGGCAGCGACGCGACGAAGAGCCGCCATTGATGCGGATAGACCCCCATGACCTTATTGACCCGGAAGATCTCGCCGCCCGGCTCAGGCGCGTTCAGCTCGGCAAAGGGGTAGCGAACTTTCTCGTCAAACCCCGTAATCATCGCCGTCAGCGATGGCAACGCATGCCACGAGGGCGCATGGGGCATCGCCATGAGGAAGCTCTCGACCAGACGCTGGATGCGCCAGACGGCCTCGGGATCCTCCGGCGCCTTGCCGAGGTCTCCTCGGCGGAGCGCGTCGGCTTCTGCCGCTGTCAGTTGGAAGCCGCGCTCCCGCAGGTGCTCATCCACAAACATCGTCCAGAACCGCTGCCAGACGTGTTCCTCCCGCCCGGCCCACTCGCGGGCAACTTCCTTCGGGATCATGACCTCAAGGAAGCGCCGCCGGGCCTCTCGGAAGTGCTCCTGCGCCTGGGACCAGGTCTTGATCTGCCCGACCCCCTGCCGCGAACCTTCGAAGTACGAAAAAGTCGTGCTCACAAACTTGGGCAGCGCAAAGACGCTTAGCGTGGTGATCAGGCCCGTGAACACAACAAGCGGCAGGCCCAGCCAGAGCCACCAGGTGCCAAGGACGGCGTAGCCGAGGATGGCCTGCCAGGTGTAGAAACCCACGAGCCAGTTAAATGAGGTCCAGAGCAAAGCGCTCGCTCCCAGGAAGAGACGGAAGCGCAACCGCTGGCCGTCGGTCACGGGGTCGTGCAGGCCAACCTCAAAGCGGGACAGCCGCCGAGTGGTGAATAGCCAGGACGCAAGGGCCCCTGCCCCAAGCGCCGCCCGTGGCCACACCATGGAGGCGCCGAACTGCGCCAAGAGCGGGTCCGCCAGTACCCAGCCGATCGGGATGAAGATGAAGAGCGCGACAAACCCGAGGTTCTTGAAGAACGTCGGGTAGCCAATTTGATCCTTGAAGTGCTTCTTGAAAAACGCCTGATAGTTGCCCTTGACCGACAGCTCCCCATAGAGGGCGGCCGCGCCGACGCTCTCGTACGCCTCTAGGAACTCTGGGTCATCGAACAAGTCATGCATGTCATCGTAGGTCATGCGGCTGCGCTTCAAACCAAGGCCCGCCCGGTAATGGGCGGCTGCCAGCGCAGCCGAAAGTTCGTCAACGATCTCGATACCCCTCCCTGACCGCCGACCGGCTCTCACATCCTGCAGCACGACCATGACCGGCTTGAGCACCCGGTCACGAACTGTCTCGTCAGTCACGTAGGATCCGAAGCGCTCCTTGTCCATCAGGATCTTCCTGACCACATCCGTCGTGAGCGGCTTGTCTTTTTCCTTGGCGAGGGCAAGCAGCACGTGCGCGATCTTCTCCCTGAGCGCGTCGCTAGGCGCCGCCTTTGCGTACTCCCGAGCCAGGTACCCCCTTAGCTCTGTCACGTCACCCTGAACACTCGCCGCGATGTCCAAGCGACTCCCAAAGCGGGCGTAGGGCTCGGCGCCCGCGTACATGCCCATCGCCTTGTCCAGGAGGTAGTAGAGGAAGGTCGGCATGTCGGCGATGGCGGCCAGCCCGCCTCGGTTCATCTCCTGGCTCACCCACTCGAGCAGGACGAACCGCACCAGGACGTCGTCCACCGCCGGGCGGCCGGGCCGGTGAGTGCGCAGGCGCCAGTCGGCCAGGCGCGTCATCGTCTCCGCGAACAGCTCGTCCACCGCCTTGGGGCCGCGGTTCTTGAGCACGCTCACCAGGCGCTCCTCGACGTAGTAGCCGCTCGGGTCCTCGATGCCGATCTCGCGCAGGATCTCATTGATGCGCGCGCGCGTCGCCGGCTCATCCAGAGCCGGCGGGTCGAGCTGGCCCAGCGGGCGCGCCTCGTCCTGCCGGCTGAACCACCGCCGCCACAGGCCGTGCCCGAAGCGGCCGGCAAAGCCGACCGCCCAGAAGCTCGCCACCAGGCCGATCAGCGCGCCGACGATCCAGATACCGTTGCTGCGCAGGTTCACCT